>JBEBGH010000021.1:0-28415 GCA_040081565.1 Pirellulaceae bacterium
GTCCAGCGCCATCACAGCCAGCGGTGCGTTCTCGCGCGCCTGGTCGCGGTTTTCTTTGTCCGCTCCACCGGTAGCAGGCAAGGGATTCGTCACCGACTTGACGCCGAGCGGCCTTGACGCCAACAAACTGATCTGTCCGGCCTTGACGTTGCCGCCGAACCCGATCCCGTTGCGATAGAGGGCCTTTATATTTTCCTGGCCGGTGGGCAATCGAGCGCCATGTTCGCCGGTTCCGAAGACCACCGTCGTCTTTCCGTCGTCATCGGTGCGCGTGACGAACGTACGATCCGTCGGCAGTGCAGTGGCGAGACTGTCGGTCTCGTGCCACTCGACGTCGTTGACTCGCACCACCAGCGTGCTTTCGACGCCGGACGGATTTGAAGCCGCGATAAACGTCAGCGGCGGCTGCCGTAGCGAAAATTGTTGCAGCCCCCTGCTTGCGTCGCCGCCACCAAGCACCTCGCTTCGCGTCTCTCCATGTGTCGCCTTGACTACGTTGCCATAAATCACAACCGTGTCCCGCTTATAGCAATACGCGAGGTCATTCCTGGCTAGTTTAATGAAGGAATGATTCTTGTCGCCGGAGAGCGGCAGTTTGCCTGGCCGCGCGACGTCCTGCATGACTCCCGCCAACATCACCAGCTCGCTGGCCATCACACCAGGCACGGGCAAGGAGGATTTCGCCTGGTCCTTAACATCGGATCGTTCCCCCGACACGATCAGCCACCGCCCTGTTTGCAAATTACTGTACCAACCATCCAGTTCAATGGGAAAACTATTGCCGTGACAAACAGGATCGTTGATTGGCTCTTCGGCGAGTGACAACTCTTCGCTTTGGGCGTAAACCACAGAACTCCGGATGAACCGAAAGTCAACGTCGTAGATCGCCTGTGCGGCAGCGGTCAGGTTTTGCTCGTCAGGTCGCGTTGGATCAATTTTGATCCACGAATTATCCAGTTCAATTTTTGTGGTTTTACCCGCCAACCCGTAATCAGCGCGGGATACGTCGGCTTGGACCTTGTTAATATTGGTTATGAGTGGATCCGGCGAACTGGCGGGAGTCACTTGCTGCCTTGGATTTTCCGACAGTTCCCAAGTGCCGTTGTCGATCATGATCCAACTTGGTTTGACCGCTGTTCCAACAGCTATTTTGTCATAACTGGCGTCGAGAAAGATCACGTCCGCCTTTTCGTGCAGAATCGGACGGTCGCCTTGGAGTTGATTACGCGCGATCCGCCATTGGACAATGGGCCACTCGCCAATTTCAACGACTTCGCCGGTTTCCCTATCAACCATTGAGCGCTTTCGAGATTGGCTGCCGAATGGTGCTGCCTTCACGCGAAACGCATACACTTTGATGTTGTTCGATTTTGTAACTTTCGCATTCGACAACGCCGTTGACAGCAGGTCGCGCAATGCGGGCTGGAACGTCGCCAACAATTGGTTCCCCGAGTCGGACTTGTCGGCGAAGGCCAAGCCAAATTCTCGGTTCAGCTTCGACGAGTTGGCAGGAGGCAATGTGGGCGGCCTCAGCAATGACTCGAAGAGTTCTCCGGTTTTGACCTCCGAACTTGACAGGAATTCATCAACCGAGAACAAACTCGGATCTGCTTTCTCCAAACGCGGGATCTCGTCAGTGAGACCCGAGATCAATTTCGTCAAAAGCGGGACGAGTTGTTCCCGCCGATCATGTTGCTCAGCGGCTGACAATTCCGTTTTCAAGTTCCCTATCGCCACGTCGCCTATCGCCGAAAGTTCGGCCGGTGGCCTTTCCATTCCCTGATCAATCCGCATATTTCTAAGTTGCCGAATCACCTTCTTGATGATGGGGAGATTGATCAATTCAGATTCCACTACATTCGTATAAAAAGCCGCCACGATCTCGGAAATTCGGTCAAGGACCCGAACGATGGCCTGTCCCTCAGTCCACGGTTTCAGTCTGACCAGCGTACGATTCGCCACTGCGTCCGGCTGAATTTCGACAATGCGAAACGGCACGGGCTTGTTGTCGCCGAATTCAATGAGTAGCGGGTCGTTTTCTTTCAGATTGGTCGCAATGCCGTTCAAGTAAACTCGCGGGCGGCCCTTGTTCAAAATGCTCTCGGCGGTTTGCGGTCGATTCAGCCGCACTTGAATTTTGTTCCACTGAGACGTTGCTTCCAACTTTTCCGAAGTTTCAAACGATTGGGGGAGTTCATTGGGACCGGGGATGCTTTGGGCTCGAGAGCCGACTGGGATCATCGTCGAGATTGATTTCGGCGGCGTGACCGAGCGGTCTTCATCCAATGTGTATGCCAGATAAACCGACGATGCAACGCCAGGCCGCAACGTGTAGCCGATCAACCGCGCCAATTCAAGAATTGAACGCCGCTCGGTTGCGGTGCGCAGATAGCCTTCGTTCGCAATTCGTTCCTGATAGAACGTCAGCACGTCTCCCACAACCGCCCAGGCATCCAAAAGCGCGATGGCAGCGTCGCCCGAGACACGGGTTTTCAAACTGGCCAGCTCGGGAAAATCGGCCGCTGACAGCCGGGCCTTCATCGTTTCCAAAAATGCGGCATGCGTGCCGACGCGATATGAAAGCGCGGGCAAACCGGGCCGGTTGGCCATCGTCAGCGGAGTCAGTTTTTCGGAACCTTCGCAGCAACCACAATTCGATTTCATCGTCCCCCTCCGATCTTCAACTTCAGCGAGCCATGCTCCGGGAAGTTTGGGTCGTTGTCCAGTTGCGCGATCTCTAACGGACCGAGCCGCAAGATGCCGGAATCGAGTTCGCCGTTGTCTCCCTCGCCGAGCCGCCGCAATTTGGTCACTTGAACGCTTTCGACGCCGCTCACGGCTTGAGCAGCCGCGACCAGTTTGCTCAAGTGCACGCCATCACCAAAACTCAGTTTGTCGGGATGGAAGAAACCGAGTGTGCCGTCGGGAAGCGTTCGATTACTGAGTCGTTCGAGCAAAGCCGCCTCGACGTGGCCGCGTAGGTAGTGAGGAAGCACGCAGATTTTCAGTTCGATATCCAGCGCAACATATTTCGCGGCCGTGACTCTCAGGTCGTGCCCCATTCTACGAAAGCGGTACAAATAACTTGAAATCTCATGCAGCAAATCTTGCTCGACGAGCTCGGTGCCGAGTGGGTCTACAGCGACTTGCGCTTCGTACCAACTGCCAGTCCAGCGCAAGGATGCGCCAGCCTTTTGGATTTTCTGGTTTCTCCCAGCAATCGCGGCATAATCGGCGGCAGTAATGGCCCGTTGCAGTTTTTTCAGGAATGCGCGTGGGGCAAAAAGTTTTACCTCAGCCATTGGCTCCGGCGCTGTGCCGCCCTGTGCTGGCAACGGATTGCGCGGTCGAAGTGTTGGGCCGCTTAGAGTCCCATTCCGAACCCTGATTGCCGTGATCGTATCGGCGCCCACGTTACCGATCGGGCCGTTGCCGACGCGGTATCGCGCTGAGAATCTTGTACCCGCCTGAGGCATCCGTCCCAGTTCGCCATCACCAAATCGGAGATGTGCCCGCCCGTCACCATCGATCTCGACAACGAAATCCTGGTCCAGACTATGGCTGTCAAACAAGTCGCGTTGCGGATGCCAGAGCCATTGGTCGTCTGCAGGCACTATTCGTTTGCGTGGACCAGACATGTCGAGATCACCCTGTTCGCCCGCCAGTCCGATTAGTTCCACTATCTGTGGCACCGCGCGGCGGTGGTCCTGCACCAGCAAATTCACAGCGGGCGCGCCTGCGGAAAGCCGCTCGCTGAACGTCAGCGGGGCGTGTTTCAGGTTGGGTTCAAACCGGTCAGGCACCAGCGTGACGTCGATGGCGCTGCCCTCGCACCTGCACTGGCCGGTTATTTCATTTAGCCCCACTTGGCCTAAGTCCTCGGGGCGGTCAATGGTTTGGCCATGGTCGACCAGCACGATGTTTCCTCGCGCGACGCTGATTTTCTGCACAAGACTGCAATTCGGTGCGGCCAACCGTGTGGATAGGCAGAACGAAAATGGGAGCGCATCCGCGGCGGACCATTCGATCTCAACGATTGAAACCGGCGGGTCGTAAAGAGCGTCGTCGCCGTGAATTACGTTTGTCAGTCGCACAGCCCAACGGCGAGTTGGATCGGCGTCTGCCTCCTTGCCGGTCCTCGGGCCGATTACCTCTTCAAAAATGAGCACGTCGCCTATCATAAGATTCGGGAGCGGGCCTTCCAGCGTTGCGCGGGTCGCTCCCTTCGACAGACAACATTCCTCATCACCCCAAGTATAAAAATGAATCGCACTGTGCGCGGCGAAAATCGATAGAGGCGCATCGAGATTTTCCACAAGCGGTTCGAAAAACTCGCCCTGACCATCGGCATCGCCCGTTGTGAAGTAGATGTCGCGCAGCGTCAAATTTGAATTGACGACATCTACATCGGTTTGGATGGTGACCCACGCACGTGCGTTGCACCCCTCGTGCATCGGATAATCCACCAGCCGAGCGTGGCGGCGAAGGGAAATGCGTTGTCGCGCCGTGCCAAGATAAGCCTCCGTCGCAACGGCGTCCTGATAGTAGCTGAGATAGTCGCCCACGTATGCGAGAACTTCCACAAGCGCAATGCCGATATCGGGCACATGCCGCTCACGCCAATCGGGCATCAGGAGCGCAAGCCGGTCCAGGATAAGTTGGCGGAAACTGGCGTAATCTTTGGCGAGATAATTGATTTCCGGCTCGTTGCCCTTGGGAGGAAGGCAAACAGAATCCGATTTGCAGTCCAAGTTGCTTGGGCAATCGACCTTGAAGCTAAACTCCACCCGCGCGTAACGTGGATCAAAGCCACACAGCGGATTGTTCGTAGGCCGACCGTCTCTCGCCTCGACCAGCCGCAGAATGTAGTTGGAAAAGTCGCCCGCCCGATCCACCGTTACATACAGACAACACGCCGCATCTCCCTGGAAAACTTTTACGGCTTGAATGTTTCGGACGCGCCGTCCGCCATCGATCCGCACGTTGGCGACGCCCAATGGTGTGGATACCGGGTGGAACAGGTGGACACACAGTTCGAGCTGACGATCATCAACGATCTCAACGTAATCGATTCCGTTGAGAGGCTTGCGATGGACAGCCTGTCGGCGAGTGTCATTCCGGCAGTTGAGCGTTGATTGGTCGATCATAGTTCCTCTTTTGCAAAAGTTTCCGAACGCAGTTCGCCGGTGCGACGAACGACGTACTGAACGAGCACAATCAGGCGGGAATCGACACTGGTGACTTGCAGGTCCGTCAACTCAATCACATCGCCCAACCAACGCTGCAGCCCGGCCTGGATGGTGAACTGCAATGCCGCCGCCAATTCCGGACTGTTGGGTGCGAAGCACAAATGCAAAAGGCCACTCCCGAAATCCGGTCGATTGACGCGCTCGCCAGCGTTGGTGAATAGAAATTGCTCGATCATATCGCGGATGTGATCGTTCTCGTCGGTCACAGCGGCTCGGCCGCAGTTGTCGAATCGGATTGGGAAATCAATATTCATGCTTAACTCACGATCCTGTGACTCGTGTTTGTGTTGCGGCAATGATCACGGGAGTTCCGTTTGGGGCGCAAATGGCTTGGCTGTCCAAAAGGAGCAGCGGCTGCCCGTTCGAGGTAATTCGCAGCGCTGCGGTCACCCATTGCGCGGAGACGCACGGTGAAGGAGCGCCGGACACGTTGAATACGCAGCCCGCAACCATATAGGGCGCGGTCATCGTCACCGTCGGCATTCCGTTGACCGTGACGCGTGGATTGGGCACAGTCGGTTGCGCTTGCCCGCCGTGGGAGCAAAGCACCGTCGCGCCGACATGGAGTAGAAAACCAGGCATACTTAAATCACCACTAGACCTACTTTGTTAATCATCACGCTTGGACCAACCAGTTCGATCGACGCCCCTTTCCCGTTGTTGATGTAGATGCCAGTATCATTGACCACGATCATGGCACCCGTGGGGCTCCGAAGAACGATGCCGCCGGTCCCTGGTGGAGCGGGAGCCGGCACTGGAGCCAGCATGGGAATGGGCGGCGCGTCGCTGAGAATTAGTGAATGCTGCAACGTCGTCTGGACGACAATATTCTGCCCCGGTGGAATCGCTGGCGGCACCAATGCTGCGGGAGGCACTTCGGCAAACGAGCCCCAAAATCCTCCAGTCCAGATCGGATAGTCCGGATCACCCTGTTCGAATTCGATCCACACGGCAGCGCCAATCTGCGGGATCATGAAAGTGCCTTCCTGTTTGCCGGCGATGGGCACACAGGGCAAGGCAAAAGTTGTTGGCACAAGACCCTGCACGTCGGGAACGATGGCCTGAATGCGGCCGCGCTGCTCTGGATCGATATTGTTGAACACCGTGCCACGGTATTTGCCGTAGTAACGGTTGCTCGCTGCTTCCATCATACCGGTACCTTTGGAACTGTTGAGATCAATCCATTGCGACTGAGTTCGAAACTTTGCTTGTAAACACCGCGTTTGATTTTGTGGGTCACGCTCTTGACGTAGTACAGGCCGTTATAGGCTGTGCCCGCGCCGCGTACGCCGACAAGTTGACGCGCTTTCAAAATGTGCCCATACCGCAACACATCCAACTCGCCTTTGCCCGTGACTGCTTCCGACCATTTCGAAGCCTTCCCCAAACCGATCATAATTGCTTGCGGCAAAGACCGCTTGGATAAATCATGGCTGACTGGCGCAAGTCTCGTGGGGATCGGGGGAATCAGCCCTAGTGGAGGATTAAGCGGGGTAATCGGCGGGATCGGCACGACGACAATCGCCTTCGTGAGTTCTTCGTACCAAAACACCGTGGGAATCGCATTCAAGTTGTTATTAAAAGTAAATGACAGCGATTCCACATTGGTATGCGCGTCCATATTGATGTTGAGCGCGGGTTGCGGAACGCCAACCTTGATTTGAGGTCCCCAATAAGCAACATTGGTGCCGGGAGCCGGGCCCGGTTCAACGTAAAACACGTAGCCAACTTGGTCGGCAAGTTCCTTGATGTAGGCGAGGTCGGTCCCTTGCTGGAACGGAATCCGTGTAATCGGGATCGGCACATCGATCAGGATGCTTGGGATAACCAATGGAATGATTCCCAGGAACGCGTACTTCAGCAGGAGAAGCCCAACGCGGCCTTCCGCCGGCAATGCGGGGAAGGGAAATCCGCTGAAGTCGATCTTGTCCATCAAAACCGAGATATCTTCGCCAGTCACGGAAAGCGTGGGGTGCCGACTATCCGTCCCCGGAAGAATCTGATGATTGGTTACTACACCGTCCATGATGACGTGCGGCGTTCCGTTGAAGATCACAACGATGACGACTCTCAAAATGCTGACGGCCCCCCCTCCGCTCAGCAGAAACAGCGTATGCAGGGGCGATTGATTGCTCAACGTAAAGGAAAGTTGAAAGCCGCTTTGGCCGACATCGTTGACTGTCACGGTCATCTCGGACAGCGCGTCAATCACCGCTTGGGGGGCCGGGATCGGCACTAACGGGCCAATGTAAAGTTGAAGATTGATCCCTTTAAGCACTGGGCACCCCCGTCATACCTTCGGGCAATGTGATTCGCAGTCGGCGACCGACCGTTTCAGTTAATTCCTCCGGCCGCATCGCGCCGTTGGCGTCGCAAACACGCCAGAACTGCTCTGGATCGCCTAGATGTTTTGCGGTGATGTTGTCGAGTCGCTCACCTTGCGTTACTAAATGCTCCCGCAACAGCGCGAAATTGTCCGGCGACGGCACGAAGCGGCGACGCAAGTAGATCGTGGCTTTTCCGTCCGCGATCTGGATCGTAGCCGTGTCAGTGCCGTAGTAGCGGCTGGTCGGCGGAAACAGGTTGTTTTTCAATCCGCAAGGTTGCAGCAATTCCTGTAATGCTTGAAAGGGATCGATCATGGAATGCCTCCGATACCCAGCGCGCCGAATGTCCCGGCCACGCGCGCCGCGAACTGTTCTTTTTGCTGAAGATAGGTCATGAACAAATTTCCGCCTTTGTGGTCGAAGCCGACGTCGTCCACGTTCAGCACGCGCATTCCCAAACTGACCTTTGCTCGGATCGGATTCAGCGACGCGTCGAAGGCCTCTTCGGTGATGCTGAAATCGGTCAGCCGAACTGGCAGGATGCGGTTCCTGCTCCAAACAAACAGCGTGAGGGGCGTTTCCATCGGTGCGATTTCGAGTGCGCCGGAACGAGCAAGGTTGTTGTTGGACGACAGCTGGTTGCTGCTCGGATAAACGATCATCTCGAGGGTCGCAAGTTGCGGATGGATGCCCACCTGCGCCGTCGCTGGATCCGCCAGCTCAAGTTGATCCGTGGCGTCAATCTCCGCATCCAACTTGATTGTCTCCACTGGTGGCCCCTTTAACCGCAAAGCTTCCGACCGGTCCCCTCCTTCTGCGCCGATTCCCTTGACTTGCAACGTCCGCGACAACGTGTCCGGGTTATACTGCAGCGAAATAATCCGCCGTACTGCCGCATTGCCCGGATCGATCAGCACAATGCCCCCTTTCAATAATCTTGGCGAACCCGGAAATGTGGTCATCTTCGCTCCTAATCTAACTGTTTCGCAAAATAGGCATACGAGTCCGCGTTATCCAGCGAGTCGGTTGCGGATTTATTACCCTGCGGCGTCAAGGTGGAGAAACCCGCGTCATGCTTATAGAACTTGTCTTCGATGCCTGTGCGATGGGCACACTCGTGGACAAGACCTCTTCCTCTATCGTCTTCATTCTTCAAACAGTCAAAGAAAGCGTTACATAAGCGAACCGTGCTTGCCGGCAAATTTATTGACGCCCAGCCATATATGAAACGTGAACAGTCGGGCTTCTCAACACAATATCTCGGGTCGCTCGCGACACAGGTTACATCGCTCAGAGTCAGAATATTGGTGCGCACGAGAGACAACCGGTCGCGCACCCGTGTCAAAAGAGCTACATCGACGGCATTCGCCGCGCCGCCAGGATTAAAGTTGTCCTGCAATGCTGTTTCGACGTTGCCCGACAACGCTCCCGCCGTAATATCGGCGTCCGCCTTTGACACTGCGTTTTGCGTCATCGAGACGCTGACCGATAATGCTTCCAAACCCGTGTTGCGTTGATCGGTCGAACAGCTTGTGGTCGGTGTCGCGCCGTGCAGATTCTCCATCGACCTAATCAGGTCGTCTCCGAAGATGTTCGATAAGTCGTCGCGCACGTCCGCTAACAAATCGCCGTATCCTTTGGCGGCATACCTGTCAATCAGGTCGATTATTTTGGCGCGGTCGCCTTTGACGGTCTTCAAAACTCTAAACAAAGTCTCTTCATCCGTGCCCAATCCTTTTACGGCGAGATAGATTTCGTCTTCCGGCATCAGCATTCCCTGACTGAGCAGCGCTTTGGCGCGAGTCAGTTCCGTGCCGCTCATTTCGTCTTCAATATCCGCGGCCAAATCGCGATTTGTCAGGCGCGCGTAGGCATCTTGGATAGCTCTCAGCTCGTCTGTCGTGCGTCCCGTCAGCGCCGCATAGATCGCTTCTTCATCGGTGCCGACGCCGCGCATCGCCTTGTTGAGCTGTTCGGCAATCATATCGGCAAGCGCGGTTGCACGCTTCACCGTACCGGGTTCGCCCGGCGCTGCGGTCGGCGAGAACATCGCCAGATGCTCCATTTCCGAATCGTTGAGTTCGCTTTTCAATTCTTGGAGCAAATCAGCGTTATACATCTGCTGGTAAACCCTCGCGATCGCTCCGACCTGTTCCTGTGTTCTGCCCGCAAATGCCCCATAGATCGCTTCTTCATCCGTTCCCCAACCTGACATTGCTTCATGCAAAGTTCGGGCGATCTGTTTCAGCATCTCTTGATTTAGTCCGCCGTCAGCCGGAGCTGGAGTCGGAGCTGGAGTCGGAGCCGCGGGCTGCCTTTGGATAGCCGGCATGCCCGAAAAACTTTTCTCGCTTTGCTGGGCGACGTGCGTCAGTTCATGCGCCATCAAGTGCTGTCCGGCTTGAGTTCGGGGCGCAAATTGACCGGCGTCAAAGACGATGTTATTTCCCACCGTGTAAGCCAGTGCATTGATCGCGCGCGCCGATTCGGCTGCGCGTGTGTCCGTATGAATGCGCACTTGGCTCAAGTCAAACTTCGCGCTTTCAGTTTCATTGTTCGCTAAAGATTTGGTGTCGGATTGCCCTTTTTGAATTACGGAATCGGCAATGCGGTCAGCTTCCTGCTCGTGAACGTCCGCCGGCGGACCGACCGTCAAACCGCTCAGCGACACTTGCTTCGGCGCGGAGCTCACTGGCACGCGGCTGAAACTGTGGGCGAAGCGCGGTTCGAAAAATGCTATGATTGATTTATCGAGCGGTTGACCTGACGAACTCAAAACCTCATGAACGATCGGCGGGACTTCCAAAATTTCGGAAATATTCGACGATCGTCTTTGCAGGACTTTATTTTTGCATTCATCACATTTATCGCCTGCAATCGTGTGCGTGCTGCAGGACTCGCATTTGCGCTGCAAAATTCCCGTCGAAACAGCCGCGACTGACCGCTGCAATTTGCCGTTTATTTGGAATTTTGGTTGCGTACTCATTATGTTCATGGGTTGTTAATAATTTCCTCAAATGTTGGCAGTCAATTTGCGCTAGTTCCGAGTGACCGTTCCTGTGCAGGCCTTGGCGCTCTTGGTCAGGTCAAAGACGATTTCGTGTTCTTCCGCGAGTTGTCCTCCGATCTCGATCTCCTGGTCGACGTGTTCTACGCAGCTTCCATTGAGAGCGCTCGTCAGCCCGCAGAGACTGAAGGTATCCGTGCATCCGCTGATTGTTCCGCCCGCTCCGATAGTGCACTTTCCTTGAGTCCACGTATGGCTGGGGGGCAGGCATCCTTGATCTCCTTTGACAATTTCCTGTAGTACGAGTCCGTCCAATTTGGGAGGACATTTACCGCCGGTAGCGCTTACGGATACAATGTCGTAAACCAATGCCGCACCGCAAAGCGGCCCGGGTGGGTTCGTGCGTTTTTGCGACTTCCACAGCGCATCGCAATCCAGTTTGCGTGGATTGGCGTACGTAATGGTGTATGCGCAATCCCTTGACTTCTCCATCCTGACTATGCGTGCAGTCTTTCCACTTCCACCCGCGCTTGTGGAAGGTGCGCCCGGCGACGGGCCTGAAGGAGAAGGTGCGCCCGGCGACGGGCCTGAACGAGAAGTTTTCGATACGTCCTCTTCCAATACCTCCTGACGGCAATATTCAGCATTCTTATCCCCCATGATCCGGATGCAGTCAGCCAAATTCTTAGCCTCACGATAGGGAAGAGTGCTTCCAACCCTACGTCGGAAACGACCTTTAAAGTCAGCGGGTTCAGAGTCTGCAGGTTGTCTTTGAACGGCAGAAGGAGATTTTGGTCCCGTTTGCTGCGCCACATGTGTTAATTCATGGGCAAGTAAGCGCCGTCCGTTCTGTGTCTCGGGAGCAAATTGACCTGCGCCGAACACGATGTTATTTCCCAAAGTGTAAGCCAGCGCGTTCACCTCACGCGCCGATTCGGCAGCTCGTGCATCCGTATGGATGCGCACGGCGCTTAAATCCAATTTTGCGTCTTCATTAGCCGATAGAGTTTTGTTTTCTTGTTTCTCTTTCATCATTATGGAATCGGCTATGCGGTCTGCTTCCCGCTCGTAAACGTCTGCCGGTTCGCCGACCGTCAGGCTGTCGGGCGACATCTGCGGCAAGGCAGAACTCACCGGCACGCGGCTGAAATCAGGTCCGAAACGCGGCTCGAAGAATGCTCGTGTCGCTGCATCTAGCGGGCGACCCGATGAGTTCAATACATCGTGAACAATCGGCGGCACCTGCGAATGTTCAGCGTTATTCGATGATTTTCGCTGCAGCACGCGTTTTTTGTTTTCGCATTCTTGACACTTGCCGCCGGAAATAGTGCCAGTGCTGCATGCCGCACACTTGCGCTGCAAAATGCCGCTCTGAACAGCCGTGAAAGGCTGCGGCAAAATGCTGTTCATTTGGAATCGTGATTGTGCATTCATAACGCTTTACTTGGTATCAAATTGTTTTGTTACGGATGCGGTTTTCCGCAAATCTTGTCGCTCCACCAGATAGTATCGCTGCCCGACTTTAACCCATATATCGGCTTCACCCCGTAAGTGCTGCCCTTACCATGCCCTAATAATGTCGCAATCGTGTCGTAAAGTTTTTGCAGGTCAAAACATCTCGGGTCACAATGCCCCTGGTCAAAACTATCGATTACAAAGTGTGTCGTGACTTCCGGAAAAACGCCCGCCGTCTGCGCTGCGCGAAGATACAGCAGGGCGATATTTGAATACTGGTTATCGGTATAGGGAGGATTAGGCATTGGCTTGGTATTCGGATTGTTGGGATTACAAGTATTTTTCGCGCCTTCGCTTTCATCTTTCGAATCCTTGACGCCGACCTGTCGAATTTCGACCGTTACCAAAGAGCTTACCCGTCCGGGACGTTCGGCATAGTATTTCGATAATTTTTTACAACTTGCCTCGAGCTCTTTCTCCTTCCCGGTCTCTGCTGCCGACGCCGAAGTTGCCGCGCAAATCTTTCCGACCGCCCAGGCTGCCGCCGTTTTACCGCCGTCAACTTTAGTGTCCGATCCTTTGAGAAAAGACTCGGCGCCGCCCTTTATTTTTGTAATCTCTTCGGGCGTGAGGCTCTGATCTTTAAGCGCGTCGTCAAGCGAGCTACCTTTTGTCGCCGCGTTGGTGACTTTCCAGACCTCTCTCATGGCGGCTTCTCTATCCGCCTGCTTGATAATATCGATACCCTTCTCAAATTCACTCGTTGACGGACGATTCTTCTCATAGAAGTTGGGTCTGGCGACGACGGCAGGGTCATCGCGCGGCACCCAGGCTGAAACGCCCGCACCCATTGGACCGCGACCCTTAGGTATTTCTTCCTTAAATCTCGCCGTGCTCATTTCTGCGGACGTATCGTGAAGCAAAAACTTCGCGTCTTTGACGGTGGCGAGCGGCGTAGCGGCGGGCATTTTTGCGTCCTTGAGCAACTTTTCAATTTGGGTTTTCTCGGGCGCGCTCAGCGACTTTCCGGCATTGTCCGCAATTCCCCCGATAGATCTCCATGTTTCGTCGCTGACCGTCGGAAGATTAATCCCCCTTTCCTTTAGTTTTTTGTCCTCATCGGGCGAAACAGGCACAAGCTCGATAGGTATCGGTTCCTGCTTTCTTAAATTTACCGAATCGCTGGTCAGCGATGAAACAGTTCCGCCGTTCATAACGGTATCAGCCATGGCGTCCGCTTCTCTTTCAAAGACATTGCTTCTGCCGGAAACTTTAAGCGTTTCGCGCGAGCTGTGATTCATCAATCCATTTTGCTGAACAACGTGTGACAGCTCGTGAGCCAGTAGTCTCCGTCCGGACTCTTTCGTGGGCGCATATTGTCCAGCCCCGAAAACGACATTTTTCCCCACCGTATAAGCTAAAGCGTTTATTGCGTGCGCCGACTCTGCCGCATTTTTATCGTTATGAACGCGCACGCCGCTGAAATCGTGGGCGAAGCGCGATTCGAAAAATGCTCGTGTCGCTGCATCAAGCGGGCGACCCGATGAGTTCAATACTTCGTGAACGATCGGCGGCACCTGCGAATGTTCAGCGTTATTCGATGATTTTCGCTGCAGCACGCGTTTTTTGTTTTCGCATTCTTGACACTTGCCGCCGGCGATCGTGTGATTGCCGCAATCGCACTTGCGTTGCAGCAACCCGACGTTCGAGGTGTTTTTATTGGACAACAACGGCATCTTCATAAACTTTAAAATCGCGCTTTCGTTTCGACATTAAACAGGTAGTCTCGCCAGTTTTTTGATATGAACTCGTATTCCGGTTTATCTTTCCAATGTTTTTGCAATTCCTCGTCGATTTCTTTTTGATGTTCCTTTGCAAATTCCAACAGCGCCTGGGCTATCGGGTAATAAGACCAATGCCAGCGCTCTTCCGTGTATCCCTTGCCATAGCCGCCTTTTGTATTGAATGGCTGCATGAAACCGTAACGGGACGCATTTCTGGCCAGCCAGCTATAAGCGTCAGCAAAATCGCCGGTACCAGTCCACGCTTCGTTTTGAAGATGTTTATCGGTTTGTCCGAAGTCGAAGTCGGTTCCGGCGTGATGCCGCGACACGCCAGGCGCGGATGAAGTCATCAGGATTTCTTTTTCCTTCTCCTCGTTGGTCAGCATGTTCCAGCACTTTAAGTGATTTTTCGTTTTGTCGGCAGGATTCCACTCCTTGTCCGTCGTCGGTATCAACGGCACCGGGTCGGGCGGCTTTGGATTCGGCCCCTGCACAGTCGGTGGCGGCGTAGGCGGTTGAACAACACACTTCTTTCGCGCAATGTCTGAAATTTGACCGAACGTCGATTTATTTTTGAAGTTCCATTTGTTTTCCCAAATGCCTTCCTGAGCGCTGTACGTTCGCAACTCCGATTTAATAATGTTGCCTGTCGGGAGTTTTAACTTTTGCTTCGCCAGTGACGCAGCCATTGCTGTCGTCATGCAGCCGCGCTGCTGTGTCATCTCCCGGGTGACGTTGGCGGGCGGCGGGGTCGGGCTGCCGACAATCCAGTTGACGATTTCAACCAGCGGCATTCGCGCAATCTCCTTTTTCCATTCGACTTTGCGTAAATCGAGTTCGGCCTGCTTCTCAAAGAATGTACAATTTGCGGGCTTTTCCGCCGGGACCGGGTCGCGGTCGAGCACCTTTTCCGCCTCAGCAGTCGGCGTCGCGACCGGTTTTTCTTTGGCGGGAGTACCGGTCAAATCAGGCAGCGGATCACCCTTGGACAAGACCTTACTAGTAGCGGGGAAACAAGCTCCTTCAGCGACGCCGAAGGCATCCAACGCTTGCGCCGCCATTGCGTAGTTTTTAATGTAGATCGAGTCGTGTCCCTTAAACTTACCGCCGATACTCTTGAGTTTATCGTGCGCGCGTCCTTCTTTCTCGACGTTGATGAACCTTTGGTCAGCCACTGCAACCGAGAGCGATCCGTCGTCTTCGCCTTTTGGAATCGGATCGGCTTGCAGAAGGACGTTGCCAGATTTACCTATTTCAGTGAAATCGCCCGGTTTAGTGACAAGGAAAAAATCGCTGGGGTTTTCGCCGGATTTCATCGACGGATTTTTCAACTTATTGCCCGGTTTGTCGGAATCGGCAGGCAGGCGATCGCCCTTTTCGGCAACGTTTTTGAACTCGTCGAGAGTAAGCCCCTCGTTATTGTGAATTGCCAGGATCGGCAAGGCTCCTTTTCGCACCGACGAGCCATCTCCCCCACGGCACTCGCTAATTTTCTTGCCCCATTCATCCTGCACAAACTTTTTTATTTCACCGAAGGCAGCAGATTTTACGTTAGCCGCTTTCTTATTAGCTTCTTCTACCTTTTTCTTTTCTTTTTCGTCTTTCGGAACGGTTTTCAAGACGTCCGTTCGTATGCTTGGATTCGAAGCCAGATGACAGCCCTTGACTTTCAACGCATGGTTTTTTAACCCTTCATCGGTAAAAACGCGGTTCGGGTCGGCCTCGCAAATGTGCTTTTCAGTTTCGCCCGGAACATCGACCTCAAACTTGGCATTTCGCTGCGTTGTGTCGAGATGCACAAGATTGACACAGCGACGGGTGCGAATTTCTTTGGCCACGGCCAGAGCCGTGCGCTCCTCGCCATGTAGATGCACCACGCACGCCTTCGCGCCGGACTGAAAATCGGTCTCGACCTTATTTAAGGCTTTGCGTTGAAACAGCGCGGTCGGAGCGGCTCGGGGCGCGGGCACAGGTTCGCCCGCGAGGACTTGCTGGCTTATCATCTCGGCCTCGCGCTCGCCCGCGTCGTCCGGCGAGTTGACGAGGGAAGGTTGAATGGTTGATTCTGATCGGCTTTGCTGCGCCACGTGCGTCAGTTCATGCGCGAGCAATTGGCGCCCCTCGTTCGTTTGCGGCGCAAACTGTCCAGCGCCGAATACTACATTGCTCCCCACCGTATATGCACGGGCATTTACCGACTGCGCCGATTTAGCGGCTTGCGCACCTGTATGAATTCTCACACCGCTGAAATCGTGTCCGAACCGCGGCTCAAAGAAAGCTCTCATTGTTGTATCGAGAGGCTGCCTGGAGGAATTCAAAACTTCGTGAACGATCGGCGGAACTTCGGAAACTCCGGAATGATTGCACGAGTTTCGCTGCAACTTGCCTTTTTTGTTTTCGCATTCTTGGCACTGGCCGCCGGCGATTGTGTGTTTACCGCAATCACACTTGCGTTGCAGTAGACCGTTGCGAGCCATGCTGAATGGTGGCGGCGCGGCCGTCGGCGATTTGGCTTTGATCGATTGGTTTGCGATCATGCGGTTGGCCCTTGCGATGGAGCGGACAGCCGCGCGTTCGGCGTCGCCGGCGCCAAGCTGTCGAGAATTGCCAGGGCAATTTGATGTCCCAGTTGAGCAGGTTTGCAATCGCGGTTCATTTGGATCGACCCGCCGGAAATGCTGGATTCGGAGCGGGAACGCATTTGCGTGAATCCTTGTTCGATGAGGAGACGAGCAAGCTCGGTTTCCACGGCGGATTGCAAAACCGCCCTTTGACCGCCGGCGACGAGGAGGTCATCGATCAATATTCGCTCGATGTGCAATTCGATCGAAGGCCGTGCGTCTGAGTCTTGCGTCGCATCAGGCGCGCGACGCACGAGCAAATTAGGTGGTTGGGGTTTTTGGTCAAACTCCGTAACTTCATGACTTGACGGTCGGATCATAGGCGGACCTCGTTGGCGTTGGCGACATTTGGGCGAGTGCAGTTGCGGTCGTGCCATTGGAATTCGGCGGTGTTAATCGGCCGATCGAGTTTTTGAAACTCGGCCTGTGCGGCGGTCAGCACTAATTGCATCGTGACATTCGTTCCAGCCGCGGCGGCCAGAAATGCTGCATTCAGCGCGGCGTTGTGGATGTGGCCGCCGTTCAGGTTCAATCGAGCCAGGCGGTCGTAATCCAGGACATCCAATGGAGGCGCGGACAAGTTGCGTTTGGCATCGGGCTGCAGGAAAGCCTTCTGCCACAATCGCTGGCGATCCGCCACGCTGGGATAGGGAAAGTTCACAATGAACCGCAGACGGCGAAGAAACGCGGTGTCCAACGCGCTTTTCATGTTGGTCGCCAGTATTGCCAGGCCGCGATATGACTCAAGTCGCTGTAACAGGTAGTTGACTTCGATATTGGCGTATCGGTCGTGGCTGTCCTTGACTTCGCTGCGCTTGCCAAACAACGCGTCGGCCTCGTCAAAGAACAAAATTGCGCCACCATCCTCCGCGGCGTCGAACAGTCGGCGCAAGTTCTTTTCCGTTTCGCCAATATATTTATTCACCACTGCCGACAGGTCGATGCGGTATAGATTCAGGCGGAGATCATTGGCCAAGACTTCGGCGGCCATCGTCTTGCCGGTGCCGCTCTCGCCTGCAAACAGGGCGCTAATCCCGAATCCGCGATTCATCTTGCGGGCAAATCCCCAGTCGCCGTAGACCTTGTTCCGCTGTCGGACTTGGGCGACGATTTGCTTGAGCAGGTTGGTTTCCGCGACGGGAAGTACCAAATCATCCCAGATCATCTTTGGTTCAAGCCGTTGTGCGAGTGCGTCGAGTTGTGGGCGCTGCGTGGCGTTGCAAACCTCCCAAGCCTTTTCGGTCAACGTCTCGGGTTCGCCGTCGGCCTCCATGCATGCCCGCTGTGCGAGTTGTTGGATCGTTGACAGATTGAGATTGAACTGACCCGCCAATTGAGAAGGAGCTTGGACAGCCTCATGCGGTAGTGCCATCTGCCAGGCGATTTGTTGTTCAGCCACCGTCGGCTTTGCGACGTCCAATGCCAAGTGGGGACGGCCCAAGCGGGGCAGCGCCTCGCGAACGCCAAGGAAAAATAGACCGTCGCTCCGTGTTACAAACCGGCTGATCGCGATGAACCGTTCCGTGGTGGCGCCGTCCAGTTCTTGCGCGTCGAGATAGAGAGCCTGTGGCATCAATCCGCACTCGCGCTGCCACAATCGTGCGAGTATCTCCGAATCGCTCGGTGCCGCTGGCAACAGCTCGATCGGCAGCCGGTGCAAACGGCAATTGATTGCCGCACAGACTTGCAAGGCTACCAATTGTTTGCTGATCGGTTCCGGCCCGACCAATTGCACGACAGGAATCCGGCCGGCATCTGCCGTGTCGTCCAACCGGCGAAGAATTGTCTCCACTATCGTTTGTTGCGACGGCGCGATCTCCGTGGTTCCCGATTCCAGCTCCAACGGCGTCAAGAAAGGGGAAACCCGATCATCCAAATGATTGAGTCCCTTCACATAATTTACGATACGTTCGTCGGCCCGCAGCGGACTGGTGGTCAATGGTTGCGATCCCGGTTGGTTGATTTCGATCAGCCGCCAGTACCGTAGCGGCCGCTCCGGCGAGAGCACATCCCAACTGGGCTCATCGAATAAGGCCAGTGCCAGAGCAAACGTCGGAAAATTCTTCAGCGGGTCCTGTTGCGCGCGAGCGCACAAGTCGGCGATACGTGTATCGAACTCCATCGCGACACACAGCAACAGAACTTGTTTCTCAAACGGCGACAACCGCAGTCGCACTGCCAATTCGTCCAACGCGGAATGTGATTCGGGTGGGGGATTCGATTCCACAACCGTCGGCGAATTGTCGGTCTCGTCGGTCGAAGTGGAGGTCAATGGCGTTAAATCAGAAACCGTGCTGGTTGGTTGCGTGGCTGGCTGGCCGAACAACCATTGGAAGATTGAGCGTTTGACGCGCTTAGCGGGCGCAACTGGGGTTGCGGTCGACGGGGTTTCCCGCGACTCGGCCCGCGACGGCTCGGTGGTCCGCGTGGCCATGTGCTCGAGGCGTTGTCGCAACTGGGCGACCTCCGCAGCGAGCTGGCGCAAATTGCTTTCCTGCCAAGTGTTGAATTCGCTCATGGGACGACCACCATTTGCGATGACTTGAATTTCGGCGGCGTAACTGTTCGATCGATCAGCAGACTGTCGACACCATCCACACGAAGGCGTACGAAATAATTTCCCGGGGCAAACTTTCCGACCGGCGCGTCCTTCGCCACAAAGGTCAAATTGCTGGTGGTAGCGGAATGCGGCTCCGCGAGGACTTCTTCGCTCCCGAGCAACAATGCGACTCGCTGTTCGGGCAACACGCTCGGGTTACATGCCAGGGTTACCGTCACTTGATTGTTGTTGCGTATTGCAGAAACCGGTGGATTGGTTTCGATAATCGGCGCGATTGCCAAGGGTAGTTCGTTGGTCCGACGCTGGAAGGTCTCGCCGGGACGCTTGATGACAGCCGCCACGGTGTAAATTCCGACTGGAAACGTTTGAGGCTGATTGGGGATAGTGATTTTAATGGTCGTTGCCGTTGCGATTATCGTTGGGAGTTGCAGGGGTTGCGGCACTCGAGGGTGCTTTAGTTCGACGGCAACCTCGGTCCCATCGAGATGATGTCCGCTTAAGATCAAAGTGTCCCCCAATAGCGCGATCGTCTGAGAGCCTGGAGGGTCAACGTCCGGGAGCACATTGGTGAGCGTTGGAAATGGCGAAATCAAATCGCCTTGCGCGCCGACGCCGCTGTCATCCTTGCCGCGCGTTAAGATCGGTAACGGGGTGTGAGCTGGACGTGTGCTCTCGATCAACACAACTTCAACCTGATAGGCGGCGGAGACCCGGTATTGAGTTTGAAAAGTCGTCCAGAGTTTGGACATTTCCTCCACCGACAATGGCTGCGGGGTGATCCGCACTCGCTCAAGCTGATTTTCAAGGTCGCTGCCGGAAAAATCAGTGTTGAACACTGCGTCTTTGATTTCCTGAGCGCCGAGAAGCGGGTGGTCGTGCAGTACGCTCATGGCCTTGCCCAGCCACCGGTGGCTCAAAGTCTCGTCGTCCCCCTGGCCGTACGCGGTGATGAGGTAGTGCAGGTTTAAAGCGAGTGGAGGCTGACCGGTTTCTCCGGATTTGACCTGCCGAGGCAAATCCCGGTTTCGCCACGCGCCATTAGGCACCGTCTGGTAAAGAAAAATGTTGATTTGGTCAGAACTGGAATTCGCCGCATGCGCTTTATCCGGGGGCTTTGTCGTAACGTTTTGGTTGGGAAGTTCTGGAAGGCCGCGAATTATCAAATTGCGAAGTGTGGCAGTGACAGCGGCGATGGCCAAATGATTGCTCATCGACGACCTCCGGTAGTACGCCCGCGTAAATACTCCTCTAAATCCAGAGTCGGCGACTTCGCGGTTTGCGGCTGGGGTCGTGCAGTCGTTGGAGGCACCACAGCTCGTATTTCGACGCGTCCAATGGTCACGTGGATCGTGGGAGACGATTTTGCTTCAGGAGGCACTGGTTTCGAAATGTTCCGTGTAATGTCTCTCGGGAAATCCGAGGTAACGGATCTCTGCGAAAAAACCGATATCTCGGGATGGGGACGTGCGGACGCTACTTGGCTAATTGGCGATTGTGCATCGTCTCGAGAATGCCTCTGCATGTCGGTCCGATCATCGTCTTTCCGGGCGGACAGCGGCATCGACGGGGTATGTGGTGACGTGGATAATGGCGATGTTGATTGTGCAATTAACTCAGACGATGGCTCAGGCGCCACCCGAACATTCTGGTTCGAATTTGGCGTCGGAGCGCGCCGATCATCGAACGATAGCGACCGTTGCACATCGAGTTCGTAAACTTCGAACGGCTCGGACGGCGACCGCGGTGGCGTCAACTGCGTCGTCGCACGTGGCCAAACATACGCTGTTTCGGCCGGTTGTAAATTATTATGTGTCGACGGCTTCGGATCGATGGCAGACAACCGGTCCTGGGCCGGATTTGCATTCGTGACCCTTTGCCTCGTCCACGGTTCCTCAGCTGTCTGGGCACTCGGCGAAACGGGTGTCGGGAAATGTCGTTTTTGGTCGGCGGGCGCTTCGGTCCAACTATCGAATTCACCGAGAATGGGACTGAAATTGCTTTCGGGTGGCGGCAATTCGAATGGCGAACGAATTTGCGGGCGCACGCATTCCGCGTGGGAAAGAGAGCGCGCGATCAGATTGCCAAGAAAGTCGCTCATTGATGGATCATCTCCAAGTAAACTTGTCGTCGCCAAGGACTAAGGGCCAGTATGTCGGCTTCGCGCCAGCCGTAAACCATCGCCAGTGCATGGATTTCGCGCATTAATCGCTTCGCCCAAACCTGAATCTCAGTCCATAAGAAAGACAAAATATCCAACGGCGCATTCCAGCGATGATCGCATTGTGGGCAGGTCATCGCCAATTGCACGTCGGCCTGCGGGTCGGCATCCGCCATCTGTTGGGACATGGCATCGACAACTTCTGCGGGCAATTGCTCGACGGGTATCTCCATTCCATTTCGTTGTACGCCGAAAACACACTGGCGAATCAGCTGCGCGCGGTTCGCGCTGACGTCTTCGTCAGGCGTCAGGCTCGCCAAATCGAAGCTGTTCGGGAGTCGAAACCGCACTTCGTAATCGGCGTGGATCAACGTGCCGGGCGAGGTCGATTGGGCGGCGTCATTCGCGCGGATGTCAGCCACCGAGAAATCCAATTCCAAGGTCTGAGCACATGCAGGACAGGTGGCGTGACCGGTCATCCGCGGGCCAAATGCCCTTTCCCGCAACATTAACAAGTGCGCGTCGCGCTGGCCGACGCTGAGCGCGGCCAGTTGCTCGATCGATGCGTTTTCGCTGACTAGGGTCAACAGTGTCAACGCGCGCTGGAACGGCGGCTGAGAGTATCCTTGCTCCCAAGCGGCAAGCAGTTTCGTGGCCGAGAGCGCGGGCATGATCATGGTCTACGCCGGTTCGGTGAAGGTCGGTTCGGAAGGCTCAGCCACCTCGACGTCGCGCAGCCATCCTTCGTTTTCCAGTTTGATGTTTTGGATTGCCACGGCATTAGCGTTGGCGTCGAGATCGGGCAGGGATTGGAATTCGGAAACCCAACACCGAAACACTTTGTAAGCGAGCGCCAATTGCCCTGCCTCGTTATAGACCTCGATAATCAGGTCTTTGCGGAAGTCCTTCAGAGCGACTTCTGCGCCGAGACCCGCGCCGAAATTCCAGACCTTGTTGGCCCACTGCTCGAACGCTTTGTCGTGAGTGACGCCGCGTTCCAACGTGATGGCTTCGTATTCCGTGCGACCGGGGGATTTGCGGCTACTGCTGGGATCGCCCCCTTCGCGATGTTTGACGACCTCAGTGGTCCGTTTCAGGCCGCCAACTTTGCTGATGCCGGCGACGTAGACACCATCCCACTTGACGCGGAATTTGAAGTTTTTATACGGGTCGAAACGTTGTGCGTTGACGCTGAACTGTGCCATGTTGTTGCTCCTTAAACGTCGATCTGGCCAACCATTTGCTGGATTTTAATGACGACAAACTCTGCCGGTTTAAGCGGGGCAAAGCCGACAACGATGTTGACGATGCCCAAATTGATGTCGTTCTGCGTCGTCGATTCCTTGTCGCACTTTACAAAATAAGCGTCGCGCGGCGACTTGCCTTGAAACGCGCCCTGGCGAAACAAATTGTGCATGAACGCGCCGACGTTCAGACGGATTTGCGCCCACAGCGGCTCGTCGTTCGGCTCGAACACCACCCACTGTGTGCCGCGGTAAAGGCTCTCTTCAACAAACAATGCTGTGCGCCGAACCGGAATGTATTTCCATTCACTCGCGAGCCGGTCGTCGCCCACGCGGGTCCGCGAACCCCAGATAACACGGCCCGCAGCGGGCATGGCCCTCAAACAGTTGATACCTTTGGTATTGAGTTCGCCATTCTCGTTATCGGTAAGCGGAACGCTTAGCTGTGGCACGCCGACCAAAGTAGCCTCCAACCCGGCTGGTGCTTTCCAAACTCCGCGATTGGTATCGGTTCGAGCAAAGAGTCCGGCAACTGCGCCACTGGGGACGAAGTCATCGAGCTGGTTGTCGCGGAGTGGGTTGCGTTGCCGTAAACGCGGGAAAAAGATTGCTGCATTTTTGCTCGCTGCGCCTACGTCGTTTTCAATCCCGGCCTTTGCTTTGTCCTTGTGATTCCACGCTGTTGGCGGATCAATGAGAAACATGGCTCGGCGCTTCTCGCAGTATTTGATGGCCTCATCGATCAATCCACTATCGACATCGTCCGTCGCCAAATAAGGCGGAATGCATAGCAGATTGAACAGATCAGCTTGCTCGAGTGCGTACAGTCCTTGTTTGGCCGCCTCCGTGCCGGGACCAGTAAAAGAGTTTATGGTTAGCGCCGAGCCATCGGTCGCTTTCTTGTCGTCAGGCACCTTGGACGAGGCGGTGTCGTCATCAAAAATGTCTTTGCCAGGAGCCGGATCGCCATGCGCTTGAGGTGTGGACGTCGGGAGCGAAGGCGTCGCACGCAATAGGCGCGACTCATTTTCCAAGACCTTGTCTACACGTCGCGGACTGTCTTTGACGGTGAGATTGCGAAATACTTCGGTAATCCCTGTCTTTGTGTCGCGTACCGAAAGGTTGAAGAGATCGCTTTTAGCCAATCCGAAGGATGTCGCGACGCTCTCGGCGACGTCCAAATCAACTCGAGCGCGAA
The DNA here is from genome assembly GCA_040081565.1 of Pirellulaceae bacterium. GTDB lineage: Bacteria > Planctomycetota > Planctomycetia > Pirellulales > Pirellulaceae > BJ22. The sequence continues at coordinate 23,604 of JBEBGH010000021.1, forward strand.
TGTAGTTTCCCCAACGGCCCTCATAGGCGGCGTCCAAATCCAAGCCTTTCGCTGAAAGTTGAGCTTTGGTTCTGGGAGCGACGCTAATGGCGGCATCCGCGACGGCTTTTGCAACAGCCGCGGAAACGGCAGCGGCCACTGTTGCGGGGGTTGGCGCAGGGTTTACGACGGCTGCGGCGTCTGTAGCGGCTTTGGCGAGGGCGTCAGCGGCGGCTTTGGCAGCAGGGCCAGCTCCGCCCGCAGTTGTCGCCGCGGTTTGAGCGGCTGTAACGACGCTTTGTACTGTTGCCCCGCCTGCCGCGGCAGCCGTGTCCACCGCAGATTTTACCGCGTCAGATGCTGTTTGAGCCTCGGTTGTGGCGGCAATAAGTGTGTTTTGGATTGCGCTTTCATTGGGTTCAAAGAGTCTCACAATGATCGCCTGGCTTCCGCCGTTGAGGTAGAAATCCCGTACCGCGAAACCGAGTTTGCTTTCGACCCACAAGCCTCCGAAGATTCGCTCAAAGTCGCCGAATGAATTGATCGTCACCGCCTTGTTGACTGGCCCGCGCAATGCACGACCGACAAAAGCCGCGGTGGACGTGGCGACGCCGGTAATTGTCCGCACGCCACTGGGGATTTCTTCGATGTAGACGCCTGGATAGGTCAGGGTTGAAGGCATTGGTTTCTCCGTTGTTGAAACACCTATTCAATTCACTCGATACACGGCGACATTCGGTCGTGACGTTGTTTCGCACTGGATTTTCCTTCCACGCGGACGGGATCCAGGTTGTGGCCCCGTTTTTCATTTCCATGAAAGGGTAAGGGAACCTACGCAGCGAAAATGGTCGTCGATTTCAAGCGGCCTTTCGATTTTGCTCGGTGAAAAATTTGACGCAATGGCCTGAACAGGCTATTTTTGATGGAATCCACTGCCGCATCCAATTGTAAGGAATTCTCGTGAATCAGAAGAATCTTGTTCTGATACATGACGGCGGGTTGATTGCAAATTCGAGTTTTGAATTGCGCCAATGTTTGATAACTGTCGGTCGGTCGCCGAAAAACGATCTGATGGTTCCACACCAAACGGTTTCCAGGTGCCATGCCGAGTTGACTGTTAAAAACGACACGTTGTTTGTCAGGGACTTGGGAAGTCGGAATGGGACTTACATCGCAGGCAAACTAGTTCAATTTGGATTTGTTCTCGACGGGCAAAGTGTTCGATTTGCCGATGTCGACTTTTTGCTTACAGTTGGTGAATTGGCTAAAAGCGAGAGTTTCAGCGCAGAGACGGCTTCCCTTAAGCCAGCGATCAAAGTTGCGACAAACGAGACAACTCCAATTGAAATTTCCAAAGCCGAAGTAAAAGTTTTGAAGGCTGCCCAAGAGGGATTGTCGGAAAAAGAGATCGCTTTGCGTTTGCATTTGAGCCCGCACACGGTTCATCATCACATGTCCGCAATCTACGCAAAATACGAAGTGCATTCACGTGCCGAACTGCTCGCCAAATTATTGAAACGCGCCGAATTCAAGAAAAGCTAACTGCTGACCCTGGGACCTGAGTCGAAACGGCCAAAAGTTTCCGGAACATGCGCGAATCCAGTGCAAGTTCTTCAGCATCAGAGGAATCAGACTCTCGGCGTTCAAAATCGAATCGATGGTCAAGGTGGGATGTTCGAAGCCTCTTATCTCGGGCGCAGGAGCAAGTCGCGTTTAGAGTTGCGGCGTTTTGCCCGGCGCCTGGTCCGACGGAATCGTGCCGAATTGTTTTTCGTATTGTTCTTTGAACGAATTGATCTTGGGCGCGGTTTTATACGCGTCTTCGTTTTCAAGGTGGGGCAGGACGTCTTGCCACCACACGTCGTAAGCCTGCGAAAGCTCTTTCACGATCTCGGGATGTGTTGACGCGATGTCTTTGGCCTGGCCGGGATCTTCCTGGAGATCGTAAAGTTGCCAGTCGGTTGGCCCGTGCACCAAACTGTAGCGAGCGTTGCGGCTACTGCATTGGCCGCCGCCGTTGCCGAATTTCTGGGGTGGCGTTCCATCGGCTTTCCAGCGGCCCACATGCGTCACGAAATATCGATCATCCCATTTTTCTTGGGGGTTTTTGAGTAATGGCGTTAGACTGCGCCCCTCGACTTGTGCCTGGATATTTTCGGAAAGTTTTACTCCCGCGATTTCGGCTAGCGTCGGAAAGACATCGATATGAGCCGTCAGCTGGTCGACATCGGCGGACTTCAGTGTTCCGGGCCAACGCCAGAACGACGAAGCCCGCGTGCCGCCCTCCCAAGCGGTTCCTTTTTGACCGCGCATCCTGGCATTAAAAATTTTGCAGCCGACCGTTCCGCCGTTGTCATTCATGAAAATGACGAGGGTGTCCTCGTCGATTCTCCATTCTTGTAGCTTCGCCAGCAGCCGCCCAACGTTGTCGTCGATGTTGGCGATCATGCCGAAGAATGTGGCTTCGTCGGCTGCAACTTTTCCTTGATAGGGCTCAGCCGCTTCCGGCGGGCAGAACAGCGGTCCATGCGGTGCGTTGAACGAAAGGTAGCAAAAGAAAGGATGTTTACCTTGGACCGCATCGATCCATTGCAAGGCCTGCGCGGTGAAGACATCAGTGCAGAAGCCGGTGGTCTTTTCGAACCTCCCGTTGTGTTTGATCACCGGATCGAAATATTTGTTGCCCGGCGCGTCGCCGCAACTGCCAGCGTACGATTGTCCGATGCCGCCCGCGCCGTGAATGAAGACTTCGTCAAAGCCGCGTTGGTCGGGTTGGTAGGCGTCTTCATCGCCCAAATGCCATTTGCCGAAGATGCCTGTCGTGTAGCCCGCGGACTTGAGCACTTGTGCCAGAGTCACGGTTCGCAGACTCATTCTTTCGCGTTCGAGGATGGTGTGCGTGACTCCGTTTTTGAATTCGTGTCGCCCAGACATAAGGGCACTGCGGGTTGGCGAACAAGTGGGACTGACGTGAAAGTCGCGGAAGCGAACGCCCTCGGTATGGAGCCGGTCCAGATTCGGCGTCTTGAGGATCGGGTTGCCATGCGCCGAGACGTCGCCGTAGCCTTGGTCATCGGTCACGATGACGATGATGTTAGGACGCCGACCAGCCAAGTCTTGAGCCTGAGCGGAAACAGCCAGCGCCGCGAGAATCACGATGGTTGCGAAAAGGTGCCGGATCATGCGTGAATCCTTTGCGAGTTACTGCGCGATTGTGAAATCAGACTTTCCGTTTCAGCGAGAATTTCCCTGGGCCCACCAGTCGTCCAGTCGTTTGGAGAGTCGTTTGACCACTTCAGGATTTGCCGTTGCCAGATTGTCTTTCTCATGAGGATCGGCGGTGAGGTCGTACAGCTCGATCGAGTCTTTTCGGTTGAGCAACTTCCACTTGCCGCTCTCGATAGCCCAACGGGCCTGCAGACTTTTTTCAGGGTCGTCCCAGTCCTGCATGTCGTGCTCGTAGGCCGCACCGAAAATACAGTCACGTTTAATCTTTGCGGCTTGCAGGTTGACCAGATCGAGGCCCTGCATTTTTTCGGTGGCTGACAGCCCGGCGGCTCGCAGAATGGTCGGGGCCAAGTCGACGCTCATCACGGGTTCATTAGACACGCTAGGTTTGATGTGCCCCGGCCAGCGAATGAGGATTGGGGTCCGTGTACCGCCTTCGTAAGGCGAACGTTTGCCGTCGTGAAGCGGACTGTCGTTGCCTTGCTTCCAACCGTTGTCGTGAAGGTAGATCACGATCGTGTTGTCGCGCATCCCTTGCCGATCAAGATGATCGAGCAGTTCTCCACATGTTTCATCGAACCATTCGATCATGCCGAAGTAAGCGGCGTTGGCCTTGTCTTGGGCCTGATATTTTTCCAACAAGCGTGCCGGAGGTTTGTGGGGAGTGTGGGGCATCATCGGTGCGTACCAGAGGAAGAATGGTTTCTGCTGATCTTGAGCGGACTTGATGAAGTCATACATTGGCTGCATCGTTTCGCGGCCGATCGCCAAGCCGGCATCGCCGTGGCGGCCTTTCACCGTCATGCCGTGAGTGAATCCGCCATGTGTAAAGTTGCCATGCCACCATTTGCCCGTCTGGAAGCTGAGGTATCCCTTCTCGCCGAGCAGGCGCGGCAGCGTCGGGACTTGATCGACCAGTTCTTAGAAACGAGTGCGGTCGCCGCGCGGAAGGGGCGGCTCATTGCCCAACACGCCGTTTTGGTGCGGATGCAAACCTGTGAGAATCGAGGCGAGACTTGGACAACACAGTGGAGCCGAAACATAACCGGACTTGAACGTTAGCGATTCTCTCGACAGACGATCCAGGTTTGGCGTTTGAACAACCGGATGCCCCATGAAACCGTAATCGGTCCACGCGCAATCGTCGCCGATGATCAAGACAATATTCGGCGGGTTCGTGCCTCCGTCGTCGGCGTGCAAAACGCAAATCGAAAGTAGAAACGCGATGATGAATGCGGGGAACATTTTCTGTTTCATTTCAGTTCCTTTGTAAATAGTATAGCGTTTGGAGCTACCCTCAAGTTCGGCGAATGGTATTGCCGTAGGGAAACTTGCTTACCGATGGGAGTTTGCCCGCCCGCAGAAAGCCATTACGATTCAGTTGGTTCTCTGGCTTTGATTAAATACGAAACACTTCATCCGGAATTTACAAATGCTTTGTTTACGAGCTGCACTTTAGGGGAACGGATACTAAGTCGCTGACGGTCATGTGGTCAGGGCCATGAGTCGCTCGAAATGAGCTTGCATTATCTTTCGATCTGTCGACTTCGGCAGATCTTTCAAAAATGTTTCGTGCAGCATTTTACGGGCAATCGTGCGTCGACG
>JBEBGH010000595.1:0-2048 GCA_040081565.1 Pirellulaceae bacterium
CGATGCCCTCTGGGACTACAACAAACCGGCCGAGACCGAGGCGAAGTTTCGAAAAGTCCTTGAAGACACCAAGTCGTCGGCGACTCCCGCCTTCATAGCAGAATTGAAAACCCAGATTGCACGAGCTTTGGGATTGCAGCAGAAGTTTGATGAGGCGCATCGGCTGTTGGATAGCGTACAGGCGGAGATTGCATCCTGGCATGGCGGCTCGACAGGAGATTCGCCCTCCCAGGACCGATGGGAAAAAGTGAAAATGCGGTACCTGTTGGAGCGGGGAAGAGTTTTCAATTCGTCGAAACAGTCAGACGAGGCGCTGCCACTGTTCGATGAGGCCTGGAACCTCGGTCTCGAATGCAAACTAGATTTCTACGCCGTTGATGCCGCGCACATGATGGCGATTGCCGCTCCGTCTGAGCAGAAATTGGAATGGAATCAAACGGCGCTGGCGTTGGCGGAGAAATCCTCCGAACCCAAAGCGCGACGCTGGCGCGCCTCGCTCTACAACAACATTGGCTGGGACTTTTTTTCACAGAAGAAGTATGACTCCGCTCTCGCGATGTTCGAGAAGGCGGTGCCGGCACGCATCGAGCAACAGCAACCGTCCGAATTGCGTTTCGCGAAATGGTGTGTCGCCAAGACTCAACGGATGCTGGGGCAGCTTGAATTGGCATTAGTGACACAGTACGCACTCGAAGTCGAGTATCGCGAGTCGGGCGAGGGAGAAGACGGTTACGTATTCGAGGAAATCGCTGAGTGTCTGCTGACGCAGGGCAAACCCAGCGACGCCAAGCAGTACTTCGCGAAAGCGTATGCTCTACTTTCCTCCGACATCTGGCTCGTTCGCGATGAACCCGAACGCTTGGCTCGCATGAAGCAATTGGGCGGAGTAGCCGAGTGACTGAGCCGTTCGCTAAGCCCACGCTCGGTAGAATCATCAAACGGGGTATCACGCGAAGGTGCCCGCGTTGCGGTAAAGGCAAAGTCTTCAAGCGCTGGGTGACTCTCCACGACAACTGTAGCGAATGCGGGCTTCAGTACTTACGCGATCAGGGCGACCTCTGGGGGTACTTGCTCTTCGTCGATCGCGCGATGTTCATATTCCCGTTGGTGGTGATGTTCTACTTTGGCTGGTGGAACCCGGGTTCGTTTTGGTATTGGGGAGTTATCGGATTGCTGATAGCGGGAATGGTCTACACAATCCCGCATCGCAATGCGATCAGCGTCGGATTGGACTACATGGTTCGTACTCGAACCGAGGACTCAGAGTAACAGAATTGACACCAAATCGCGGAACACAAATGTTCCCGAAGTTGCTGGTAAATGTCGGTTTAGCATCAAAATTTCCCTCGGAACCTCCCGCTCACAGGCGTGTTCAGTCATATGCGTACGCAAGTTCAGGAATCGAATGAGGTCTGAATCACGAACGCACTTCGGAGGTGAATTGAAATGGCGAACCGTAACATATGGCTGTGGATAGGATTCATCGCGGTTGCCGTAATTGCCTTCAAGGCATTCATTCCTTCAACAAGTATGCGCGCCACCGAAACCCCGGTCGGCAAGGAGACTACTGTGAAGCTCAATCCCCTCAATGCTGAGGAGACACGCGTCATCGTCAATAAGGGCACTGAGATGCCCGGGACGGGCGAGTTCAACAAGCATAAGGAAGCTGGCACCTATACGTGCCGTCAGTGCGACGCCCCACTCTATCGTTCGTCCGACAAATTCGATTCGGGCTGTGGTTGGCCGAGTTTCGATGATGAAATCGCCGGCGCAGTCAAGCACACGACCGATGCCGATGGCTACCGTACTGAGATAACCTGCGTACGCTGCGGCGGACACCTCGGACATGTCTTCGAAGGCGAACAGTTTACCGCCAAGAACACGCGCCATTGCGTCAATTCGATCTCGCTGAAGTTTGTGCCGGCAAGCGCATCCGCAGAAGTGAAGACCGAGAAGGCGTACTTTGCCGGCGGATGTTTCTGGGGAACAGAGTACTTACTCCAGCAGGCACCGGGCGTGATCTCGACTCAAGTCGGCTACATGGGTGG
>JBEBGH010000596.1:0-2047 GCA_040081565.1 Pirellulaceae bacterium
GCGAAAGCAGATCGCGAACAGAATCGCAGCGAACGATCCAGTGCTGAACAACAGCTGAATCGCGACAAACAAATGAGTCGGTTTAAAAGTCGCCTTGCCGAACTGATGCAGCGTGAAAAGGAACTCGTGGAGTCGAAGGCTTCGGAAAAAGAAATAAACGCTATTCGGGAAAAAATTGCAGTCACAAAGAAAGAAATGCATTTCTTACGCGACCAACATCCTGCTCCAGCACAAGCGGCTGACCAACTTCGCGGCCGGGCCGAAAAAATCGAGGCTGCGATGAGGCGTATTGAACATCTTAAAAACGCGGCTGAACATCTGAATATGGCTGAAGCTCATGACCTCGCAAATAAAATCTCGGCTGAGGCTGAGCAGATGCGGCGAGAAGTGGAGGAAGCCAGGCATGGTCTAGAAGTGGAAATGCGGAAAACGCACGAGAGCAAACAACATCAGGAGCATGCTGAGCACCAGGACCACCATGGTGGTTCGGAAGTGCAATCGCTTCGCGCCGAAGTTAATCGACTTCGGGACGAAATCCGCGAACTGCGGCAGTTGATGGAAAAACGTTCGAAATGAAAACAGAAAACGCGTGCTGATGTCTTATTGATTCGATGACATTGATTTGTCTTCGTCGCATTTTTCTTGGAAACGGCTGGCGATATTTTGCAGAATTTTGTTTTCCAGGGAGTGATCTCGTCCCATGGGAATCCAGCCACGGTTTGGTTGCGCGATAAACATTTCGTCGCGGTCGGAATCGAGTGTATTGTCATGGCGATAAATTCGGCCGGTGACGGTGGAGAATTCAGGATCTGCCATGTCCTCAAGTTCTTTGTAGACTTTGACGTCCACCAAATAATTGTTCTGGTTGGGGATTACTCGAACTTTCGCCCAACGTCGCACGGTTTGTAAGGTTGCGTGGGCCCGTTCAAAACCGATAGTCGAGTCGCTCCGCCAAGGCTCAAGATATGTCGAGCCGATCTTCGTATGGGTTTCGATCCAACCTTCCGTGATGATTCCGTCGACAATTCGGATTCGCTCCTCACGCGCGATCCGAAAATAATTGTCTAACTCATCCGAAACTGCGGACATGGCCCAATCCGGTTCTATCATTGCGACCAGCATTGGATTCTCAACGACGTTTTCTTCGAGCTGCCGAATTGCCTCGCTTTCGTTCGGCCAAAACGATTTACATCCCAGCGGCGCGGTCAGGGCGGCAAAAATAATCAGAAGGTAACGCCAGTACTTCACAAACATCTCGGTTGGGATTGCCAAAAAGCGCAAAAACGCGGCGGGAGTTTGACGAATCCAGGGGAAACGGGCAAGGCCAATTCTGTAGGGAAAACTTTCCGAAACGATCGCGATTTTCGCGACTTGGTTGGCCTCTAAGCAATCTGGATCTCGGTGAACGAGCGAATCGCAGGAAACGGATTGGCAGGCTGAGGATGATTCTCCGGTCGCAAACTTAATAGGGTCTGCAGACCAGCCGAGGATGCCGCAACCAGCTCCTCAACAATGTCACTTACAAACAAGACATCGCCGGGGCTAACTCCACAGTCAGCGACGATCCGGGTGTAGCTGACCGCTTCTTTTTTTCCACCAATCACTGTGTCGTAATGAGCCGAGAATAGCGGTAACAAATTCCCGTATTTCGTATGACCAAAAAACAACCGTTGTGCTGCGATACTGCCAGAGGAGTAGATCCTCAAGTCACAACCTTTGCTTTTCCAGTCCTGCAAGCAGTTCGGGACTTCGTCGTAAACATGGGCAATTAGATTACCTGATTGAAAACCGCTTTGCCAAATCATGCCTTGCAGTTCCTTCAACCCGGTCGTTTTTGCATCGCGATCCATCAAATAATTCACGGCCGCACACAGCTCCGAGATAGGGTCGTTCAAGCTTGGATTCTTGAAGCCTGCATGACTGGCCTCTTGCCGGATCAGATCGCAAGCCTGGAGAACGGCAGCGTCATTTTTTTTTGCGACAATGAATTCGGCCAAATGTTTCCGAACAAATGGGAACATTTCTTCTACGACAAACCGCAGCGACG
>JBEBGH010000248.1:0-8034 GCA_040081565.1 Pirellulaceae bacterium
GTGCCTGGGTTTGAATCCTGTTTCTTCAGCGGTTGGCAATAGGCGGAGATCGTATCCGAAAGGCGACTGAGTCGTTCGGTTAGCTGTTTCTGTCGCTCTTCAGGAGTCTGCTCGGAAGTTTTGCTGGACGAAGGCTCCTCTTTCGAAGGGTTTTGAGCCGCGGATTCAACCGCGCCTCGCCCGGGTCGTTCTAGCAGATTTTGCAACATTTTGAGATCGATTGTTTTCGACTCGATGTCCGCGATTGGTTCGGAATTGGGGAGCGCGGCTGTGACTTTTTCGCGCGATGCTCCAACTCCAAAGACTTCGTCAGCTTCACATAGCTTATCGGCCAAGTCACTCAGGCTGTCAACAGTCGGACTCGCGGCCAAAGCCATCGTTTGCGCAACAGGCTTCGTCGGCACGACGCGCGCCACACCATTCGATTGACTCGTCGGCTCGACGGGGCTCGGAACTGGTGACTCTGTTTCCGCATTGGGCAGTTTTGCCTTGGCTGGGGCAGTCGTTTCTTCACGAACGATTTCAGCGGGCCGCATTTTGGCAGTCGTGGCTCCCGACCCAAATGGCCGAACTGGAACAACATTAACTGCAGGCTTTTCTGCAATTGCCTTGCTGGCAATGATTGGCGTTTCATCAGCCAGTTCCAGTGCGGGCGGTAGCTGAGCAGACTCATGCGATTTCGCGCGTGACGAACTGATGTGTTGTTCGATGCGAGCCAGTTTTTGCTGTACCGCTGGTCCCCATTTTGGATCATTGAGAGTTACGGCAATTCCCAGGCCCAGGAAGAAGCCACCGATGGTCCCCATCAATACAATCCATGACTTGGAAAGGCCAATTGGATTGGTGGCCAACTCGGGCTCGCCAACGATGGCTACCAAGCTCACGCGATCGGCGGTATTGGCCAGCGATTGAATTTCCGACAGCATCGTTTGCTGTTTGCCCATCGCCTCCAGTCGCTGAGTCAAATCATTGGTCAGTTGTTGAAAGTCAATCCGTTTCTCATTCACGGACAACATGCGGGATTCGTATTTTTCTTCTTCGTTGGCAAAGAAAGCAATCTGATCGCGAGCCAATTCGAGCTGTGTTTGCAAGGCCGACTCAATCAAGCTGATTTCGCTGGCGATTTGCTGCTTGGTATTCGCAACGGCTTGTTCGGCCGCCTTAAGGCGAGGATGTTCCGATAGAAATGCCCCGGCCAAAGTGTTGTAGGTCAGTTTGGCATCGTTCAATCCATCTGCAAGCCGTTTCAGTGACGGCTGAGTCTGCATCAGTTCGTTGTTGCGAGCGAAGGCAACCTCGGGTTCCGATTTTGCCTCGGCCAACAACTCCAATTGTTTTTCTGCCAATTGGGCTTGGGTTAGCGCGCTGCGTTTTTCGGATTTTAGATTCTCGAGAACGCGTTGCATTTCATTGCCGCCGCTACCCGTATCGTTGAAGGCCTTAAGCGATTCCAGGTCGGTACCCGTCGACTCGACTAACTTTCGCACAGGCTCGGCGACCTGTTCGAATTCCACTTTCGCTTGTTCGTATTGAAGGTTCAGTTCTTGCTCCATGCTTCGAAGCAGATCCGAGCGGAAAATGCGAATGTGGTGTTCAATTTGTTCCGCCATTGTTTGCGCGAACTTTTTGGCGCTTTCGGGGGAATTCTGTTTTACGTTGAGAATCACCACGTCGGTTTTGCCGAACTCGCTGCCGTTAGGTGCAACCAGTGAAATCAGGTCTCGAGTACCGTCAACCACGTCATCCGACGGCCAATCTTTTTCAGCCGCCTGCTCGGGATGAGTCAACCGCAAGGCCTCCCGAATCACTTCAGATTTCTTGGCGATGTGGAGCAGAGTCTCCTGTGCGTTTTTCAAGGTTTCCTGAGAAGGGAAACGTCCCGGTTTGAAGGACTCACCCAGCAAGTCATCGCGCAGGACCATCGTCTGGGAGGCTAGCCATTTCTTCTTTGCCTGCAGTGCATAGAGCAACGACAGAACGGAGCAAATGATTACAGAGGCCAGAATGATCTTCTTATTGCGGAAACAAAAGTCGACGAACGGCACGGCAACGACCTGTTTGTGGAGGATTTCTTGGCACGCTAATGAGGAGCACTCGTACCTTCCTTTATTCGGTCAGCAAATTGGCAACAATCGCTAAAAAAGGAATGCCTGGAACGAGAGCCGTGCCAGCAGCAGGCACGACCGTTGTAATGGTTGAAGTTTGCGAGCGATCCGCCGTTTCGCTAATCCGCAATCTCGCCGAGTTTCGCTAGCGGCGAGATTCTCAATCGCGAATGAAGCAGGAACGGACCTGGCCCTTGTTCGTACGGGAGCAGTTTGCACTCCAAGAGATTTTGCCCCGACCTTAGTTTGTCGGCAAAGCATTCTGTGACCACTTCATTCTCCGGCTCTTCGTTGCGTGCCCATTGCAGCGGTTCGCCATTCAGCCAAATTCCCAGCATCTCGCCTGCGACTTCTGCATACCACATGACCGTGTCGGTTCTCGAAAGTCCTGTCGGCGAGTTAAAGCGGCGAGAATACTCCAGTCGCTCGATCTCCATCGATTGCTCGGGAAGCGTTTTGTCGAGAGTACCTCGAAAATGGAAAACCGGCTGCAGTCCCGCGCGAGCGAACCCGAGAACTTCCCACGGCCCCTCTAAACGAATCACATGGGATGTAGCGTCAGATGTCACCGGAGTTATTCGGAACTGGAATCCGATTATTTAGGCAGGAAGCTATGAACGACCGAAGTCTGGCGCACCTGCTTGGTCGTTCGTTCGACGATGCGAAAGCTGACTTTGATCCCAGCGATTCGGAAGGGATAGGGGGGCAACGTTTCGCGTTCGCCGTTGTCGTCAACACCGTTGGCTAAGTCGTCATCCAGTCCGTTGGTGGCTTCGTCAATGAGGGGATTTAACGAAGCATCGAAGTCGTTGTCGTCATTAACACCGTTGGACTCGTAGTGCTTTGAAAACGTATCCAGCGTCGGCATAGGAAATACTGTGCCGAGGACTCCAGTCGGTTGGTTTGGAAGTGTCGAAAATTCGGGCAACGTTGGGTCGAAGGCGACGCCGGACCATCCCAAATCGACAAACGTTCCTTGATCTGCATTAGTAACGCCGACAGCGTTGTAGCCGATATCCGAAGGTGCGACGGGAAGTCCGCCGTTCATTTGAATAACTGTATTAGGCGAGTAGACTTGCACATCAAATCCAACGACATCGGAAATCATGACGTCATTCCCAGCAAAACGACGAGCAAGGGCAGGATTTAATAACCCTAGGAAGGCGGCAGCAGTCTCTAGACGATCTCCTGTCTGTTGTTTGTCGAACAGGGAATTCGAATCCAATAGAAACGGGTACAAGGGACCATCATATGGCGGATTAGGAAGTGGTTGAGGATAGTTCAACAGGTGATGGCAATAGCGATTTTCGCGTTTTGCCAAGTCTTCCAAAGAATTGAAAACGATGTCACCTACTTGGTCATTATCTGGATCCTCAAACCGGACGGAGAAGTCTGCAAGTACCTGAAAATTATTGAAGTAATCTCGAGTTTGATTGGTAATTCGAGGCCGCTGTGGTAGCACGAGCAGTTGGCGACGAAAGACTTTAACACTTTCGTCATAATCCAGACCGCTTCCCACAATTCCTGGACTCCCGGCACGATTCTCAAAACTTACCCACCAAATTACTTCGGCTACATTTGATGTTACGTCATCACCAAATTGATCACGTCCGTGAAATTCTTTCCCACGCACGGTCATGGCAATCACGTCGTCAACATCGCCAAAAATTCCATTGACCACATTTAGGTTATTTGCCGTGTAATCTTTCCGAACGCCTTCGATGTATTCAAAATACCCGTTCGGGCCGGCGGTGATGGCCCATGGTCGCATGTCGACCGTGACGCCTTCGAGATCCGTGCGCATGATCTCCTGCGCGATCCGTAATTGGTTAGAGAGTTCGATCATCGCCCGGCCTTTGGAAATCTCACCGCTGGCATAGCGGAAGGCGGCCATCATCGCGCCCAAGACGATCAACGTCATGGTCATCGCGATTAAAACTTCAATCAGGGTCATCCCTCGGCGACGATCAATACCACTCATACCAAACTCCAGTCGTTAACTTGGCCAGTCACCATACGTGATGGCCACAAAAGTTAAGGTGTCGAAAAAAAAGTGCCGACGACTTCTCGCACTCACCATGATTGAACAATGCTCACAGAATTGAGACGGGGGCTCAGGGTTTGCTAATGAACATTGAAAAGATCCCCGAACCGATATCGTGCTGATTGCATCAAAACGACAAAGATTAGAGTGTCAAACTTGGATAAGGTTTGAAAAGAGGACGGTTAATGGCAAGCAGCGTGAATCACGCCAGCTAGCCGTGCCAAAAATGAACGCAAGCCCTTTGATTCGATCGCTCCATTCTACCCCGGTACCTCACAAAAGTACACGTGATTTTTGGTCCGCAACCCCCACCTAACACCCAGTTTTCCGAAGAAATCCGGCCGGCCAAGCGTCCCGTTAGGATTTTGCCGGGGGTGCTACTGAAAAACTTTCTTTCGGCGGACGTGTTGTATTTAATGGGGCCGGAACCAAGGGAAAACCCCGAAACGCAACTTTTTGCCGTGTAAATATCCGTGAAGATGACTTTGTCCTCGGGACGGCGAACAAGCCAACGACTTTCCCCCCGGCCGAACCAAAACGAATTGAGAAACGTTTTGTAACGGCTTGAACAACGAGACAAAACTGCCCGGTCGGCAGTCTTTGCGCAAATTGTCGGAATTCAAGTTGATTCGGTCGGGCTGGGAGAATGTCTTGCGTGTATTCGCGACTGGGGCCGGATAAACTATTGGGAATTACAAAACAGTGAAACTTGGCGGCCGTACTCATGGCAGGAATGCACAGCAAAAAGTGCATTGCAAACGGTGCCGCCTTCGCTGGAAGTGATTTCAACAAGGAACAAAGATGAGCTGGAATTTGATCCGCCCCCGAACGTTGGCCACCCTTGCGTTACTTGCGTCTCTGGCTGGCCCGACTCCTCTGCATTGCTGGGCGAGTCCCCCGCAAGACGAAAAAACAAAAATCTCCAATGGCGAAGCCCTACTTGAGAGTGCCGCCGTCGCAGCTCAAAACGGCAACAAGTTTCGCGAGGCGGCCGACACCTGGAACAAACTGCTGCAAGATTTTCCGCAAACGACCTTGCGCAACAAAGCATTGCACCAAATTGGAATTTGCGAAATTCAACTCGGCGATTATCTGGCGGCGGAGGGGCACCTCAAGGAAGCCATTAAATCGACGAATCCCGCTGAAGTTCAAACACTGGCCCGCGCTCAATTGTTCCTCGGCTTTAGCCGACTGAAACTTGGAGAGATCGCTCTCGCAGACAACAAAGCCAACGATGCAAACCAATGGCTCACCTCGTCCGCGGAAGCCCTGGGAGTAGTGCTGGAAAAATATCCGGAATTCGAGGGAACTCATGAAGCGGCCTACTTCCAAGGCTCGGCCTACGAGCAACTTGAAAACCACGATAAAGCAATTGCTTCATATGTTCGAGTTCTCAAGTTCGACAAGTCGAAGTTCAAGTTCGACGCGCTGTGGGCTCTGGGTGATTTGAACGCCCGCCGAAAAAATTTCGCAGCCGCTCGCGAATACTTGATGGAGTATCTGACCAACGGGGGCGACCTTCCTCCGGTAAACGAAGTTCGATTTCGCGCGGCGATGGTCAATTGGCAACTCGCCCGGGAGGCGAAAGAGAAAGGTGAAGCTGCACGCGAGAAAACATTGCTGGCAGAGGCCCAAAAGCAGTTCGAGCAATTGGTTGCCGGTTCCTCGCCCCAACGCGACGACGCCGTCTTCAACTTGGCTCTCCTTCAATTCCAAAATAACGACGCGGCCAACTCACTCCGCAACTTCGAAATCGCTGCCAAGAGCACCAATCCACGACTCGCCGGTCTAGCCGCCATCAATCTCGGTCGCCAGTATTTGGACCAGAAGAATTTCGATCTGGCGACTCAGTGGTTGCAAAAAGCTCTCGACCAAAAGGACGCAAACTCCGTCGATGCGGCGCATTGGATGGCACAGACTTTGATTGCCAAGGGCGACTTCCCCGGAG
Source organism: Pirellulaceae bacterium (assembly GCA_040081565.1). Taxonomy (GTDB): domain Bacteria; phylum Planctomycetota; class Planctomycetia; order Pirellulales; family Pirellulaceae; genus BJ22. The sequence goes on from JBEBGH010000248.1 coordinate 6,098, forward strand.
CGTTTGCTTTCGCGAAAGATTGGGCGGCCAAGGCCGAACCGCCAGCCAATTACGAGTTGTTGCTCGACCAAGCGGACGCCGGCTTCCAGATTGAAGCCCAACGGTCAGCCGCCTTCGACCTCTATCGTCAGTTGTCGGAAAAGGATTGGCCCAAGAACGCGATCGCCCTATATAACGCTGCCTACGCTGCTCTGGCACTTAAGAGCATCGACGAAGCCATCAAGTTGTCACAGGACTTTCAATCGCGACATGCGGCTCACGACTTTCTCGCGGACGCAATCGAGATTGAATCCGAAGCCTTGATTGCGAAGAAAGATTACACGAACGCGGTCCAGCGATTCCGAAAGCTGGTCACCGATTTTCCTAACAATCCCAAGAATTCTCTGTGGCAAGTCCGACAAGGTTTGGCTAGTTTTCTGGCCGATAACTTGGACGGGGCCATCGCGACCTTACGAAAAACGGCGGACACGGTGAAAGACGGGAAACTCCAGTCCGAGTCTTTGCATTGGCTGGGACTAGCTCATGCGAAAAAGAAGGAACTCGCGCCGGCAATCGAGGCGTTGCAAAAATCGTTGGCGGCAGGCACTTGGAACCGCACCGCCGAAACACTCTTGGCCTTGGCCGAAGCTCAAGGTGCCACAAACGACTGGCCCAACGCTGAACAAGTCACGGAACGATTGGCGACGGAATTCCCCAAATCAGAACAAGCTCCGCGTGGGCTTTATTTGCTCGCCGAACATTTCAAGGCTGCCAAAGACACGACCAAAGCCAATGCTCTTTACGAGCGCCTCTCGAAAATGGATTCAGCCGGCGAATTCGGCTCCTATGCCGCCATGAAACGGGGCTGGCTGAAGATCGAAGCCCAGGATTGGAAGGGCGCGAAAACCGAATTTGAACAGGCAATCGCCGCCAGCGGTGACGACAAAGACCTGCGGCACAAATCCCAAATTGGACTGGCTACGGCGGCTCGCAACTTGAACGAAATCCCGCAAGCTGTCGCCGACCTGACCAAAGTCCTTTCCGACTCCCCAACTCCGGCAATCGCAGTCGACGCGACTTACGAATTGGGGCTCGCTCACGTCGCCGCGAAGAACTGGACGGAGGCGATCAAACAGTTCGAGAGCCTGCTCAACAATGCTGCTGCGAAAGAAATTGAATCGAATGTTCGTTACGAATACGCTTGGGCGCTCCAAAGCAATAACCAAGCCGAACCGGCGCTCGCTGAATTCAAAAAGATCGCAGCGAGCAATCCCAACTCCGTGATCGGAGCCGACGCTCAGTTCCAGGTCGCCGAGTCTGTTTACGCTCAAAAAGATTTCGAAAATGCGATCAAGGCTTACAACGAGTGCCTCGCAGCGGCACCCGTTGACCTCAAAGAACGAATCCTCTACCGATTGGGTTGGGCGCACTTCAACCTGAAGGACTTCGCCAACAGCTACAACCTGTTCGAGCGGCAAACGAAAGAGTTTGTTGACGGCAAGTTGTATGCTGACGGCCTCTACATGTTGAGCGAATCGGCCTTTCAGCAAAAGAAGTATGAGACCGCCTACCAACATTACACGGCGGCTCGGCCAGTCATGGAGGCGTCGAAATCTGTCTCTCCGACGAATTTGTGGTTGAGCGCGTTGCATGCCGCTCAGAGCGCAAATCAACTGAAGAAATTCGACGAAGCCCGTAACATCGCTCAGAAGCTCGCGAACGATTCGGCGGCTGACGAAGGCTTGCGAATGGACGCCGAGCTGGAATTGGGTCTCGCGTATCAGGGCCTCAATGATCCAACTGCGGCCGTGGCAGCATGGACGAGAGCGGCGGAAGACTTGGGCAAAACCGGCGTGCACGCCCGCTACCTGCTTGGTGCAACATTGTTTGCCCAGAAAAAATTCAAAGACGCGACGCTGCAATTTGCGTTGGCTGCAAACGGCTACGGAGGTCGCGAG
>JBEBGH010000249.1:0-8029 GCA_040081565.1 Pirellulaceae bacterium
TCAACACTTATCAATGCCCAAGTGATCCTGAGAGTGGGAAACAATCGTACACGCATGAAAGCCGCTTGGTAACGACGACCAACTATCTGGGCGTCAACGGGACCGACTACAAGAAACGGGACGGCGTGTTCTATCTGAATTCGGCGACGAAGTTCCGTGACATTCTGGACGGTCAATCCAATACTTTAATGGTAGGCGAACGACCACCAAGCCCCGATTTCTGGTACGGCTGGTGGTACGCAGGCTTCGGCCAGTCGGGAAGTGGCTCGCCCGACATGGTGCTGGGTGTTCGAGAAGTCCTCGACCCGCCTCCATCCGGCGTCACCAATTATCTCGAGGCCTGCCCGCCTGGCCCCTACCAGTTCACCAAAGGAAAACACGGTCAGCAATGTGACACGCTGCACTTTTGGAGCTACCATCCCGGCGGTGGAAATTTCGTTCTGTGCGATGGCAGCGTCCGCTTCATCCCCTACACCGCCGACGACGTCATGCCCCAACTAGCCACCCGCAACGGAAAAGAAGTCTTTCAATCGCCCTTTGAGTGAAATTGGCCTTGGACAAGAATCGGCATCCACCCACGACAATTGTAGCAATCGCAACCGAAACGTAAATTTAAGGTGTTGCGAAAACTCCTCGCAGTCGTCGGGGTTCGATTGATGAGGCCTAGCTCAACATTCACTCCTCCATCCGTGCAATTCGGTGAAATCCGTGGCTGACATGATTGGACTAGGCGAATCCATTCGACAAGAGTATCAGCCGCCGTCATTCCTAAGTTCTGAACAATCCGTGGCCGTTTGTTCGGTCGGTAATCGATTGATTGGCCACAGATGAACACGGATACTCACGGATGGTCCGGCAAGAGTCGCAGCGCCGATGCACCGATAGGTTTGTGCGGTGGCCGGAACCCTTGGCATCAAGCACCTCAACGAGGCACAACGAGAAAATGCAAAACGCCCAAAGGCTACGGCCATCGAGAATTGAGTTTGTCAAAATTTTCTCGTTGCGCTGCCGAAAACGAATGCTCCGCTAGTTAGGCCAGCGAGCTTAAATAAATCGGCGAATTCCCGGCTCGGGCGATGCACTTTCGTTACATCCATCTCGATTCAAGTTAAGATGGTGGCCAGTCCACGATCTTATTTTTTTGGGGCGAGCGAATATGGGCGAGCAATCCATCCAATACAGCGCCACACCGAAGGAACGTCAAGAGTTCGCCGGGCGATTGCTGAACGACTTGCGAGCGATCGAGTTGATGCAATCGCAGGGCTTGTTCGAAACTGGTGTCCGCAAGATTGGAGCCGAACAGGAATTTTGCATCGTCGATGGGAACTTTCGACCTTCCATTCGCGGGTTGGAGATTTTGGCAGCCCTGAACGAACCGCATTTTACGACCGAGGTTGCCCGCTATACCCTGGAGGCCAATCTTGATCCATTGCCGCTCCGTGGCCGGGCGTTTTCGCAGATGCAAACACAACTGGATGAGTTGCTGGAGATGGCCGAACGAGCGGCTATGAAATTCGGTGATCGAATCGTCTTGGCAGGAATTCTTCCCTCGGTCGGTATTTCCGAGTTTGATTCGCGCTACATGACTCCCTCCCAGCGTTATCAGTTGCTGGAACAGCGCATCCGTGAACTGAAGGGCGGGGGCGATATTGAGCTTGCCATCCAAGGCGTCGATGATTTGATGATGCGACATCAAAACATCATGTTTGAAGCTTGCAACACCAGCTTTCAAGTTCACTTACAGATTGATCCCGAAGATTTTGTCGATCAATACAACTGGTCGCAAGCAATCAGCGGTCCGGTTCTCGCATTGGCGACGAACGCACCGCTGTTGTTTGGGCGCGAATTGTGGGCCGAAACGCGAATTGCCTTGTTTCAACAAAGCGTCGATACGCGTTCCCGTGATTTGGGGCTGCGACAAAGACAAGCCCGCGTTTATTTTGGCAACCGCTGGATCCGCAACAGCTTGGTCGAGATTTTCCAGGAAGACATTGCGCGTTATCCATTATTCGTGGCGTTGCCTACTGAAGATAGTCTGGCTGAACTGGAACGCGGTGAGGTGCCCAAGCTTCGTTCGCTGGCCCTGCACAACGGAACAATTTGGAAATGGAATCGGGCTTGTTTTGGCTCCAATGGCAAGATTGCACATTTGCGGCTGGAGAATCGCTATTTGCCGGCGGGGCCGACGACCCAGGATGAAATGGCGAATGCAGCCTTTTGGGTTGGTTTGATGTGTGGCATGCCGGATGACTATCGGCAGATCTGGCGGCGCATGAATTTTCTGGAGGCAAAAGACAATTTTCTTAAGGCTGCCCAACACGGCCTCGACGTTGAGCTCGGCTGGCTAGGGCAGACGAAGAATGCTCGGCGGATGATCCTCGATGACTTGTTGCCGATTGCACAGACTGGGCTGGAGCGTTACGGAGTCGATCGCGGCGACATTTCACGCTACTTGGGCAACATCGAACATCGGGCTGTCAAACGGATGACCGGATCTCGTTGGCTGAAGTACACGTTTCGCGCCGCCGATCCCAACCTTGAGCTGTTGCAGAAGCAAACGGCGCTCACGGCGGCGTTGTGGAGAAACCAAAAGTCGGGCTTGCCGGTTGCAGATTGGCGGATTGAGCCCTTGGTGGGCCTGCCACAAGTCACGATGCTCAATGAACGTGTCGATTTGTTGATGACGACAGATCTGATCACCGTTCTGGCGGATGACTTGTTAGCGCTGGTGCAACAGATCATGCGTTGGCGTCAGATTCGGCATGTGCCAGTCGAGAATGAAAAAGGCGAGATTTGCGGGATTGTGACCGCCAATGATCTGGCGGATTTTTGTATCAAACTGAATTGCATCGACGTCACCGAAGCCCGACACCCCGAAGACCGGCACTACATCGTCGCCGACATGATGATTCGCGATCCGATTTGCATTTCACCAGAAGCAACGATCAGTGACGCTCGGAAAATCATGATTGACGCAAGTATCGGCTGCCTGCCAGTGACAAGGGACCGCAAGCTTATCGGGTTGCTCACGAAGCAAGATATGTTAAGACTGGAGGAGAAGTCGCGTCAGGATTCCGGTTCTCATTTGCAGAAACACTTGGATCTGACCAAAAAAGTTCAGAAATAAGCAAGCGCTGCGAAGCGTTTGCAAGCCGCAAGATCGTTTCGTCAAAGCCCATGAGTGTGTTGATTAATAGTCCAGCCTTGCAACGGCAAGCCGAAGTTTCCCGAGTTCTCGGGGTATTTGGCGACGGCAACGGGCCGACGGTCGTGGTGACTGCGGGGATTCATGGTAATGAGCCGGCGGGTGTTTTCGCCGTTCTCGATTTGCTGGAAAAATTGCAACAAAGCGGTAAACCTTTTCGCGGCCGCTTTATTGGTCTCGCGGGTAACCTTGCGGCCTTAGGTAAATGTGTTCGCTACATCGGCCATGACCTTAATCGCCTGTGGCGGCGCGACATTGTCGAGCCCTTGTTCTCTGGCGAAAAACCAGCCGTACCAGATTGTGCCGAATTTGCGGAACTCAAGGAATTGTATTCCGAAATCAAACGAATCATGGCCGAGGATTCGGGGCCGTTCTTCTTCATTGACCTGCACACGACCTCCAGCAGTTCGCCGCCGTTCATCCCCTTTGATGACACGTTGACCAATCGGGAGTTCGTCGAGCATTTCCCGGTGCCCGGAATTCTAGGCATCGAGGAGTTTTTGCCGGGCACGCTACTCAGTTACCTGACTCGTTATCAGCAAGTGGCGATCGGTTACGAAGGCGGTCAGCATGAGGATGTCCATTCGATTGCCTTTCATCGAGCGATGCTATTGCTATCGCTGCAACATGCGGGCTGTATTTCGCGGGAGAATTTTCCAGAGCTAGCCGTTGAAGAGCAGATGCTAAAGCGCGGTGCTGAAGGCCTGGACGGATTTTTCGAAGTCCGTTTTCGTTATGCGATTCAACCTGACGAAGGCTTTCGAATGCTCCCGGGCTTTAAGAGTTTTCAGCCGGTTACCAAACGACAACCGTTGGCTGAAAATTCGAGCGGAGCGATTCCTGCGCCAGAAACGGGTCGCGTTTTCATGCCGCTGTATCAACCACAAGGTGCCGATGGATTCTTTTTGATTCGACGCGTCGCGCGGTTTTGGCTGGAGTTGTCCAAGTGGTTGCGGCGTTGGCGTTTCGAGCGCGTGTTGGCGCTGCTGCCTGGAGTTAAGCTGGCTCCGGGAGAAGCGGGGACTTTGACGGTCGACACGCGAGTGGCGCGTTTTCTGGCCACGGAGCTGTTTCATTTGCTCGGCTATCGTCGTCAGGTTCGTAGCGGAACCAAGATCCTGTTTTCGCGTCGCGAACCGTAACGGAATCGCTTGTACCAGCGGTCAAACGGATTTCTTTTCGGCCACCCGCAGTTTCGCGCTGCGACTGCGCGGATTGATGGCGATTTCGTCGTCCGATGGCTGCACCGGCTTCTTGGTTATTACCGTCAATCGTTCGTCGCCAAGGAAAGCGTGTTTGACGATGCGATCTTCGAGCGAGTGGAAACTCATCACGGCCAAACGTCCGCCAGGGCGAAGGCAATCAGGGAGGCGTCGGAGCGCAACCGTCAACCATTTCAGTTCGTCGTTCACGGCGATACGCAGGGCTTGAAAAGTTCTCGTGGCGGGGTGAATCGAATGGTTTTTTGATCGCGGCACGCACCGTCTCAGCAGATCGGCCAAATCCGCTGCCGTTCGAATCGGAGAAGTTTTTCTTTGTTCGCAGATGCGCCGGGCGATCGAGCGACTGAAGCGTTCCTCGCCGAATTCATAAATCAAATCCGCCAATTTCTTTTCGTTGAGGAGTTCCAAAAGCTTCCAGGCGGGAATGCCGACGTCAGGATTAAATCGCAAGTCGAGCGGCCCGGTTGCCAGATAGCTGAAGCCACGCGACTCGTCCGCCAATTGGTCGCTGGAAAGTCCGATGTCGAGCAGGATCGCATCGACAGCCGGAATTTGAAGCTCCTCCAAAACTTCGGGAAGGTCGGCGTAATTGGCACAGACGAGGGTTAAAGAATCTTGGAAGCGTTCGCGCCCTTTCTCAACTGCAAGGGGATCGCGATCCAGACCGATCACTTTTCCAGTTGGACCTACGCAACTTGCGAAGACCGTTGAATGTCCGCCGCCACCAAACGTTCCGTCGACCACGGTCGAGCCTGCTTGCAGCCGCAACAGCTCCGTGATTTCATGCGGCATGATCGGGATATGGACGGTTGTTTCATTCACGATGCGAAGCGTTTCCCATTCAATGACAAGGGTCGAGAGTGTTGTCCACTTTTCGCGGTCGAAGTATACAATGTTGCTCATCAATCCGCAGCCAGTTTTTAACAGCAGTAACTCTTTATGTCGACACCCTACTTTTTCACCAACCGGGTTTCGAATTGGTTGCTGGGACTGATGTTGATTGGTGTCATGTTCGCGCTCAATCTCATCGTGGGCTGGGTGTTGCTCGGCCGAACGGGACTTTGGTTGGCGTTTGGACTGTTGGTTTATGGTTTTCTGACGTTTCCTGCGATTTCGTCGCGGAGGGTCATGCGTGCCTTTGGTGCCAGGGCCATTTCGTTGTACGAAGCCCCCGAACTGTGGCGAATGTTCCAGACGCTCACCGAGGCCGCGGGTTTGAAGAATATGGTGGAGCTGTATTATCTGCCGTCGCGAAACCCGAATGCCTTCGCTGTAGGCGGAGGGAACAATTCAGCCATTTGCATTTCTGATGGTTTGTTGCGAATGATGAGTGGACGCGAATTGGCCGGCGTTTTAGCCCATGAGTTGACTCATATTCGAAATCATGACACGAAGATCATGAACCTGGCCCAAATGATCGGGCGAGTGAATTCCACGTTGTCACGAATTGGTTTGTTACTGGTCCTGTTGGGCTTGCCCACTTTTTTCTTCGGCAACGGTTCGTTTCGGTTTTTACTGGCTGGCGGTTTGCTTCTGTTAGCGCCGGTGATTGCTGTGTTGCTGCAGTTGGCACTTTCGCGATCGCGTGAATTCAATGCCGATTTGGGAGCTGCTGAGATTACCCGAGATCCCATGGGGTTGGCTTCGGCCTTACGTAAGCTGGAGGAAATGTTGCAGCGTGGGTCTTGGTGGAATCGGCGAATCAAGAGAGGGCCAGGATTGGTGGAGCCGACGTGGCTGCGGACTCATCCGCACACAACCGAGCGGATTGCGCGTCTGGAAGAAATTCAACGTGTCATGGGCGATTCGACACCCACCATCTCAGCGAATTTTCCTACGCAAACATTTGCGAAAACGAGTCCGCTGTCACGCTCGTTTCATTTGCAGGCCGGAAGCCGGCGATGAAGACTGCAAGAGGTAGCAATTCATGAATAACGCGGTGCCAATTGTGCGCCATCGAGACGACCGTTACACTTTAGACACGGTTTTTCTATGATCTTTTTGAGAACCTAACAATTTTTTTTCTACCACGACCAGGTATTCTTATGACCAAAATACTGACAGGAATTCTTTTCATGAGCCTCTTGAGTTTGTCTCCGTTTGTTCACGGTGATGAGGGAATGTGGCTGTTCAATAATCTGCCAATTGAGTACCTCAAGAAAAATTATGGTTTTGAGCCGACACCCGAATGGACTGAGCATTTGATGAAGTCGAGCGTCCGGTTTAACGTCGGCGGCTCAGCTTCTTTCATTTCCAGTAATGGGTTGGTTTTGACCAATCACCATGTGGCTTCGGACACATTGTTTAAGCTCTCGGACAAAGACCACAACTATCTGGAAGATGGCTTTCATGCCAAGACGAATGCGGAGGAATTGAAGGCGCCGGACTTGGAGCTCAATCAATTGATCGCCATCAAGGATGTTACGGCAGAAGTAAATGCGCCGGTCAAAGATTCGATGAAGCCCGAAGAAGCCGTTGCCGCACGTCGAGCGGTGATCGCCAAGATTTCCAAGGAATCGTTGGACAAAACGGGCCTGCGCAGCGACGTCGTGACACTCTATGGTGGTGGCCAATACCATCTATATCAATACAAAAAATACACGGATGTTCGTTTGGTTTGGGCACCGGAAGCCGCGATTGCTTTCTTTGGCGGCGACGCTGATAACTTCGAGTATCCACGCTACTGCCTCGACGCCTGTATTTTTCGCGTTTACGAAGACGGCAAGCCTGCGAAGATCGAGCATTACCTGAAGTGGTCTGAAAGTGGGCCAGCGGAAAACGAGCTCGTGTTTGTCTCCGGAAACCCAGGTCGAACAAGTCGAATCTTTACGACCGCGGCTTTGAAGTACCAACGCGACGTACGTATGCCATTTGCGTTGAATCTTCTTCGCCGCCGTGAAATCGTGCTGCAGCAATTTGGGCTACAAGGGGTCGAGCACTACCGCCGCGCTCGCGAGGAGTTGTTCGGCGTTCAAAACTCACGTAAGGCATACTTGGGGATGCTCGGCGGACTTCAAGATCCATCGGTGATCGCGGCGAAAGAAGCTGCCGAAGCTGAAATGCTCAAGATGATTTCTTCCGATCCGAAATTGGCCAAATACAAAGACGCCTTTAGCGCCATTGAAAAGGTCCAGAAGGAACGTGCGGCAATCATTAATCAAAACCTCACTTTCAATTCTCAGCTGGTGGGGATTGCTCTCAACCTGGTCCAAATGGTGGCTGAAGACAAGAAACCGTCGGGCGAACGATTGCCAGAATACGCCGAAGCCGACCGTGAGTCGCTTGAGCAACAACTGTTTTCTGAGGCCCCGATCTATGCGGACCTGGAGCAGTTCATCCTGGCCGATGCTTTGTCCCGAACGATTGAACTTCGCGGCGCCGATGACCCACTCGTTGTGAAAATGATGAATGGCAAAGGCCCCGCTGAGCGAGCTGCTGAATTAGTCGCTGGAACGCGACTGATTGCCGTCCCTGAACGACAACAATTGGCAAAGGGTGGCGAAGAGGCCATTGCTGCAAGTAAAGACTCCATGATTGAATTCGCGAAGCTCATCGATCCGGAATTTCGTCGATTGCGCAAAATCTCGGATGAGTTGGCTGA
>JBEBGH010000250.1:0-7987 GCA_040081565.1 Pirellulaceae bacterium
ATTCGCTGTTTTCGGTCGCGGCGGCAACTTCTTCCGGATCAAGTTGCCCAAACGTTACAGGGAACGTGTCCGTCTTACCCTTGCGAGAAACTGAAAATTCAATTTGATCGCCGTTCTTCATGACGCCAGCGACTTCATCAAACTCAGCCACTGTTGTTATGGTCACGCCGCCCAGTTTCTTGATCACATCGCCGCGGCGAATGCCGGCCGCATAGGCGTTGCCTGTTGGCTCGACTTCAACTGCAACCAACTCAGCTTTCTTCTCGTCGAGCAACAAGCCGAAGCCAACCGGCTTGTTTGGGTCCGTTTTGGTGGCCGAGGTTCGTTTGGTAGAAGGACGACCACGGGGGTCGATAAATTCTGGAGTTTGAGGCCGCTGAGTCGAGGGCATTGCCGTGCGCGGAGCCGAAGACATTGGCGGCTGAGGCTGACGAAAGGAATACTGCTCTGGCAGTTGAGGTTCACTTTGGCCGCGGTCGTCGTTTGTTGCGCGTGAGTTTTGGTTCGCGAGAGTCGGTCGTCGTGAGCCGGCTTGCTCTCGCTCGCTCTCCGCTGCTTTTTTAGCAGCTTCTTTTTTTTGCTCATCCTCCTTTTTCGAACCGCGCAGCTCGTCACGCCATTTCTTGATCAAACGACCCTTGGGCATCGCGTCGTCGACTTTCTTTTGAAAATCTTGCAGCGAATTCTGGGCGTGGGCGGGAGAAAAGGCGAACAACAAGGCCGCCAGCGTGAAAAGTGGTATGCAGCGAATCATCTTCAACCCTTCATTCATCCTTGAATTGTGGGAATCATCCGGGCAGTTGCTTGAGATTATCGACCTGGCTGCCCGTCGCGCTATTCGCAGGAATATCGCCAAGGTAGTTTCGACCAGCCGAAGCCGATTGCCTGAAAGAATCGATACCTGTTGTCGGCGTCGGAATTTGCGAAAAAGCTTTGCGGACCATTACAACCGACAAACTTTATCGTTCGTCGCTGTCGCAATCCATGATTTTCCCATCGTTCGCCGGTTTAGAATTCGAAACCGTCGGGCAGCAGTTGACTGCTGGTCCATTCTTGAAATGCCTCGGGGCGTTTGGTCTCGAAGGAGCGGACGATGATGTTCTTGCCAAATTGAAAGATAAATTGTCGGCAGGCTCCGCATGGAACGGCCAGCGGGTCGGCGGCAACGGCAATGGCCACGAAATTTTGTCGTCCATTCGAGACTGCTGAAACGATCGCCGATCGTTCGGCACAAATCGCCAGACCGTAAGAAGCGTTTTCCACGTTGCAGCCGGTGAAGATCTCGCCTTGGTCGGTGAGCAGCGCCGAGCCGACTTTGAATTTTGAATAAGGTGCGTAGGCTTTCTTCCGAACCGCGATTGCCTGACGAACGAGTTCCGGCCAATGCGTGCGCAGAAGATTTCCGTGATCGATCGGTTTCGACGAATAGACCCGTTTGTTTGGCATGGGATTATTTCAAAGGCGCTAAAGGTTGGCTTTGCCAATTCGTCGCAAGAATTCAAACACTTCATTGGCCAACTCGTCGACCGATCGTGAACCGCCAGCCAATCGCAGTTCTGGAGTCAAAGGAGCTTCATAGGGATCACTGATTCCGGTGAAGTTTTTGATGTCGCCCGCACGTGCTTTTTTATAAAGCCCTTTGGGGTCGCGCGTCTCGCAGACCTCAATTGGCGTGTCGATGAATACTTCGACGAAATCTTGAGGTGAACCGCCATTGGCAACTAGCAGTCGGGCCAAATCACGGTCGCGGCGATACGGGCTGACGAAGGCAGTCAAGGCAATCACTCCAGCCCCCGCAAACAACTCGCCGACACAAGCAATGCGGCGAATGTTCTCTTCCCGGTCAAGCGGTGCAAACGTCAATCCAAATCGCTCGGCAAACTCAGGCGAATGATGCCTCCTCAAAATCTCAGGGCTGGCATTCAAACCGTGTCGCACGTTGTCGCCGTCGAGCACAAAGCTTGGAACATGACTTGCCGCCAGCAGTTCATCGACGCGGTTGGCCACCGTGCTTTTGCCGCTTCCGCTCAGTCCGGTGAACCAAACCACACAGCCTCGTTTCCGTTGAACGGACGAAGCGTGCCATTTGACGATGGTTTCGTTGGTGGACATGGGGCGTTTACGATAACTGCTGAAGTCTGAATTGGGAATTTATCTTAATCTAGCTTTGCGGAATTCCGAATCCTTCCTGCTCAGTCACTTCCCGGTTTCCAACGCGAATTTGGTAAAGCTGTGCGGTTTATGACAGACTTTAGGTGCGGCAGGACATTTCCGGGGCCTCTCCCAACAACTTTCGCGGCATTCGGCATTCAATTTTCGGACCAAAAAAGTTATCGTATGCGATTCGCCTTTTTGCATTTCTTGGGTTGGCACCGATGAAAAATATGGACGTGATTTTGAACGAACAAAATTCGCCGCCGAGCAACGACAAAGTCACTGTCGATACGCTCTTTGAAAAATGCATGGCCCTTGCCAGCAATTTATGGTGGTCGTGGACCCCTGAAGTCCAGCATTTGTTCCGCGACCTCGATCCCGTACGGTTTCGTCAATTGGACCACAACCCCATCGCGCTGTTGCATGAATTTACTGCGGACCGTCTGTTTGAGCGGGCCAATGAAATGGTGTTGTTCAGCCGGATCAATCAGGCCTACCGCCGCCTCAAGGAATATATGGCCGACCGGCAAACCTGGGCCTCAACCAATGCCGGCGTGTTGGGTGCCAAACCGGTCGCTTATTTTTCGGCCGAGTTTGGAATTCACGAATCGCTTCCCATTTACTCCGGCGGTCTCGGTGTGTTGTCGGGCGACCACATCATGAGCGCCAGTTCGCTGGGCATCCCGCTCGTAGCCATTGGATTGTTTTATTCACACGGCTACTTTCGGCAACAACTCAACGATCAAGGCTATCAGGAAGAAAAATACGTTGAGACGCAAGTCGATCATTTGCCGATTTTGCCCGCGCTTTGTCCGAAGGGAAACCCGATCACGATCTCAATTGAAACACGTACCGGTAACTTGCTGGCGAAAGTCTGGAAAATCCAGGTCGGTCGCGTGCGGTTGTTCTTGCTCGATACGAACGTCGAAGGCAATCGTCCCGAGGACCGGACCCTGACGAGCCGACTGTATGGTGGTGACGAGCGAACGCGAATTCGTCAGGAATTGATTTTGGGAGTTGGCGGAGTAAAGGCCCTGCGCGTGCTCGGCATCAATCCAGGCGTCTACCACTTAAACGAAGGCCACAGCGCATTTGGGCCGCTCGAAGTGATTCGCCAAACCATGGTCGACGACGGATTGAAATTCGACGACGCTCTGCGCGAAGTGGCCATGAAGAGTGTTTTCACCACGCACACACCAGTACCTGCCGGTCATGATCGATTCACGGTCGATATGATCGAGGAACATTTAGGACCGCTGCGAGAACAATTGGGCCTGACCGTTGATCAATTCATGAGCCTGGGGCGGATCGATCCCGACAATCACCTTGAAACATTTTGCATGACGGTGAACGGTCTGAAGCTGTCGCGAACCGCGAATGCCGTCAGCCAGTTGCATGGCCATATCTCCCGCCGCATGTGGGCGCATCTGTGGCCGTGGCGTGTCGAAAGCGAAATACCGATCGGTCACATCACCAACGGTGTGCATTCGCAGAGTTGGTTGGCCGAACAGATGCGAACGCTCTACGACCGGCATTTTCCAGCCGATTGGATGACACGCGTTGGCGAACCTTCGACTTGGCGAGGTGTTTACAACGTCGATCCCGGCGAGTTGTGGGAAACGCATAACACGCTGAAGACAATCATGTTTTCGTTCATTCGCCGCCGATTTTCGGCGCAGTGCCGCCGACGGAATGAAAGTGAAGCGGCGCTGGAAGAAGCCCGCAATATCCTTGACCCAGGAATTCTGACGATTGGGTTCGCGCGACGATTCGCCACCTACAAACGCGCGAACTTGATCCTTTCCGATTTGGACCGGGCGGCGGCTATTCTGAATGATCCAAAACGACCGGTGCAGATTGTCTTCGCCGGCAAGGCTCATCCTAAGGACGAAGGTGGCAAGTCGTTCATTCAGAAAATTGCTCAATTGCGCGACGATCCACGCTTCAACACCCGAGTGGTCTTCATCGAAGACTACGACGTGAATGTCTGCCGCCATCTGGTGCATGGGGTGGATGTGTGGTTGAACAACCCGCGTTTACCGCTGGAGGCTTCGGGGACCAGCGGGCAAAAGGTGGTCCTCAACGGCGGACTCAACCTGTCAATTCTCGACGGCTGGTGGGCCGAGGCATACGATGGAACCAATGGCTTTGCGATCGGCAAGGGAACCAGCCATGTTTCCGACGACGTGACTGACAAACGTGACGCGGAAATGCTGTACCAAGTTCTCGAAAACGAAGTCGCTCCGATGTACTACAATCGGGACGTCGATGGGCTGCCGCGCGAGTGGATCAAACGTATGGCCAACTCGATCGGCACTTTGGCCTGGCGCTTCAGTAGCGACCGAATGGTGATGGACTATGCCCGAATGGCCTATGTCCCCGCTGCTGGAGGATTGAGTTGCCGAATGGAGACGATCTAATCATTTTCGGGAAGACCGATTTGACTAGATGCGAACCAAGCTGGAACCGCTGATACGTTTTACCAGTCGGCGCATTTCGAGCGCACTGATTGTGGCCAGAATATGATGCACGGGTAATTGCGTTTTGGCCACGATTTCATCGATTGAGGTGGGGTGCGTCTCAATTGCCTGCAAGACGGTTGTTTCCCGTTCGTTCAGTTTGAATTCGGCGGGATGACGAACGGTTTCTGTTGGCGAGGTCTTCACGGGTGCGACCAATGGGCCAAGTTCCTCCAGGACGTCATCGACGCTTTGGATGAGTTTTGCGCCGTCGCGGATCAAGCGGTTGCAACCTTGCGACATGCGGCTGTCGATTCGACCCGGCACCGCGAACACCTCGCGGCCCTGCTCCATCGCCAATCGGGCTGAGATTAATGCGCCACTCCGCTCTCCAGCCTCTACCACAATCGTGCCTAAACAAAGGCCTGCCACAATTCGATTCCGCTGCGGAAAGGCCGAACCTCGCGGTGCCGCGAGAGGGTGCAGTTCGGACAGGATGGCACCCTGATTCTGAATCTCCTTTGCAAGTTCATCATGCTCGGGCGGATAGATTTCGAGGACGCCGCTGCCCAGCACAGCGAGTGTTCGTCCGCCCGCCGCGAGCGCGCCACGGTGAGCTGCCTGGTCGATCCCACGGGCTAATCCCGAAACAATCGTAAACCCGGCGAGGCTAAGACCACGGGCGAACTTGTCGGCGGTTTGAATTCCATAGTTCGTTGCGTGCCGGGAACCTACAATTGCAATCGCGATTTGATCGCTTGGCAACAATGTTCCCCGCAAGTACATCAGGTTCGGCGGGTCGTAAATCTCCGTTAACAATCGCGGATAAATCGGCTCGTTGCGGAAGATAATCTGAATCGAGTTCTTTTGACAAAGTTGCAACAACTCGTCCACTTGGATTTCGCTCTCGGCCATTACAATCGCGCGAGCGACCTTTTGCCCAATTCCATTCACCTCGCGCAATTCCGTCGGTGGAGCTTTGAGGACTTTGGTGGCGGAACCAAAATGATCGATTAGCTCTTGGAATAGCTTGGGTCCGATCCCGACGACTTGTGAAAGCCGCAAGGACGCAATCTGTTCTTCGCTCAACGATCGCGTTTGAGTTGGATTGGTCGTCGATTCAGTCATTTTGAAGGCTTAGATTTAGCGGGGGAAACAAAGCTGGCGGTGATGGCATCGTCACCGGGCCAGGGAACCAGTTTGGCGGCTCCAAGCTGCGTGGGCAAAACCAGTTGCACCACCGAGTCCGCCCTTTTCTTGTCCATCTGCATCGTTGCCAACATTTTATCGTGGGGAATTTTCGGCAAAACAGTAGGTAGTCCCAAAATCATCAGCAAATCTTGAACCCGCGTTGCCGTTTCGGCCGGCCACATCCCTAGTTCCACAGCAAGTCGTCCGGCACAACCCATTCCAATCGCCACCGCCTCACCATGCAAAATTTTGCTGTAACCAGTCAGCATTTCAATCGCGTGACCATACGTGTGGCCATAATTTAGCAGCGCCCGCCGTCCAGAGGTTTCTCGCTCGTCGTCCATCACCACTGCCGCCTTAATTTCACAGCAGCGGGCGATGATTTGTTGCATGACGATTGGCTCACGCGCCATGATCTGCAAAATGTTTCGCTCCAAGAATTCAAAAAACTCCCGGTCCAGAGCGGCACCGTACCTCGGCAAGGCCAGAACGATATTCGCGATCGCTTAACGACATCAGCACAAGTGGATCAATCAGTACGGCTCGTGGCTGCCAGAAAGCGCCGATCAAGTTTTTTCCTTGTTGCAGATTGATCCCAACCTTTCCACCCACGCTGCTGTCGACTTGAGCGAGCAGCGTGGTCGGAATCTGTACGAAGTCGATGCCGCGCATATAAGTGGAGGCGACAAAGCCAGCGAGGTCACCCACCACGCCTCCCCCTAGTGCAACAACCAGTGATTGTCGATCGGCCCCAAACGAAAACAACCGTTGCCATAAAGAGTTTGCGATCTCTGGCGACTTGGCCTGTTCCCCAGCCATGCAGACTGCCGAATCAACGTTAGGAATGAGTTTTTTGAGCTGCCGCTTGAATTTGGCCAAGTAAAGTTTGGCGACATTTTCATCGCTGATGACGATTGCTCTCGAGTAACGGTTTTCAAGCGCTGCAGGCCAAGCCAATTTTTCGAGGGAACCGGGCTGGACGAAAATCTCGTAGGCTTTTCCTGGTAAGTCGACTTTGACCACAACCGGCACGACCTTCACAAGCACACCTGCAAGAATGAAAAACGTTGGCAAACGAGAAGCGGAAACGGAACTCGATCTTACCGTAATTCCCGGCCGAAAAGAATCGTTGAGTTTGCCACGACTTTTTGCCTACTTCAAGCTTGGACGCAAAAATTAGATTTCGGGAGTGTCGTCAGATTGGCTTGTGACAACCAAGACGAGAATCGCGTAAGAAAACAAAATGAGAAAAGTCAGAGCTGCCAAAAACCCAACGGACAATGCTCCTTCACTTTGATCCTCATCAGTAACAGTAGCCATAACATAAGTTGCCCCAAAACCTACAATCCCCATTGAGATCCACAGAATAAATAATCCAAACGCGCGTGATTTTTGCGTGACGCTTTTGTTTGTCTGTACTGGCAGAGCCTTCAAAATCGGGGCAGCGAAAAACGACCCCAACAAAAGTGCCATCCAATACGAGAACTCCGGAACATCGTTGGCATAAAAAACAAGCAGAACGGAAAAGGAACCGGTCACCACAGCCGCCAGAATAACGGCGCACAACAAAATGGGCGACAGTCGATTACGACAGTACAAATGAATGACGCTGGCGAACACGAAGCCCGCAGCGGAACCGAGAAGGGTTTGAAGCATTTCTATTGATTGCGTGTGTAAACTCTAATGGCTCGATCCAGGCTTTCTGCCCAATTGAAACCACATAGAGTATAACGCGAATCACATCACAAGCTTGAGTGAAAAATGACAGATTCTCGACTGGACAGGATCTTGAAGACCTTCTCCAATCACAAAAGCGGAAGGGCGAGGGACGTGATGTCGACAGGTTGGGGAATTGGAGGGTAAAGTCGGTAATGCGTTCCGCCAATTGTTGGATGGCACCTTTGCCCCCTTTCCTTTGCCCCTTTTGCCTCCCGCAACGCACTGCGTGCGAATTTGGTGACGAAGGCTCAGGATTGGCGGTGGAGCAGTCTGTGGCGTTGGGCTCAGGGAACCCCTCAGGAAAAACAAATCCTGTCGCCTTGGCCAGTGCGTCGGAGTCCCAATTGGATCGACTATGTGAATGATCCCCAAAGTGAACTAGAATTAACAGCAATTCGCCGAAGTGTCCTGCGTGGTTGTCCCTTGGGAGATGAGTCATGGTCTGCGAAAACGGTCGCCCGCTT
>JBEBGH010000251.1:0-7978 GCA_040081565.1 Pirellulaceae bacterium
ATCCAGGTGCCCGCGCGATAGACGGCGAGTTGCGAGATCCCGTCACCATTGAAGTCGCCAGTAACAGGAATATCGCCTTCCGCTCCGAATTGGCAGAACACGTCGTTGTGATCGTACTCGCCATCTCCGTTAATATCTAATCGCCAGCTACCACCCTCGAAGGTACCAATCGACCGCGTGCCGTTGCCATTCCAGTCACCTGTAACCGGAGTCAAACGTGTCTCGTCGATGCCGAACACATGGTCGATGGCGTCGGCTCGTTGTCGACCATAAGCCGTAAGCTTCATGGTGCGATGACCATTGGTGCCATCAAGTTCGGTGGGCGGTACGTTTTTCGCACGTGTGTGCGGACGATTCTCTGGATTCGGCAAGCCTGGGTCGCGAGCAATCGCTTCCGGGTCACCTTCCCAAATCGGTCCGTAAATGCCGAGGTCGTCTTTACCGTCACCGTCCCAATCGCCGACGACTGGAGTGTCTTCCGAATCACCGAGCTTGGCCAGCAAGTCTTCTTTGTCCCAGTTGCCGTTGCGATTGAGGTCGATCATCCAATAACCGTCCTTGTACATCGCGACTTCATCGATGCCGTCGCCGTCGAAGTCACCAGCCACTGGAATTCCGGCCAACGCGCCGAATCGCATCGTCTGGTCGAGTTGCTTCAGCGTATCGGATTCGGTTGTTGCGAATTCCCAAGCACCATGAGCCATCTCGAAACGATTCCAGTCACCGGATTGAATCGAAGAGGCTTGTAGCCATTGCGGTTTCGATTCTTCCGACTCGCGGTTCTCACGTGGTTGCCCCGCGTTCACAACGCTAAGGTGCCAGGTGTAGGCGTCTCCGCGCTCAGCACCCATTTGGAACTGAACGTTCTGAGTGGTTCCGACGAGTCGTGTGAAGTTGCTCGGTTGCGATCCAGCCAAGCCGCCGTAGCCAGCCAACCCAGCACCAGGAGGCGTTGGATTCGACATCCGTGGAGTGCCATCGCCACCTGGCCAAAAGCGATCATCAGGAATGCTCTCGGCTCGAACTTCGGTGAAGTTATTCTGCACCGAAATTCCACCCGCGTTGACGCGAATGTTCGCCAACATGTCCAAGATCTGACCTTGGCTGAATTGGCCAATGATCGTTTGCGGAGCTTGTTGAGCCGAGATCGACGAATTGAACGAAAGACCGGTAGTTGAACCCACGATTTCGTTCGCGTCGGTGTATCCCGTCGGTTGGTCCTGAATCACGATGTAGTTTCCGGCCTTCAAGCCGCGGAAATGATACTCGCCGTTGGCGTCGGTCACCGTTGTGATTCGAGTGTTCGGATTGGTTCCCAGATTCGAATAGAAGCCAGGCAACACGTCGGCCAGAGTCACCGGACGCGGAGTCAAGGATTCTTCGGTGTTGTAGTAGTACAACGACATCTTCACGCCAGCGATAGCCGTATCGACACCGGACTGGTAGACGCCGTCACGTTGCGAGCGGTAGTCGTTCGGGACCAAACCGTCTTTCGTGCGGAAGGCTGGGCCATCTTCCCAAACGCGACCGTGAAGTTCCGCAGGTAGCGTTTCACAGAAGTTGTATTGGGTGAGAGTTTGACCAGAAGAGATGACGATGCCAGAGATCAAATTCGCGTGGGCCGTTCCAGTCCCTGGATTGCTGCCGTCGACAACTCCGACCTTTTGACCGACGTCATAGTAGCTGCCCGGTTGGACTTGGCGAACCGAGTAAGTTCCCGGCAACAGATTGTCAAAGGCGTAGGAACCATCGGCCGCGGTTTTAGCTGTTGCCAAGACTTTTCCTGTGCCATCCAACAACTCGAGAGTCACGCCGCCGATTGGCTTCTCGCCGGCACTTGCATCAAAAATGCAATTTCCATTGTTGTCGGTGTGCACGTAACCCGAAAGTTTCGCGAGTTTGATTTCGCCGAAGTTGTAATCGGTACCCTTCTGGCCGCCACGAATGGTGATCTTGCACAACTCGTCGTTCTTGGTCTCGCCAACATTCGTTCCGTTGACTTTACCCGCCGAGTCAATACCGTCGGTGAAGGCCGTTGGTTGAACTTCCTTAACGCAGTATTCGCCGGCAATAATATCCTTGAAGCAATACTTGCCTTCAGCGTCAGTTACCGTTTCTTTGACGACTTTGCCCTGGGCGTCATACAACATCACACGAGTATTCGCGATGCCTTCTTCGCCCGATTCTTGAACGCCGTTGTTGTTGCGGTCGTGGTAGACGGTACCGCAGAGTTCCGCGGGGATGTGCTCGCAGAAGTCGTAATTTGTTCCGTTTGCTCCCGAGGTCAAAGTGATTCCGGAAATCGAGTCGTCCGAAACGGTGCCTTGCGTAACGCTGCCGACCTTGCCAGCGAATTCCCCACCATCGATGTAGCCGTTTGGCGTAATTTCGCGAACCGAATAAGTTCCTGGCACCAAATTATTGAAGGCGTATTGGCCATTGGCATTCGTTCTCGTGCGTGCCAATTCTGTGCCGTTAGCATCCAACAACACCAACTCGACATTCGCCAGTGGCTTATCGCCTTGGCTCGGGTCAAACACGCAGTTGCCATCGGCATCGGCGAAGACGTTGCCCGTCAGCGAACCATGTTTGATTTCGCCAAAGTTGTAATTGTCTCCCTTTTGACCACCTTTGACGGAGATGTCACAGAACTTGTCGTTCTCTTTCGTGCCGGCTTGAGTGCCATTCACTGATCCGACAGAATCTTTGCCATCGATGAATTGCGATGGCTGTGTTTCCTTCACGCAATAGGTACCGGCATACAAATTGTTGAAGCAATATCGGCCTTCGGCATCCGTGCGTGTTTCGGAAATTTTGTTTCCAGCACTATCGAAGAGTTCGATAAGGACGCCGCCAATTCGTTGTTCTCCTGACTCCATCACGCCGTCGTTGTCGACATCATGCCAAACCGTACCACAGATTTCGGCGGGACGATGCTCGCAGAAGTCGTAGTTGGTGCCAGCTTGGCCGCTAGTTAGCGTGATGCCGGACAGGCGATCATTGGCGGAATTGCTACCAACCGTTGCGCCGTTGACTTTGCCAGGAGCCTCGGTTCCGTCCAAGTAGCCGGCGGGTTGAACCTCGACCACCGTATAAGTGCCATTTCGCAAACCGGTGAACTCGTAGTAGCCATCAGCGTTTGTTTGCGTCGTGCCGACCAGTTGACCGTTGGCATCGAAGAGCTGCAGCGTTACGCCTTGCAGTCCGTCGAAGTTCGGATCGGTTGGGTCAAGGCAAACTCCGTCAGGAGTAGTAACGCTGACGTGACCGCTGATCGATGTTGGTTTCAGCTCGCCGAAGTTGTATTCCACGCCATGATCGTCGGCGCACAATACAATTTGAGTATGTCGATCGCTGCCGCCAACACCAACGTTGGTTCCGCGAACGTTTCCAATCGAGTCTTTTCCATCGATAAACGGTGCCAGCGGGTTGGCTTCGCCGGGGTAGTTGTTGATTTCGACAACTTCGTACAAGCCCGGCGGCAAAGCGTCGACTTTGTACGAGCCATCGGCTCCGGTGCGCACGAAGATCGGGGCACTGCCGGCGAAAGGATCTTTGATCGAAGCATCTTTGGCACCGACCCGTGTTACCTGGATCAGCACATTGGCGATACCTTCCTCGCCGGAATCGATCTTTCCGTTGTCGTTTCGGTCATGCCACACTTTACCGGCAATCGACGCAGGACGTACTTCCTTGAAGTCATAGTTTGTGGCAACGTTGCCGCCCAGCGGAATCGTAATGTCCGAGATGATGTTCTCTTGGCCCTTGGCATTGTCCAGGACTTTGCCGACCTCGACCCCTTCGACCTTGCCGGCACTGGCGGCGACATCCAGGTAATCCTTCGGTTGAACTTCAACCAAACGATATTCACCCGGCATCAATTTCAGGCTGGCGTCGAAAACGTATTTTCCATCCGCGTCGGTCTTCGTCGTGGCAACTTTTTCGTAAGCTCCGGTTTGCGAATTGCGTTTCATCAAGTTGATGGTGACATCGGAGATACCTTTTTCGGAGGAATCCCGTTCGCAATTCAAGTTCTCATCGTGGTAGACCTGGCCGGAGATCACGACGGGTTTTGGCGTCAGTTCATAAACGTCAATCGTCGCGGCCGAGCGGTCTTCTTGGCTGCCTTGGTTGTCGGTGCGCAGATCGAGTGGCGTCTTGGCGATGTTGCCGCCGGTTGCGATCAATTTGTCATAGTGGTCGAAGAAACGACCAGAATGTTGCTGTTGCGTTTGATTGTTTGGACCGTTGTCGATGATCGACACCGGCTTATTGGCGAAAGTATAGTGGGCATCCGCAAAAGTCGCGGTCAAATACGTGCCTTCGAATTCGATACCCGACGCGATCTTGTCGATTTTGCTGCGTTCGACTTCATCGACGTCGATTCCGAAGACAAACTTGTCGCCGGCCTCAAAGTTCTTCACGGTCACGGTCAACGACAATCCGTCTTTGCCGTATTGCACCGATACGATATCGCTGGCATTAATTCCACGACTCGCCGCTGCATCGAGCTGAAATGGAAACGATCCGCCGGCACCTGGGTTGTTGGCATCGTGGTCGAAGAACATGTCGCCGTCGGTCAAACTTCCTGACAGGTCCTGGTCGCCGTTGATCGTAAAGCTCGTAAGCTTGGTCGTCGACGAGCCGCCTTGGAACGTGACCTCAAAATGGTCCGGTGAATTATCGGTACCAGCGTCGCCTTCCAGGTAGGTAACGCCGACTACGACCGGGTCGGCGGTCATCACGCGGCGTGGTTCCATGATTTCAAAATGGCAGCGGCGAATGACCGAGGAATCGGATTGGTCCGCGGGTTTCTTATTTTGGCCGAGTACCCAGTCGGTTAGTCGTTTTGCGATACCCAATTCTAAATCCTCCATGAACAAGGGCTTACAGTCGCCGCATCCCTGCTGCGATGTCGTGTGTGTCAACTCAGGCGAGCTTATTTAAGACGAGAATTCCAACCGGTACTCGATTGAGTGCCCAGTGCGGAAGTGTTTGTATTCGAATCGTTGGTCCAAATGCGGAGCTGTGTGTCGTAGCTGCCGGAAACCAGCAAACTCTTACCGCGATGCAGGCAACTGACTGTGCCGGTGTGTCCGCTCAACGTTCCCAGTTTTGCTTTAGTCGCGATGTCCCAAACGGTAACTTGATTGTCGCTGCCGCCAGTGGCGATGCGAGCATCATCAATCGAGGCGACGCAGAACAGTTTGCTTGCCAGACGTGGCAATTCTGTTTCGACTTTACCGGTGTTCGGGTTGGTAATCCGAACGAACTGGTCTTCGCTGCTGCTCAAGATGTTTCCGTTGGCCAAGAACTCCAAGGAGCGAATCCGTTGGCGATGGACTTTCAGGTCGGAGACTAACGTTTGCGTTGCGACGTCCCAAACTCGAATAATGCCATCGCGACCAGCCGCAGCCAATTGGCGACCGTCCAGCGAGTAGGCAACACAATGAACGTCCTCTGTCGAGCAAGTCAGTTCAGTTACGGGTTCCAAAGTCTTCCAATCGTAAATCCGCAAGGTCTTTTCAAAACCGACCAAGGCGACGTGGTTGCTGGCCGGTGAAAAGGCGGCGTCAATGATTGCGGCGGGGTGATTCGTCAATTGAAACGGCGATGTCCATTTTGTGGTGTCCCAAAGGAGGCAGCGACGGTCGTTGCCCGCCGTCAGCAACATCGACCCATCCGGCGAGAATTCAGAGACTCGCACCCAATCGGTGTGCCCCTTGAGAACTTGAGTGAACTTCTTCGATGCAATGTCGTAGATCGAAACGAAGTGGTCGTCGCCCACGACCGCGATTTGACTTTCCGTTGGGCTCAGCGCAATATCGGTAACGACAGGAGCCAGAAATTTTGGCGGCTGTCCAACCGTTTGCACGACTTCATTTTTCCAGTCGTATTCGTTCAACGAACAGGAATATCCAACCTTGCAGACAAGTCCGGTGACTGTGGCAACTGCGACCGATCCAAGAAACTGTCGTCGTAGCATTGAAAAACCTGTTCCATTTCTAAGTCGACGGGAAATCGCCAGTTTTCTCCAAAATGGCGAAAAGGGCGGAAAAGACTCGCCTTGTGCGGACGAACTCTCTACGTGTTTATCGGCCCAATTCATTTCCCTACAATAAAAAAACTGATGATTGCAATCGGTAGAGTTCAACCCGGTGTTACGCAATTTGGTTATTCGTCAAAGTCGCTCGCTAGCGTTTTTATTCGATCCTGACGATTAGGCGAGATTGGCTTGCGGACGTGAAGAAAGACGACTGGGTGAGGCCGCCAATGGCGTTGGATCAAAGTCAAAAAATTAAGCAAGTCATCAAACGGAAATCGACTAGGATGAGACCCTCTCGTATTTGATACGATTATTGCGAAGATCTTCGATTGATGCGTTTTTCCCCAAATTTTTTTAAACAGTGATGGCTTGATGTTTTTTGCGATTTTTTTGCTGATCGTTTTGGTGCCCCTCGCAGATCTCGTGCTGTTGTTGATTGTCAACAGTTACATCACGTTCTTTCCCACATTGCTGCTGGTGATCGGAACGGGTGTATTGGGAACTTGGCTGGCCCGTCGGCAGTGGGCAGGGCTGGTCGCCAGTTTGCAAAACCGGAAGGAACCAGTTTCCTTGTCAACCTTTTTGTCCGACAGTGCGATGATCTTGATCGCTGGCGCGTTGTTGATCACGCCGGGTTTTATCACCGATTTGTTGGGGCTTTCGCTGTTGATCCCATTTTGTCGGCGGTGGTATCGGGCTCGATTTGCCAAATGGATCAGCAAGAGTCTTAACATTCAGGTTTTCACGTCGACAACTTTTTCGGCGACGGAAGAAGATGTCGTAGAGGGCAAAGTTCACCGCCCTCACTCGCCTCATCAAGGCGCAAATGATCCGGATCGAATCGAGGCGTCGCCTTTCTAAGCTTGATTTTCCCGGTGGCTTGAACCCGGATTTGGCTTACAATGTGAGCTTTGGTTTACGTGCAGGTTTGGTGGCGAAGCGAGCATGTCGGTTACTTTGTTCAAACGATATCGAATGAGCTATGACTTGACTCGCGCTTTACCGCCCGTGAAGCCGCTGTTGGCGGGCTACGAATTCTTGCCATGGCGAATTGAAATGATGCGGGCGCACGCGGATACCAAGTACCGAAGCTTTCGCGACGAGATGGACACCAACGTGTTTTCCTGTCTCGGTCGCGCCGATGGTTGTTTTCGTTTGATGAGTGATATTGTCAACCGTGGCGGCTTCATTCCGGAAGCGACATGGTTGTTGATCTTTCGCAATGAACGGGGCAATATCGAGAGTTGCGGGACAATCCAAGGCGTGCAGACCGAGCCATTTGTCGCCGCAATTCAAAATGTTGGAATCGTGCCGGCGCATCGGGGAAGAGGTTTAGGGACGGCGTTGGTAATGAAAGCGCTACGTGGTTTCCAGGAAGAAGGCATGAAGACCGGAACGTTGGAAGTCACTGCTCACAATCTTGGTGCCGTCCGCCTGTACGAGCGATTAGGCTTTCGCATCGATAAGATCGTTTTCAAGTCTGCAGAAGTCAACTCGCGTTAGCATTATCGGAATACGAAAAGCATTTATGAATATCATTGGTATCGGAACCGACTTGTGCGAGTGCGAGCGAATCGCGGGAATGATCGAGCGTCACGGTGCCTCTTTTCTGGAGAAAGTATTTACGCCAACGGAAATCGGGTACTGCTCGATGCACCGCGCTCAGGAGCAGCATTTCACCGGTCGCTGGGCGGCGAAGGAGGCGATCTTGAAGGCCCTCGGAACGGGTTGGTCACGAGGCATCCACTGGACGGACTTGGAAGTCGTAAACGAGGCCGGAGGAGAACCGCGAGTGATCCTCCGGAATCGCGCGGCGGAGGTCGCCGCAGAACTCGGGATCGACAAAGTCCTGATTTCAATTTCTCATACGGCGGGCCAAGCAATTGCGTTCGCCGTCGCCACGGGCGTTCCACGTGCAGATTGAATCGGAGC
>JBEBGH010000597.1:0-2024 GCA_040081565.1 Pirellulaceae bacterium
TTCCTGACACGGTGGCAACCGACACGGGGGCAACCGACACGGGGGCAACCGACACGGGGGCAACCGACACGGGGGCAACCGACGCAGAAGCGGCTGTCGAGAACCCTTCCCCAAGCGATGGAACTGAAGTCGTGATGTCGACAGCAGCGGCACAGACGCCAAGTGCCGAGGCGAAAGCCGCTGGAAACAAGGGAAATAAACGCCGGAAGCCCAAGAAAAAGAAACCGACCACCCATCCATTTGCCGACTACGACAACTTCACGGAGTCAGTCAAACGCATTCCCAATCACCGCGTCTTGGCCATCAATCGGGGTGAACGAAGTGGACAACTCAAGGTCAAGATCAAGGCGGATTCGGATTCGCTGGAACGACGGGCGATTGAACTCCTGGTTTCTGCAGAGCACCCGTTCAAGCCTTTCATGGAAGAGTGCGTTCGTGATGCGTTACAGCGAATGGTGTTGCCCAGCCTCGAGCGTGAGGTTCGGCGCGAGCTGACCGATGTCGCCGAGCGGCACGCCGTCCAGGTCTTCGCCCACAACCTGAAGGCTCTCTTGCTGCGTCCTCCAGTTCGCGCCAAACGAGTTTTGGCGATTGACCCCGGTTACAAGAATGGTTGCTCGATCGCGATTTTGGATCCGCAAGGAAATTTGTTGCACTCCGATCGGCTTTTCATTGTGGGAAACGATCATCGTCGCGAAGAGAACCGAAAGAAACTCGCTGAGCTTATTCGCAATCATCAAGTTGACTTGGTGACGATCGGCAACGGTACAGCTTGTCGCGAGGCTGAGATCATGGTCTCTGATGCCATTGCGTTGGATCTTGCGGACCTGGCGATCAAGTACGTGATCGTGAATGAAGCCGGGGCGAGCATCTATTCCACAAGTGAAATCGGCAAGGAAGAATTGCCGAACTTGTTGCCCCACGCGCGAAGCGCCGTTTCGATCGGTCGCCGCTTGCTCGATCCACTTTCCGAACTCGTAAAGATCAGCCCGGGTAACTTGGGCGTTGGACTATACCAACACGATATCAAAGCCAAACATTTATCCGAGTCCTTGGATGAAGTCGTTGAGTCTTGCGTAAATTTTGTGGGCGTAAACACGGACACGGCGAGTCCGGCGCTATTGGGCTATGTCGCCGGTTTAAATCAGCTAACCGCGCGGCGACTGGTTGAATATCGTACCGCACATCCAATCAAGAGCCGCCAATCGTTGCGAGAAGTCCCGGGTATCGGTGACGCAACATTTGTTCAATCGGCGGGCTTTCTCCGAGTTTACGGCGGTGATAATCCCCTCGACGAAACCGCGATTCATCCGGAAAGCTATGCGATTGCCGAAAAAGTCCTGGAAAAGGTCGGTGTTTCTCCCGTCGAGTGGTTGAAATCCCGACATGCTCCAAGCAGTCCGACAACTATCGATACGGTAGACGAAAATGATGCCGGCTTAAAAAAGTTGCAAGCCTTGAATTCACGCGACCTCGCCCAAGAGTTCGGTGTCGGCGAATTGATGATGCGGGACATCATTCAGACTCTGGAGCGTCCCACGCACGACCCTCGCCAAGACCTCAATGGCCCGGTCTTCCGCAGTGGAATCATCAAGATTGAAGACCTTAAACCCGAGATGGAACTCCAATCACAAGTCGTCAATGTTGTCGACTTCGGAGTGTTCGTCGACGTAGGATTGGGCTTTAGTTGCCTGGTACACGTCAGCGAACTTTCACCGGGCTACATTCGCGATTTGCACCAACAGTTTGCGGTTGGCGACTCGCTCCTAACTTGGGTCAAGGAAATCGATGCGCCCCGCCGCAGGGTGAAACTCACGGCAATCAAACCGGGAACCCCCAAGATCGAACGTCCACCTCGTCATCGCCGTGATGATCGTCGTCCACGCCGCGAAAATCAGGCAACCGCAGGAACTCAACAAAACGTTCCCGGCCAAACAGCAACCGTCGAACCGGGTCGATCAACCGATCAAAGTCGCCGCTCTCCGGATCGGCGTGGTCAGCACTCGGGGCAACTGCGCGGACAA
>JBEBGH010000598.1:0-2024 GCA_040081565.1 Pirellulaceae bacterium
GTGTTGCAGCCGATAATTACCTGCATGATTGAAATCTCGATGTGGTGGGCGATTTTTGCGAATTCGGGACTTGAGCAGATCGGAGGATTTGGACGCGAATCTTATCTGGCTTATGCGATTTGGGCCTCGTTTGTGGCGCGTATTTCTTCGAATTGGATGTATGAATTTCGCATGGTGAACGAAATTGACTCTGGATCAGTCAATTCGCTATTGGTACGTCCTATTTCATTTTACGAATATTACTTAAGCCAGTTTCTCGGTTACAAATTCATGACCACCGCGGTGTCGTTGCTCGTGCCAATTGCGGCGATGGCTTTGGTCGATTTACCATTTCATTGGCAAAGATTGCCTGCGACCTTGGCGCTGATAGGCTACTATTTGATTTTTGTCCACACCCTTAGCTTTTGTGTTGCCTCGCTGGCGTTTTTTTGGAACCGTACGCTTTCATTTACTGTGGCCAAAAACTTCATCGTTTGGATATTATCGGGCGAGATCATACCACTTGACCTTCTGCCAGCCGGGATCAAGCCGATGATTCTGAACTTGCCTTTCTGTAATGGAGTTTTCATTCCGGTGGGTTATCTCACTGGCCGGGTGGGCAGCGATGGGTTGATGCATGGGTTTGTTACTACAACTGTAGGTATTGTGGGCATGTCTTTTCTTGCACGGATTATGTGGATTCGTGGTCGTGAAGTATATAGCGGAACTGGAGCATAGGAATTCTAGATGAAAAGTGTGGCTTCTCGATATTTTTTATTGCTAAAAGAATTTGCGAGAACCAGCTTTATGGCTGACGTTGAATACCGTGCCAATATTGTGATGAAAGTTTTAACAGATTTTATTTGGTATGCGGCACAGTTTTTTCTTTTCGAAGTTTTGTTCCGCAAGGTGAGCGGTATTTCGGGGTGGACCCTTGATACGTCACGAGTTTTCCTTGGGATTTTGTTTATGGTCGACGCGTTTTACATGATCTTTTTTTCCGAGAATCTCGACCAGTTTTCTGACAAAGTGGCTAAAGGTGACCTTGATCTTATCCTGGTAAAACCTGTCAATTCGCAGTTCATGGTGAGTACGCGGAAACTTAATACCGCATATTTTATCAATATCGGCCTCATCGCGGCCTGGATAGGTTTTGCATTTTCGCAAATGGCAAACCCCGATTGGTGGAGGCTACTATATCTGATTCCGATGGTTCCTTGCGGACTTGTTGTTGTTTACTCCGTTCGTTTTTTCTTCTCTTTGCTTTCAATTATTTTTACGCGGGCTGAGAATATTAATTACGTTTGGTTTCAAATTTATAAGCTAGGCACGAGGCCAGATAGTCTTTACCCGAGGTGGCTGCGTTATACGATTTTAACGATTGTGCCTGTGGCGTTTGTCGCAAGCGTGCCCAGTCGGGTGGTATTGGGACTTGATGGAGTTGAGTTTTTAGGAGCAAGTCTGGCGATTGCTGTTATCTTTCTCTACCTCACCAATCGTTTGTGGAAGTACACACTTAGATTTTATACATCAGCAAGCAGTTAGAATGGAAAAAGAATGACAAAACTCGGGAGTTTCACATAAAACTCCTACGGTGGGTGGTTTGCTTAAATTTCTGGGACAGGGGGGGATTGTGAAAGAATTGTTTATGAAAGTATTATTGATTGTCTTGGCTGCTTGCTATTTTTTTTCGGCCGGAGCTGGTGATTTAGAGATTAATCAAAGTAAAAAAGCATCTAAAGCAGAGTACATTCGCACGGTGAGCACTTTGGTCAATCAGTACTATATAGAACAGAATATTCAACAAGGAATGGGGGCCTTTCAGCGGCCACCTCCGAATTGCGACGATGACAATCGAAACCCAGATCGGATTTCATGCATTGATGCGGTTTGTGCGAAACTCGGATCATTTGGTTGCGATGATGCCAGCGAGGTCAACAAAGTCGCAGAAGTTTGCCGCGGTGTCGGCGACGGTGCATGTATCAATA
Organism: Pirellulaceae bacterium; assembly: GCA_040081565.1. Taxonomy (GTDB): domain Bacteria; phylum Planctomycetota; class Planctomycetia; order Pirellulales; family Pirellulaceae; genus BJ22. The sequence continues at coordinate 1,968 of JBEBGH010000598.1, forward strand.
CCGTCTGTGGGAAGCTCGGATCATTTGGTTGCGATGACATCGGCGAAGTACAAAAGG
>JBEBGH010000022.1:0-28010 GCA_040081565.1 Pirellulaceae bacterium
CAGGCCCAAGAGTTACAAACTCATGAACAAACCACGCCACGAACTGCGCAAATCCCTGCCATCAACGGGAATTTGATTTCGCCAAGTGCCATTCGGGTCTGACCCCTTTTTGATAGGCTCAACGTTTAAGCTTGTGGTTTGGTCATACTCATTGGCTCAAGTGCTTTGTCGAGAACATCCTTTGGCAGGATGTTTTGCTCCTCGCACAATTGGCGGACAGTCTTGCCCGTCTTGAAAGCTTCTTTCGCCAGCTTGGCCGCTTTGTCGTAGCCGATCAGCGGATTCAGACTGGTGACCATCGATAGACTCTTCTCAACGAACGATTCGCAGACTTCTGGATTCGCTTCCAGTCCGTTCATGCAGAAGTCGATAAAGGCCCGTGTTCCATTGGCCAATAAGCGCACGCTCTCCAGGGCTGTGCTGCCCATCACCGGCATCATGATGTTCAATTGGAATTGGCCGCCGGAGGCACCGCAAACGACCAGCGTTTGATCGTTGCCCATCACCCGTGCGGTCAATTGCATCATCGACTCACACATGACTGGATTGATTTTGCCCGGCATGATTGAACTGCCAGGCTGGCGGTCGGGAATCAAGATCTCGAAAAATCCGCAGCGCGGTCCGGACCCAAGCCAACGGATGTTGTTCGCCACGTTAAACAATGTCGTTGCGATCGTTCGCAAGTGGCCATGGCAATCGACCAAGCCGTCGCGCTGGGCATTCCCCTCGAAATGATTGACTGCCTCGACAAAAGGAATTCCGGTTTTCTTCACCAGTGCCTCTGCCACTCGCCGACCGAATTCCGGATGCGTGTTGATCCCTGTTCCGACGGCTGTTCCACCGACAGGCAATTCGAGCACGGCTGCGAGGGCTCGGTTTGCTCGTTCGATCGAAAGCTCGATTTGCCGCGCGAAGCCGCTGAATTCCTGCCCCAAAGTTAACGGCGTCGCGTCCATTAGATGCGTGCGGCCGATCTTGATCACTTTGCTCCACGCCTCAGCCTTCGACTTCAGTTCCTGATGAAAGGCTTTCAAGTTCGGTAACAGATTTTCCTTGATCGCCATCGCCACGGCAACGTGGATCGAAGTCGGAAAGGTATCATTCGTGCTCTGGCCCATGTTCACATGGTCATTCGGGTGAATCGGCTTGTCGGCCAGGAATCGATCCCCCCCGTGAATTTCAATGGCCCGGTTCGCGATGACTTCGTTGCAATTCATATTGCTCGACGTCCCAGAACCCGTTTGGAAGATATCGATCGGAAACTGATCGTCAAATTTGCCAGCCGCAACTTCCTCCGCCGCTTGCAGCATCGACGATATCTGCGTTGCATCGAGGCGGACCTTGCCGGTATTTGAAAGTTTTCCCAAATCGCGATTGGCAACACCGCAAGCGAATTTGACGAGCCCCATCGCGCGAATCAACTCCGTTGGCAGCGGCTGGCCTGAAATCGGAAAATTCTCCACGGCCCGTTGCGTTTGTGAGCTGTAGTATGCGTTCTTGGGTACCTTCACCTCGCCCATCGAGTCGTGTTCGATGCGCATTTCAACGCTGGCTTTGGATTTGGTTTCGGTCATTGTGGCGCTAATCGTTCTTCCTCGAATTCAGTTGTCAAAAATGAATGGTTACGGGTCTGTAATCTTGACCCATTCAACATCTCGCAGTCGCTCATGTATGATAGCGAAAGACGATTTCTTCACAAAGTCGAAACGCGGCCTCGAAGCGAACCAAAATGGACAATTTGCACGCCTTGCGAAAAAGTTACACCAGCAGTGGGCTCAATGAATCCGATTTAAGCCCCTCGCCGGTGGAGAATTTCCGTCGCTGGTTGCAAATTGCAGTCGACGAAGCCCCGGAATGGTTCGAGCCCAACGCCATGACGCTATCAACGGCCGACCGCAATGGCAATGTAAGTGCCCGAATCGTGTTACTGAAATCACTCGATGACGACCGGTTCGCGTTCTTTACGAACTACGATTCGAAAAAAGGCCAGCAGTTGGCTGCCACTGGACGGGCTTCATTGGTCTTTTTCTGGCCTTATTTAGAGCGGCAGGTCCGAGTAGAAGGGCAGGTGACAAAGACCTCCCGGCAAATGTCCCAGCAGTATTTCTACTCTCGTCCACGTGGCTCGCAAATTAGCGCCGCGGTTTCGGCTCAATCCGCTGTCGTGTCCGGTCGACTCGAATTAGAAATGCTGGCACGCGAGCTGGAGGATCGGCTGAAGGGTGCCGAAGTCCCATGCCCGGAGAATTGGGGTGGCTACTCGCTTACTCCCGACCGGATCGAGTTTTGGCAAGGCCGCGCGGATCGCCTTCACGACCGTATCGAATTTGAACTCCAACCGAACGGCACCTGGTTCCGCTCCCGTTTGGCCCCTTAAGAATTCCCCAAAGCGGCCTGACCCTTTCGGCTTTTCCAAGGGTCTGAACCCTTTTGGGAAAGACATTTCCTGATTGCAATTCAGCTTCCATCGGCCGTTCGATTTCTCGTAATTTGTCTTGACCTGCCCCGGCGATTTCTCTACGGTCCCCCGCATGGACCGAACTTTTCTCAATTCGTTTGCAGTTTCCCTGGTTTTCTTGGCTATTTGTTTTGGCTTCGGCCAAGTGCCGGCGGTCGTCGCACAACAGCCCAAATCGGCGGGCAAACTTGCCAGCCTCGTCGTTCTAAAGAATAACAACGTTCTGGAAGGCATCGTCCGGGCGGACTTCGAGAAGACACTCGTCGAGACCTTGAGCGGCAGCCGCATTGTCGTCCCGACCGAACAAGTTGCGATGGTCTGCGAGAACTACAACGAAGCCTTCGAGTTCCTCTGGTCGCAAATCGACAGCGAAGACTTTGCACGTCAGGCCGAGCTTGTTCCATGGTGCATTCGATTCAAGCAATTCGAACAAGCCCAACGGCTAATCGACCGCTTACAGTTCACAAAGATCAATCCACAAGTCCTCGATGACTTGAGTAGGCAACTCGTTTCCGCCCGCGACCGCGCCGAAAAAACGCAACTCGCCCAATCGACTCCGCAGCAACCGCGTGCGGGGACTGCACAAAACTTGCCGGCGAACTCACAAACGGCGAGAGAACAAGTCAACGTTGTCGACCCCATGATCCAAAAGGCCAATTTCGAAACCATCGAACTCGACGCGCTCAAGGCAACGGCTGCTCCCGAAAGCTCATTGACTACTGTACCCATTCACACACTGGAAAAAGCCCTTGACCAAGTCCCTGAGTTCGGGCGTTCCAGTTTCAAACGAGTGGTCGAACCGATTTTGGTAAAAAACTGCGCGGCGGCGGGATGCCATAACCGCCAACAAAAAAACATGCCTTTGTTGGAACTGGGCCACGGCCTGTCGGTTCCCAAACGCTTGAGCCAACAGAATCTCTATCAAGTCATGCATTTCGTCGGCGATGGCCAGTCGCAGAACAGCGTTTTGATTCAACAAGCTCTGACCGCGCACGGCACTCAAAAACAAGCATCCATCAAACCCGATTCGCGAGAGCATTTGATCCTTCAGGAATGGATCATGTTGATGGCCGAACCCGTTCGCGCGGCTCAAATTCCGCAAGCGAAGACCAGTCAAGCGGATGTCGCCTCAACCGAACCTCAAAAAACAGAGAATTCGGTTACCGTTCCTCTGGTTGCTCAACGACCGGCTGAACCGCGAGTAAACTCCAGCGCCCCTGCCATCCCCGATTTACGCAAGCGTAAACAGGACCAAATCCCCGCCGACGCCTTCGATCCCGAGATCTTCAACCGACAGTTCTTGCACAAGCCAGAGCCAGCGTCCAAAAAGCCCACCCCTCCACAACCTGAATCAAATCCTGCCGACGATCAGAGTCCGATTCGCGAACGCAACTAGGCTTTTAGTTGCGTACTGAATATCGATCGCAGGGTTCGATCGAACATCCCTCACCCAATGTAATTCAGATCAAAAGCAAGCCGTCGCGTTACTTTCGTTTCGAGATCTATATTTGAGAGTCTTGCGATGTGTGCATCACTCCAAGAATGAGAATTTCGAATTCAGTCAGATCGTAAAACACAACATGAGGAAAACGTTCAATCGGCCAGTAACGGACCCCGTAATCGACCGATGTGCGACGATCTGGATCTGCAACCATTTGCAACACAGCTCTCTGAACCCGTTCAATAAAGTCTGTTCCAAGCTGAGGATGCCGTTCGTCGTACCATGCCGCAGCATTAAGCACATCCGAATCAAACGAAGGATGGTAGCGCAGCAAACTAGCCATTGCGCAAATCGTTGATTCGTTTCCAAACGTCGTCATGCGTCGATCCGAGACTCGGATCAGCCAACATTTCATCTCGCCTTCGCGCCGCCTCAGCTACCGCCCAATCTGGTAGTGGAACGGAATTACCCTCTGCGGCCAAATCATCCCAAATACGTGCGACCAGCATTAACTTGTCTGCAAGGGGCAGTGCTCGAATTGAGTCAGTGTAAATGTCCATTTCTTTCTCCGTAGTAAGCATTATAGCTCCCAATGATGAATTAGGAAAACGGTTTACAATGCCAAAAATTCGTATGCCGCAATGCTTGAGACTTGAACGTCGTCAGCCGGCAGTTGCCGAGGGTTTCGTGGCCGACGCGCGCTACGTCTATGAATCTTCCTGCTCCCCGGGAATTGACTCGATCAACTTAACCGACTTGCGGATGTTTGAATTCCAGCTTTCATGGGCATCCGGTGCTTTCAATGCCGCTTCGGCGCGACTCAAGAAGAGCTCTTTGATTTTCGAGCCGATTTTTCCGTGCCATTTTAACTCGCCAAAAATGACCGAATAGGTGATCAAAAAACAAGTGACGGTGTCGTCCTCAGCCCCATGATCTTGAATCACATGCGAAAGGAATTTCAGGGTGCTTTTCCCAAATGCGATTTTGGAATCCTTGTATTCCAACCAGACATCCATCCCATAGTCATTCCCATGCGGCGCGGTGACGTCTCCTTCTGACCAATAGAAGTCCTCGTTCAATAGTCGTTTCGCCGTAGCGTGAGCGCCAGCCTTGGAGATTATCTCTGGAAACTCGATTCCTTTTGCTAACTCGCCCAATTCTTTTGCGTGATTCTCGTCGCGGATTTCGAATGCAAGGGACGCTTGAAGATTCGACAAAAGTGTATTCGCGTCAAATGAAGTATACTTCAGGATTCTTGGCTTCAGTTCCATTAAGACATGTGCCAATTCTTTGATTGCTCGGTTGCTGAGTTCAATTTGATACCGCGACGTTTCAGCATTGTCTAGAAGTATTTCATTGCTCAAATAATGAACTTCGAGCATGTTCTTGCTTTTTGAAAAGCGACATCGAGGTAGTTTTCCAAAAATGCGAGGTTCTTTGGTTGTCAAGCAAGAAGAATCTTCAGCAGCGCACAACAATATCCAACTTCCTCAATCCTAAATCTAGTTTCACAAAATCAAACTGAATTTTGCTAATAATTCTCGTGATGTGCTCTATTTTCTCGGCTTCGTTTCTTTCGTTCTCGCTACGAGTTCAAATTTGCTTAGGATAAAAGTCGTCGATCGACAGATGGCGGATTGATGTGCATGAGGTGTGCTGTTTTGCCCGCGCGGATCGTGCACTGAATTCGATGATTAACTAATCGACAAACCCATCTAGCTTTTGGATTTCGGTGACGTAACATGAAGGAATCCAATGAAACGTTCTTAAGACCTTTGCGAGACTCAGTCATGCATAAAAAATCCAGAAACAACTCGTTTAGAAAAATCAGCCGTTCAACCCGTCGTTTAGTTCGTCGGACTGGTAGCCGACCAAATTCCTTTAAAGTTTCAATCGAGCAACTTGAGTCGCGACGAATGCTGGCGACACCTGACTTACAAGTCCTGGATAGCTATGCCGATGGATACGGATCGGTATTCTTGGAATACCGGATAACCGGGGCAGAAATGCCGTCGTTTCGCTGGGGAGTTCATGCCTCAACGGATTTGGTTTTCGGTGGCGATACATTAGTCGATACTTATCTGGAAACCGATCCCGCTTTTTTGTCGGTCGGTGAGCATACGAAGTTGCTGACCATTGGACCGGGAGCGATTCAAATGGCGCTACCGGGCACGGGTGCTCCGGAAATCGATGGCGACTATTCGTTGCTGGTCGTGGGTGACGACAACAATCAAGTTGTCGAAGTCGACAGCGATCCGTTTAACGAAGACAACACCGACATGTTTGAAGGCGCCTATCACTTGAGCGGGGGCAACGTGTATGTCCATGGTTCGAACGACAATGATACCGCGACTTTAACGACTTCCGGTCCGAACATCATTTTGAACGCCAATACACTCCCTGCGCCACTCAGTTATGCCAGCGTTGATGTTAATCAGATTTGGATCTGGGGTCATTCCGGCAACGATGTTCTGGATGCCGCGGGAATCAGCCTGCCCGTGTTCGTATTTGGTGGCGTGGGGAATGACACCGGTTACGGAGGATCGGGAAATGACGTGCTGGTGGGAGGGACCGGCGATGACTTTATCGCAGGAGGCTTGGGAGATGACAGTTACCGCTTCGATACGGGATTGGGATTAGGTTTCGATACCTTGAACGAAAGTTTGGGTGGTGTTGATACTCTTGATTTCTCAAGCACGACGACGCAAACGGTAGCGGTGAGCTTGGCAACCGCTGTCGCGCAAGTCGTCAATCCCGGACTCACACTCAGTCTCGGTTCCGGAGCTAGTTTCGAGAATTTAATCGGCGGTGCCTTAGGTGATACATTGACTGGAAATGGCCGCGCAAATGTGCTGGTTGGTAACGGCGGCGATGATTCACTCCGCGGCCAGGGAGGCAACGATACCTATCGATTCGATTGCGATAACGCATTGGGCACCGATACCATTACCGAAACCGCGGGAATCGATACGTTGGACTTCAGTTCGACCTCCACACGTTCGATCAACGTCAATCTCGCGAATACCGCACCCCAAGTTGTTAACGCCGGGCTCACCTTGGTCCTTGGCTCCGCCATTACGATCGAAAAGGTGGTCGGCGGCGAGCTAGGAGATACGCTGACCGGAAACACGTTAAACAACTTTTTTGTGGGAGGTCCGGGGAATGATGTGCTAACGGGTGGTTCAAATCACGACACGTATTTCTTTGACACCGATAGTCCTCTGGGAACCGATTCGATCAATGAAGCGGGAGGGGGAATCGATCTGTTAGATTTCCGTTCGACGACCTCTTTGGCAATCTTAATCGATTTGTCCAACGCAGCGCCGCAAGTTGTGAACGCCAACCTGAGCTTGCAACTCAATTCACCGACAACCATCGAAAAGGTGATTGGCGGCAGCAAAAACGACACCATCGTAGGCAACAGTCTGAACAATGTGCTGTTGGGTGGTGGTGGCCATGACATTGTCAGCGGTGGAGCGGGGCGCGATATCCTGATCGGCGGAGGTGGTGGCGATTCGTTAAATGGTGGAGCCGATGACGACTTGTTGATTGCCGGAACAACGGCCTACGATGCCAATCAAACCGCGCTCAATGTCTTGCGAGGCGAATGGATCTCGACCGCCCGCGATTATCTTACCCGGGTGGCCAATTTGAGGAGTGGAGTTGGCGGCTATCGCCTGCAAGCATCCGGAGTGGGCGCCACGGTTTTCAACGACACCCACGCCGACACGCTCACGGGTGATGCGGATCGCGACTGGTTCTTTGCCGCAGCACTTGATTCGATCACCGACTTGGCAGGCGACGAATTGAAAGACACGTTGCCCTAGCGAGCTTAAGTCAAACAACCTTGGCCAATTCGTGTAGCCACGGTAACGCATCGCTAATTGGGTCAAGTTCCGTCGGCCAATCAGATCACTTTAGCCTTGTGTATTGTCCCGATGCCTTGCGAGTGCCAGGGTAACCCCAGTTTGGCCGAATCGGGGATTCGTTAACGCTTTTTGATTCAAAGTTGCGAAGAATCGAATACAGGCTAAGCTAGAGGCTTGCGACCGCCGGACTCAATAGCACCGTACCCCGGCAAAAAATCTGACCTTATTCTCTCCGTGGAGTTTTTCTGGATGATCGACATCAAAACCTTCGTTGCCCAAAGCATCACCCAAATTTGCCAAGGTGTGGCGGAGGCGACACGAAATACCACCACGCTCGGTGCCCTGGTTAGCCCCAAGGGAATTAACTTCAACTCCAGCGGAAATGCGCATCTCGATCCAAATATGGCGTCCAATGTTCGCGTCATCGAATTCGACATTGCCGTGACGGTCAACAACACGACTGGAGGTCAAGCTGCGGTAGGGATTTTTGTGGCAGCCGTCGGAGCAAACTCTGGCGGTGAAAATGATAACGAAAAATCGACAACCTCCAGAATTCGATTTACCGTGCCTGTTTGTCTGCCGAATGCTCCGCGCACTTAGAGGCTAATTCCAAAAACGGTTCAGACCCTTGGGAAGGCAGAGCAGGACAAACCCGTTCAAATACTTCGTTTAGTCGCTGAAACGCCCTAAACGATTTCGAATTCTTTGTTGGACCAGGCCTTCATGAATTCCTGATTGCTAGAAAGAATCGGCTGAAGCTTGAGGAATTGTTGCGGCGTGCACCATCCCCACCACGCTACTTCTTGAGCATTGGGCGTAATCGAAAATTCTTCGGCCAAGTTGACTCGCCACCAATTCAGCTCATAACCCGACGAAGTTTTGCTGGTCCAAATTCTAGCTACCGGCTGAATGTCGAGCGTGAGTTCTTCCTTCATTTCGCGAATAATTGCTTCCTCGTGGGTTTCGCCTGCCTCGATGCCACCGCCGGGAAAACAAAAATGGTGGGGGGCTCGCACGTATTCGCTACGGCGGATAATCAGCAGCTTTTCGGCGTGCATCGCTACGGCGACAACAGCCTTGCGGGTGGGTTGGACATTGGAAGAGGCGTTCATATGGATAGTTTACCTATTCGCAAGCGCATCGTCGATGACTTGGCGAAGCGAGCGAGATTCGTAGCTGCCAGCCACCTTGATTCGCACCAACGGCAGCCGAGCCGACTCGAAAGCGTGCTCGACAAATTCGTCTCGTTCGATGCGGTCCGCCCGCTCGTGCGATCGATCGTCTAATTCGATGGCGGCCTTAGGCTCCAGCGTCCCAGGATCACACAAAACGAAGTCAACATGCTTGGAGAGGATCCTGCCAATCCAGCCCCGGCGGTTGTGAATGCCTTCATCGACAACTAACAGATCGGCAATCCGAACCATCGCGAAAATCAAAAAGTCATCTTGTACGGCTTTTTGTAAAACGCGAAAAAATTTTGCCTCGGCATTGGTCATGATCCGGCCGCGCGATTTGTAGGGCAAGCGACCGGGCCCCGCATACATCCGCAGCAGGGCCAATCCCGCCAAAACCATGGCAAGCACGACGAAAAAGGGCCAATAGGTAATCAGAAAACTTGGCATCAAAACGGGATGTTCTTGTGAATTCGTCCAAAGACTTTTGGGCACCAATGCCACTGCGAAAGCCGTCTACTGCCGGCCAACTTTCAGCGAAAGCCTTGATCTAGTGCCCAAACAGGATAACGATAAAGGGACTTTGGCGAAATGCGATTCTGCCCGCGACCTGGCACAGCTTCGGAAAGACCCTTGTGATCGAGACGACCCACCCCACGATGCCCCAACAACTGCGACCGCTGCGAATCGGCAATGTTGAGATCGGCTTCCCAGTCGTGCAAGCGGCCTTGTCGGGCTACAGCGATTGGCCGATGCGGGTGCTGGCGCGCCGTCATGGTGCCAGCTATGCGCTGTGCGAGGTGATGCTGGATCATTTCCTGGTGAATTTGAAGGATCGCAAGCGAACGAGCCATTTTCTGCACCTGTCTGACGAAGATCATCCAGTCGGCGGGCAATTGATGGGAGCGGAACCCGAGCAATTTTCAGCCGGTGCTCTGAAGTTGGTCGAAGCGGGTTTTGATGTGATCGATATCAATTTCGGTTGCCCTGTCAAAAAAGTGCTCGGTCGTTGTCGCGGTGGATTTCATCTGAGTCAGCCCGCCGTGGCCTTGGAAATCGTTCGACGCACGCGCGATGCTGTGCCACCGAACATTCCGGTGACCGTGAAAATGCGAAGGGGCATCGACGATACCAGCGAGAGTCGTGATCGCTTCTTCGAGATTCTTGACGGCGCTTTCAATGCCGGCGTTTCGGCCATTACCGTTCATGGTCGCACCGTGGAGCAACGCTACGTTGGACCGAGTCGCTGGGAATTCCTGCGTGAGGTGAAGCGGCATGTTGGAGAAAAAACCATCCTCGGCAGCGGTGACTTGTTTACGCCGGCCGATTGTTTGCGAATGATTCGCGAGACTGGCATCGACGGAGTCACGGTGGCTCGTGGTGCGATTGGCAATCCCTGGATCTTCTCGCAGACCCGAGCCTTGGCCGAAACCGGAATCTTGCCGGCGCCCGCAACAATCCACGAGCAGCGAGCGGTGATCCTCAAGCATTACCAACTTACTGAATCGTTGTACGGCGAAGAAAAAGTCGGGCCACTGATGAGAAAGTTCGGAATCAAGTACGCCGTGTTGCATCCGCAATTCGAGGAAGTGAGAGAGGACTTCGCCCGCGCGAAGTCGTTTGACGATTGGAAAGGAGTTCTGCTGAAATGGTATGCAGAAGATGGTCCAGGCGTTTACAGCGATGGTCGCGCCCATAAGGCCCAAGGCAGCCTCGAATGTGGTTGAGTTGAGACCGCAAACACCGTCACAACGCAAAACCAAAAGATCCGGCACAGCTTACCAAATTCTTTTCTCGAAACGTTCTTTTTGCCTGAGAAAACGGCTTTTTCGCTACTGCGTGATGAATCCGCGTGCGACGAACAATCGTCCGCTTTTTCCCAGATGGCAACTGACAACCCGACTTGTTGAAGTTAATGGAATTCACCTCCAATTAGGTAAACAAGGCCTGATCCTAACGACGATGCAATCCCCGATGTCTTGCGAATGACGAGTTGGGAAAACTCCCTCCTTGTTACTCCGCGCCGTTTCTTTTTTGTCGTCAGTCTATTCCCGGCTCTTCTTCCAACCAAACACATCACTCGATGAGACGCGTGGTGCGGTCGGTTGGCAGAATTGAAAAAGAGTAGACGAAGTTAGGAGTCAACAATGAAAAGTCTATTAGGTAAGGCCTTCTTGTTTTGCGCCGCGTTGATCGTGGCCAACATGGCCTCAATCGTCTCAGCCCAAGGTCACGGAAGCCGAATTCACAGCTGGGCAGCCAACTCATTCGGTGGCGCAAATTGCGGGCGCACGATTTCCCAAGCCGATGCAGAAGGCTTGTGGAGCACCTATTGCCACGACGACTGCTCGATCTCGTTGGATGGCGGATGCGGTGGCGGTTGCGGCAGCGGCCGGGGACATCGCGATAACGGTTGCGGCACCGGGTGTGGCTCCGGCGGATTTGGCCATGGCGGCGGATTCTTGTCCCGTGGTGGACGTGGTGGCGCGGATGCTTGCGGCGGAGACTGCGGCGGTAATCGCGATTTCGGTTGCAACAACGGTTGCTTCGGCTGGCCAGCTGGAGCAGGTTGCTCCACGGGTTGCGGCGGATTCGCAAATCGCGTGGGCCATGGCTCATTCTTCCATCGCGATCGTGGCGGTTGCGGTGGTGGCTGCGGTGGTGGCTGTGATCAAGGCTGCGAACAAGGTTGTGATTCAGGACGCAGTTTCGGCTCGCGCTTCGGTGGCCATTTTGGTTCTCGTTCCGGACAAGACGGCTGCGGCTGCGATAGCGGCCTGTCCAATCATGGAAATCAATGCGGCAAGCGATGCCGTTTGTTCGACCGCTCGAAATCAAATTTTGACGATTGCTCACCCATCAGCAGTTGCGTTGGCAATCAATTGACTCGTAGCTGTGGTTGCGACGGCGGCAGCAATTACTACACTCCGGCGGCAACGAGCCCCTCGGTGTTGCAAGCTCCAGCTCATACCGAAACACCAGCACCCGTCAACGGAAAATAGTCGAGATTCTAAATCACGGCGACCATTGAATCAGCCTGGACTTCGGTCCGGGCTTTTTTTATTTGCACGTTCTTTCGTTTCAATGCGGAAATCTTTGTTGTTTCCAGCATTTTTCTCCCGTACAATGCTGGCGGGGCGAGCAAGGGAGAGATGCGATGAATGAACAACCAAGATGCGGTTTCAATCCAGCGTTGGGTCTGGCGATTTGGTCCGCAATTTTTTTCCTCAGCCAAATTGCTTTCGGCCAAGGCTTGGTCGATCCCAACCAGTCAATCGCCTTCGGTGAATTTCCCGCTGCCTTGGAAAATGCGGCGGTGGCCCAAGGCCCTGAACAGGACTTGCTCCATGCAAAAATTGCCGAAGAACAGTTTCGCGGCGGGGCCTATCGAGGGATGTGGACCTCGGCTGGAAAAATCAACGATGATCGAATCCGTTCGCGAACCTATCGTTCGCTTGGAGACGCAATGCGGCAGCCACCTTCGCGCGGAAGTGATGGCCCCCAAGGCAACCGCGGCGGGATCACGATTGGTGACTTTCAACCCTTAATGCAGCTAATCCAGCAAACGATTGCGCCTGACGAATGGACGACGACCCAAGGCGAGGGCACCATCCAGCCCTACGTGACGGGAGTTTATGTCAACGGAGCAGGGGAAGTCCGGCGAGTAAATTTCGAGCATTCCAAGACCCTGCAATCCGCGGTTGGCAACCAACGCCGACCCGGCGGAACTGCGCTTGGCGACGCGGAGATTCGTCAGGTTTCATTGATTCAACTCGAACGCAATTTGCAGTCGTTGGCAGCCCAAGGCAAACCGATTCCTGAAGCCTTGCAAAACTTGGCTGGAATTTATGACCTGCAATACTTGATCGTCGACCGTGAGAACAAAGACATCTTGATCGCTGGACCGGCTGGTCCGTGGCGCGTCGATGCCGAAGGCGTCAATGTTAATGTGAAAACTGGACGGCCTGTCCTTCAGTTAAGTGACTTGGTGACGTGCCTGCGCAGCGTTTGGTTCGATGGTGGTCGATTTGGCTGTGCCATCACGCCGCGACAACAAAATTTGGCTTCCGCTCAAGAATTTCTACGAACCACACCACTCCGGGGCGACGCGTTTCGACGTGACTTGCAAAAGGCCGTTGGAATGCAGGACATCGAAGTTTTTGGAATTGACCCCAATTCCAGTACTGCCCGGGTTCTGGTCGAAGCAGATTACCGCATGAAAATGGTGGGTATGGGTCTTGAGGCCTCAATTCCAGCAGTGCCCAGCTATTTTCAGGAAGCGTTGAAAACGCCTGAGGCGGCTCAATCGATGGATGTCGCGCGTTGGTGGTTCACGTTGAATTATGACGGAATTGCAACCGACGAGAACCGCACGATCTTTGAACTGAAGGGCACGGGCGTGAAGGTTCTGAGCGAAACTGAAATGCTGGGCGAACAAGGGCAACGAATTCACACCAACCAATCGCAAGGCCCAACCAAGCTGTTCGCTGAAAATTTCACCAAACATTTTGATCAGCTTGCTGAACGATATCCTGTCTACAATCAGTTGCGAAACGTTTTCGACCTCGCCATGGTCTGTTCGCTGATTCGTCGCGAGGGGGTGGCCAAAGAAGTCAACTGGAATTTGACCTACTTCGGCCGGAAGTCATCGGACAGCCAATTGCTGTACCGGGAACAGCCGTCGAATGTTGCGAAGGTTGTTGAGTCGGTGATGAATAGCGAAGCGATCAATTTTTCCAAGGGCGGAAAGAAGTTTCGACAGACGATTATTGGCGTCAGTGGCGGAATTGATTGCCCCGTTTCGCAACTGGTCGATTCCACCCGTTATCAAGCCATTAAATCCGTTCCGGAACTGGCAACTGTTCCGCGCGACGAATCACTGCGTTGGTGGTGGGATTGATTTGGCTATTGTCGATCAAGAACGGTAATGCCTCACTCCGCCGCCAAGTCGGCTTTCTGATGGATCGTGGCAGAGTGTTAACTTGTGATGATCGCGATTGAATTTCATGTGCCGCGATTGGCTTTTACAAACGTGTCGAACGTACTGGTTTTGCCACGTTTTGGGTACAGCATTGGTTCTTGCTGCGGCAATCGTGTTTTGAAATAACCGTCTTAGTCCGTGCAATTCACTTGGTGTTTGCCGCAAATCGCGAACAACTGACGATTGGTTCAAAAGCAGCCCCGAAATGGCCGATTTTGCACCTACACCTCGAGGTTTCCATCGTCACGAACTAAGTGATTTCTTTCCAGCATGAACCAAGTTCAAACCAACCAGGCGGGAGAATCCGCCGACGAACGACTCAACGAGTTGTTGTCTCGATTGCAAAATTTGACCGCTGGCAAAGCCAAGGTTGCCGAGTCCAGCGATGCTCCGCGTCAAACCTCGTCGACAGGAGAATTCGTTCCTCAAGCGCCTCGGAATTACTTCGAAGCAGGCACGAACGAAGCCCTGGTAGAAGAGTTAGTCTCCAAATTCTTGCTGGCTCGCGGTGAAGCGACGATTCGGCAAGTGGAGCAACAGGTCAAATTGCCGTTTGCGTTGCTCGAACAAGTCATGACGCGAATGAAGTCCGATCAAAACCTTTCCTACATTGGGCAAGCCGCGGCAAACGACTACATCTGCAAATTATCCGAGAATGGCCGGGAACGGGCGCGCCGCTTTTCAGAAATTTGCTCTTACTATGGCGCGGCTCCCGTACCCTTCAATGCCTACACGGCGAGTGTCAAAGCACAGACGATTGCCAACCAGCACCCTTCGGAAGAAGACCTTCGCCGCGCGTTCAGTGACTTGTTGATTTCTCATGAGACAATGAAAAAACTCGGGCCGGCTGTCAACAGCGGCCGAGGTATGTTTTTGTATGGTTATCCCGGTAACGGCAAAACCAGTATCGCTGAACGTGTCACTCGATCCTTCGGGCAGTACATCTGGATTCCTCGTTCAGTTCAAATCGACCGCGATATCGTTCGCTTGTTCGACCCCATGAATCACGAAGAAGTGACTAACGAAAATAGTGAAGGTCTGCTACGTGACGATTCGATTGACCAACGTTGGGTACGAATTCGTCGCCCGACGATTGTCGTGGGTGGTGAACTGCGACTGGAGCATCTGGAACTGCAATACAACCATTCTTCCGGGACCAGCGAAGCTCCTGTTCAAATGAAGAGTAATTGCGGCACGTTGGTCATCGACGACTTTGGTCGCCAACAATGTACCGTTGATGAACTGCTCAATCGCTGGATCGTGCCGCTGGAAAAACGCTACGACTACCTGAACACGTCCAGCGGGAAAAAGGTCCAAGTGCCGTTCGATCAATTGGTGATCTTTTCAACCAACCTGGAGCCCAAGGATCTGGTGGATGATGCGTTCTTGCGACGTATTCCGTACAAGATCGAGGTACCGAACCCGAGCCGACCGTTCTTCGAAAAACTCTTCGAAATCATGTGCAAGGTCATGGGATGCGAACACAAGCCGGACGTGATCAAGTACCTGATCGAGACTCATTACCTGCCGAAAAATCGACCGTTCCGCAACTGTCATCCGCGCGACTTGTTGCTGCAAGTGAAATGCTATTGCAAATACACACAAAAGCCATTTGTGTTGACAAATGAAATGATGGACTTCGCGGTCGACAATTATTTTTCAATCATGTAGTTGCCGCTGGCAACTTTGCTATCGAAAATTTTCCGCGATTTAGTTGACCAAAACTGATTCTGTCATTTTCAGATCCAGCCAAGCTGCGTCGGCCTTCAGATTGCACCACAGTTCGCCCAGTTCACCCCCGTGATATTCATTACGAATCACGGCAGCCACGGGTGCAGAAACAACAATGGCGATGGTCGTTGCGTCGTGTTTCTTGCCCGCAATTTTCAAGAAGTCGCGGATCCGTTTCTGCACGTGACAAATCGCTTCGCCGCCGGGCGGACAGATCATTTCGGGGTGGTCCGTCCAATTGCGAAATAGTTTGGGCTGTTTGTTTTTTAGCTCCAGCAATTTGCGTCCGTGCCACAAGCCGAAATCGACATTTCCAAGAGCCGTTTCGATCTTGATCCGGGCATTCCATTTAGCAGCCAACAATTCGGCCGTCTGTGAGGCAGCCATACAAGGAGCTCGGTAGATGACCTTGATTTGTCGCTCTGCCAGTTCTCGGGCCGTCTCGCGAGCCTGGGCCATCCCGGCTTCGCATAACGGTACGTCCAGCTTTCCGCAAATTCGCCCTTGATGGTCCAATTCTGTCGCAGCAGTTCTTACCAGCAACAAGTTCGGGAATTTTGTACTCATATTTTTGCTGAACGAGTCAGCAATCCAGTCCATAACTTTTTATCAATCGATGACATCCCATTAGGTCCCCGTTCAGGACCTTTTGGAAATCACGATACATTTGTTTTCGATTTCGGAATCTCTGCCTGGAGGTCAAGCAAAGCCCGGCCATAGTCGTCTCGTTTAAAAATCGCTGAGCCAACGACTAACAACTCAGCTCCAGCATCAACGGAACGAGCAATGGTCGCTGCGTTGATCCCGCCGTCAATTTCGAGGACGATCTGATCGCCAACCAACTGACGGATTTCTGTAAATTTCGGGAGGACGCCCTCTTCGAATTTCTGCCCACCAAAACCGGCTTCGATACTCATCACCAGTGCCAATTGGCATTTGGGGAGTACGCGCTCGATGCGACTAACCGGAGTCTTGGAATTGATAGCAATACCGGCAGGCAAGCGATTGGCATGAATTCGCTGAATCACAGGTTCGGGATCGTCCACAGCTTCCGCATGAAAGGTAATGACATCAGCGCCGGCATTGGCAAAGTCGTCCACGTATTTCAATGGGTTTTGAATCATCAAATGCACGTCGAGCGGCAGTCGGGTTATCTTCCGGAACGCAGCGACGATGGTCATGCCATAGGTAAAATTGGGTACGAAAACCCCATCCATGACATCGAGGTGAAAGCCGTGAACACCGGCCTCTTCGAGCAAGGCGACCTCGCGCTCCAGATTTCCGAAATTGCACATCAACATTGACGGCAAGATCGTTGGGCCAGCGCGGCGCAGCGAATCAAGAACTCCGATTGACATTCCGTCGAGATGACAACCCAATTCGGTTGTCCCACTCCCAATTGTGACGATACTCCGCTCGTTGCCTACGAGCGTTCATGATTCTAATCTTCGGCCAAGAGTCGCCTAGTGCGAATTGAAAGAATTGCCATAAACCAATGCAATTCACGACTTTGCGCTAACAGCTAACTTGTCGCATGAAGGCGAAAAATTTTGAAAACGTCCTCTTGCCAAACGCCAGATTTGGCGCATTCCGTTGCGAACATCGGACGTCCGGAGGTGCTTCGGTGTCCAAAAGCCACACGTTTCCCCGATTTGTTCACGTAATTTAGTCTTCGAACCAAAACTTCTCAGCCGCAGGTCGCTTTTTGTGGGAACTCGTCAATAAGTGGGTGGGGCGTTTTAACACTCGATGAATTGGCCTTTCTTGGGTAAAATGCGTTGCACAAACGACTGAAAACACACTTTTTTTCCGATTGAGATTTGGTTGAATAAGAAATACAAACCCCAGACCGCAGACAAGGATTGCAAAGGCAGCTACGCCTTTATTAGTCTCGGCTGTCCAAAAAACACCGTCGACAGCGAACGCATGATGGGGCTGCTCAAGTTGGATGGCTACCGCCTTGTCGGGAATCCAGAAGGAGCAGATTTCGTCGTCGTCAACACGTGCGGATTCATCGAGCGTGCTCGACACGAATCGTTCGCCAGCATCGACGAGATGTTGGCCCTCAAACGAGCGGGCAAGACCCGTGGGGTCATCGTCTCAGGTTGCCTGGCCGAACGTCAAAAGGAACAGTTGCTTGAGGACCGCCCCGACATCGATTCTTTGGTCGGCGTTTTTGGCCGCGAAGAAATCACGAAGATCGCGGACCGCCTGATGGGAAATCGCGAGGAGCAACGGAACGTCTTTCAACCGGCGCCGATTCGCGCCCTACCTGATACGGATCGTTTGCAAATCACGCCTCGCCATTTTGCCTACCTGAAAATTTCTGAAGGCTGCGATCGACTTTGTACGTTTTGTGCTATCCCCAAAATGCGCGGGAAGCATGCGACCAAACCGATGGAAAATGTGATTGCCGAAGCCCGTCAATTGGCGAGTTTTGGCGTTCGCGAACTGATCATCGTGGCCCAGGATACCACTTATTACGGCCGTGACTTGTACGGCGAATCCAAACTTACGGAACTGCTGCAACAACTGGATGAGATCGAGGGTTTGGATTGGATCCGACTAATGTACTTCTACCCGATGTACATCGATGAGCCATTGCTGCAAACCATCGCCAATTCCAAGCGAATCATTCCTTACATTGACATGCCTCTGCAACATGGCGACGACACGATGCTGCGTCGCATGGCCCGCCGCGTCAATCGACCGGACACCGAGGTCTTGATTCAGAAGATGCGGGCGATGATTCCAAACCTCGTCTTGCGCACGACATTCATCACCGGTTTTCCTGGCGAGACCGAAGAACATTTTCAGGCCATGTGCGATTTCGTTCGCGAACAGAAATTCGAACGGATGGGTGTGTTCACTTATTCGTTCGAACCAGATACTCCCTCGGCCAAATTACCGGATCAAGTCGATACGGAAACAATGGAACGTCGCCGCGGCGAATTAATGCAAATCCAGCAGCAAATCGCTTTTGAATACAACCAGGCGTTGGTGGGCCAAGTGGTCGATGTAATCATTGATGCTCCGCATCCAGAACAGAAGGGTGTCTGGATGGGACGCACGAAAGCCGACGCTCCGGACGTGGATTCAATTGTCTACGTTACCGAAACCGATCATCGCCTTCAGGCCGGACAAATTGTTTCCGCTGAGGTGGTAGACTTCGTCGAATACGATCTGGTGGCTGCGGCAGTGGGCAAACCAACCGCGAGAAAAGCCCTGAACGTGCTTTCTTGATCAACTGAACTGGTGAAAGGTTCTACCGTTGAACGATAGCCTAAACCGACCTGTCGGAAACCAGATTTTCAACGTCCCGAACCAGATCTCGATGGTGCGTCTCGGACTGAGCATCGTCCTGTTTGTGGTAATGTCGTTGGAGTGGTACTGGACCTCATTTGTTCTGTTCGTGCTGGCGGCGGGGACGGATTGGATCGATGGCTGGTGGGCGCGGAAATACAATCAGGTCTCGCAACTGGGGCGAATCCTCGATCCGTTTTGCGACAAGATTCTGATCTGCGGGACTTTTATTTTGTTGGCCGTTGCCATGCGGGATCGGTTGCCATGGTACGCGTCGGTTACGGGCTGGATGGCGGTCGTCGTCGTCGGCCGAGAAATGCTTGTCACCGCGCTCCGCGGATTTATCGAACAAAGCGGCGGGGACTTTTCCGCCAAGTTCGCCGGCAAATTAAAGATGTGGTTTCAGTGCATCGCTGCCGGTGCCGGACTTGTTGCCTTGGCAATGCTCGCTGCGAGTCCCAGTCAGCCGTTGCCTCAGTGGCTCAACATAGTGCTGATTGCCTCGATTTGGTTGGCCGTCCTATCGACGGTTCAGTCAGGAATAGATTATGTAGTCGTTGCCGCCAAATCGCTTTTGTCTGCAGCGAAAAGTGGCTAATGCAAGCGTCACTACACTTCTTGACCGACTTTCTTCCGATTGCGATCTGGTATCCCAGCACGGTGACCGAATGGAAGATCATTTCAATTGTCGTGATGTGCCTGATCAGCATCGGGTTGTGGCTTCAATCCGCAACCGATCCGGAAGAACGAATTTTCTGGCGACTCACGCCGCAGCGGCACGTCGAGCCTCTTGGCGTGGCCGAGTTGTTTCTAGCGAGCGCCGCAGTCTTCTGCGGAATGGGGATCAGCTCAGGGATTTTGCACTGGTGTCCCGAAGATTACTACGGGTTTGTCGTCGGCACGGGAGGTCTGTTGGGCTGTGTTGCAGGGTGGCTGATCCTGTTGCCGCAATCTCGATGGATCAAATACTGGTTTGTGGATCCTCAACGTAATGTCTTTCTGGAAGCGGGATTGGGCGTCAAACGCGTCTTACTCGTGATGCCCTGGATTTTGATTTTGCACTCGCTCATCAGCAGTCTGTTCGTCAAGTATGAACACCCGACACTCAACTCGTTGACCGAGGCAACGACTTTTGCGCAAACCGCCAGTTTGTGGTTCAGCGCCGTGTTGGTCGCCCCCATCACCGAAGAGTTTTTGTTTCGGGGTCTGTTGATTTTTGGAATTGCGGGATTACATCCGACCTGGCGCGAAGGGTCCCGAAACGTTTTTGGCGATTTGATTTTGGGCAGCCTCGTCAATTTGACTCCTGCGCGGAAAAACGTGTGCGAAAATGGCGCGGCGGATGTGCTGAGCGAGCACAGACAGCCGGGCCTGCAAGCTGGAGTAATTGTCGCATCACTGCTGTTTGCCAGCGTCCACTGGGACCAGGGTGCCGCACCATTTTCACTCTTCCTGTTGGGCATCTTTCTGTCGTGGTTGTTCATCAAGACACGAAGTCTTTGGCCGTGCATCGGCGCTCACGTATTTTTCAATGCGTTTTCAATGTTCTGGCAAACGCTGGAGCCGCTGACGAACTGACTTCGTTCCACTAAATGGCGACGAAATTTTGTCAGGCTTGACCGACAGCTTGGCAGATTCAAGGTCAACAAAATTCCGCGAAAATTCGCGATTCAAAATTGGCACGGACTTTGCTTATCTTCCGGTAGCTCTGCGAAAGAGCAATCTTTTCTTACCAAAGTGTTTTTTTAGGAGACAAAACATGTCACAAGCAATTTCGCAAAAGCCCCGTACCCGTCGAGTTTCTCCATTCAGCCTCGCACCATGGATTCCGCGCGACTTTCTGGATTTCGACAACTTGTTTGAAGCCATTAACGATTCTTCAAACAACAGTCTGATGACCAATTTCACAACCCGAATGGATGTTTCGGAGACTGAGCACGTCATCGAAATCCGGATGGACCTCCCCGGTGTTAAGCCAGAAGACGTCGACATTACCGTGGAAAATAACATGTTGACGATCAGAGGTGAGCGATCCGAGGAAAAGGAAGAGCACGACAAGAAACGTCAGTTCCATTCCATCGAGCGTCGTTTCGGCAGTTTCTCACGCAGCGTGGCGTTGCCAATGTCGGTTATCGAAAGCGAAGCGGTCGCCGAATTCAACGAAGGAGTGTTGAAAGTCGTGCTGCCTAAATCCGAAGAAGTCAAGCCGAAAAAGATCAACGTCAAGAAACGTTAATTTTCGATATCGTTTGAATTCGAGTTTCTAATTGGAGTCGACGATTTTCCCTGAACCCTTCGGCCGTTTTGGTCGAAGGGTTTTTGCTTGAGTGGTACGCAGTTTTCCAAGACACGCTACGATGTTCCCATCGACTCGTCTGTCTGGCGACTTTTCAACTGTTTGGCCTGGACGATTCATGTTTGTTGTCGAGCGTTTCAAACTCATTATTAGCTCGCTTTGATTGACTCAATTGGGCCAACCGATGCGGAGTTGTTAATTCAATGCCGTTTGATTTCGCGATCAGGATAGGGATTGAAAGAAAAGATCCAAAGCACGCCAGTCCAATTCCAAACACAAAAAATGGATCGCCTGCACCTGACCCGCCGCCTTCGCCGCTCATGCTCATTACGACGACTGCCAATATTGTTCCTAGAGCCATTAGGTAAAGGGCGGAAAGAAAACAACCTGTTTCTATTTTCAGACAGCGATTGACGAGAAAGACAATCGGCAGACTCAAGGCGCTAATGATTAGAAAGGAAGCGTTGTTGAAATCATCATTGCAAACACCATCTCACGGCGCATTTCTTCCCCTTCGGCCGAATTCGGGATGCTTGCTTCTTCCGGCGACGAATTTTCGAGGCCAGGAAGAAAATCATCTGATTTCATGAATACACCCAAGGCACCGAATGCCGCCGCGACAAACAAAGTGATTGTGAACAAATCACGCAAGTCATAAGACCCGCTAACCGTTCGACCTTTTGGCACATATTGCCAACCCTCAAAAATTCTAAATGGCCAAAACGGTAACTGGGCCGTGAGAAACACCAGCGGGGTCAACAGCATACTGCTCCAAAAAAAGCCTGTGTCACTTGAAACACCCAGCTCAAATACGATTGCGAGCATCGTTCCTAAAAGCAGAGGAATGAACGCGAAAACCGACCAAAATAAACGGACATGAAAACTACCCGTTCCAAACACGGCCCATGAAGCACATCCCACAACAGAAGCCGAAATCACAGACGTTTCAATCGCGTTAAACACGAGTCCTAATTCGAAGCCACCCAGACTACCAACCACCAATTGGAAAAAAACAAAAGTACAAATAAAACTTAGAAGCCCATAAACTCCAAACGTGATGATCATCGCCACCGCGAAACGGCCAAGAGAGCTTGTTTTCTTGGCGTCGCTTGACTTATTCGAATTCGATTCGCTTGCCATGAATTCGTCCAGAAACTTTTTGTATGGGAAAAGGCTGACCGCGCCAGCAAGCCACATTTGTTTCGCGCAACTATTTAGAGCCTATCCCAAAAGGGGTCTGACCCTCTCTGCCTTTCCAAGGGTCTGACCCCTTTTGGGATAGGCTCTTAGTCGTTCGGTTTGTTTACTTCGCACCACCTGAAGGGATCGTGTCAAAGGCCTTGGGTAATACTACCGGCGAGACGTCCTCCACGATCCAATTCACGCCGTTCATGAACTCGATATGATCATAGGCTGGATCACTGGCTTGGGCAGCCAACAGAGAAAAGACGACTCGGGCGTTCGATGCTTTTAGCTGCGCGCTGAACTGTTGCGTATCCTCGAAAGGAAACTCCTCGTCTTGTTTGGTGTGGAACAGATAAACCGGACAACGAATTTTCTCAACCAATACCGCAGGCGAATTTTGGGCGGCAAAATCCTGTAGAAGCTTAATAAAGTCCTGTCGAATGGCTGGAATCTTGTTGCGTTCAATTTGTTTCTGAAAATCAACACACGGCGTATAGGCGAGGCACCCTGCCAATCGCGGCTCGCGCGCCGCATATTGCAGCGCCACAGCCCCCCCAGAAAACTGGCCGGCGATATAAATCCTGCCGGGATGCACCATTGGCAGCTTCTGTCGTACAAATTCCATGGCGAAACGGGCGTTTTCGCAACCACCGTCGGCGGCAGCGAATTTGCGAAACGCCGCCTCTGAATCATCCCAAAAATAAGTCTTGTTCTTGTACTCCGCATGTGGCAATTCCCCATCGGTCGAGAAGTGCACGACCACCATTCCCGCCGAGACATACGGGAAGAACTCGTCGAGTTGCTCGACGGGTTTCAAAGCATATCCATGAAAAAAATCGGGGCCGCCGGATGGAATCAAGACGCACGTCAATGAGCCTGGCGCATGCTCAGGAAGGTCTTTAAGAGCTGGCATGAAGACCCTCAACTGCATCGAGCCGGCCGGGATGTTGTACGAGTTCCGCGTATCGGTCTTCAGATCGACGCCGAAAATATCGACGCCGCGATTTCGAATCGTCTTCTGCTTCTCCATTTCGGGAAAGGAGGGGATAAACGGACCTGAAGTTTCCGTGCGGGTTACCCCTTCGTCTTTTGCTGGTGGCGTTCGAAACAACCCGAACAGCCAGATGCCAAGGCCCAAAAAAATGGCGACGCCCACTGTCGTCATTGCCGCTGCCATTATGGCAAACTGACTTACGCGTTTGGTCGCGAAATCAACTTCACCCTCGTCGATTGCCGATTGCACCGAATAACTCGATCCGGATTGAATTGGTACAGCGGTTGGAAACGGGAACGGATCAGCGGTGGCGGGTGCGACTGGTGCCGATTCGGATTTACGTTTCCCTTTGCGTTTTTTCTTGCCCTTGAATCGTTCAACCTCTGGATGGCTGGGAATTCGCACACGAATCAACTGTTCGCAGTGAACGCAGGCCGTCTGCCGTCCCGCCTCGGAATCGGAAACTTGAAAATGACCGTGGCACCAGGGGCACGCGACTTCGATGGACATTGTTTGTCTCCGTTGAGGAATGGCCCTGGGTGGGTTGAGATCTAGGGCAAGTCAACGCCTCGAACCGAAGAGGCAGGTTGGATGGCATCACTATTTTACCGGACCGGGTAGCCATTTGCGAATCGATCCCAATTGTCAACTCGCACGAATTCCCACTCCTTTGATAAGCCCGTCGCAAGCCAATTCACGATTGACATAACATTGAAACCGGCCGCTAATCATCACGTTTTCCCGGGCTCTTTCGCGTTTCAACATCGTGATCAGTCGATTTCCCGGCCTAACCGGCGCGCGGAAACGAATTTCATCCAAGCCGCCAAGAGCGATGATTCGTGAATCAAAGACTTTTGCTTTCGTGGCGAAATAAGAACATAATTGTGCCGCGGTTTCGCAGATAAGAACACCGGGCATCAGTGGGAAATTCGGGAAGTGTCCTCGAACCCAGAACTCATCGTCTCGCACGTCGTGAAAGCCGACAAAACGACCACTCTCCCAATCCTCAAACAATATTCCATCAAGCAAGGACAATTCAAAACGGTGGGGATTCAATCGCTCAATCTCAGTTCGGCCGCATACAATTTTGTGTTCATCAAATTCCGAAAAATCAACGATGAAATTTTTCACAACGATTTACTTTCGGGTAGTTAATTGAGAAACAGGACAAATCCGATTGCCTGATTTTCACTTGAACTAAAAACGATGTCAAATGGGAGTCGTCAAGCCAGGGCGCTAGAAATCGAATGGTCTGAGGCGAAGGCCCATCATTGAATTGTTAATACCAACGATTTGAACTACAATTGAGAGCCCGCAGACGAACGAAGTTTCTTGAAAGCAAATGCTGGAATGACCGCGACCTCGAATGCCCCATTGTTTCTCGGCATCGATGTGGGTGGAACCAATGTTAAAATGGGCTTGGTTTCTGATTCAGGAAAAGTCCTGGGTGCAACCTCTTTTCCGACTAATTCCGAACGCGGTCCCGCCTACGCCATTCAGGAATCTCGGAAATCTTTCGACCAACTTCTAGGTCAAAATAATTTGACCAGCGATCGAGTCGTAGGAGCCGGCTTGGGAACGCCCGGGCCGATGGATCTTGGACGAGGAATGATTCTGGAGCCGGTCAATCTTCCGGCATGGAAAAATTTCCCGATCCGCGATCAACTGAGCGACGCATTGAATCTGCCCGTGACCTTTACCAACGATGCCAATGCCGCGGCGTTCGGCGAATATTGGTTAGGTTCGGCGCGAGAGCTAACGAGCCTCGTTTACTTCACGCTGGGAACCGGAGTTGGCGGCGGAATTATTGTGGAAGACAACTGCATTGAAGGCGTCCATAGTCTCGGTGCAGAACTCGGGCATGTGTGCGTGGACTGGAGTCCATCAGCACGGCGCTGCGGTTGCGGAAAAACCGGTCACCTGGAAGCATATGCCAGCGCGACCGCGGTGGTGGCACGAATGCAAGAAAGGCTGCGTGCGATCCCGACCTCGAGCCTGCATTCCGATTCACTAACGGCCAAGAAGATTTCGGACGCGGCCGAAAACGGTGACAAACTGGCGCAAGACATCATCGAGGAAACCGCTGTCTATCTCGCCCGGGGAATCGCAGTCGTGGCGCACACAATCGACCCCGAAGCGATTCTTTTGGGCGGTGCCATGACCTTTGGGGGCCAAACGAGTACAATAGGAAGACGTTTTTTACAGACAATAAAGACGCACGTCGACAATTTAGTCTTCCCTGAAATCACTCAAAACCTGAAAATCGATTACGCCGTGTTAGGATCGGATGCCGGGTTCATCGGCGCAGCGGGACTTGCTCGGCTGCATTACCATCGATTCCATCCGCGAGCCTGACATTTTCAGGCTCAGCGTCTATCCCAGGATTGACCTGACAACGTTGGCGATGACGTTTCATTGGCAATGCTGGCCCGGCGAAATTGTTACAGTCGGCGGTTTGTTTTCACTTCAAAAAAATTGAGCATGTCGGAAAATTACCAGAAGACCATTCGAAATTTCTGCATCATCGCACACATCGACCACGGCAAAAGCACGCTGGCCGATCGCCTGTTGGAAACAACGGGCACAGTCGATAAACGCGACATGCAAAATCAGTTACTCGACGACTTGGCCTTGGAACGAGAGCGGGGCATCACGATCAAGGCCCGCGCGGTCACGATGTTCTACAAATACCAGGGAACACGTTACGAACTGAATTTGATCGACACTCCGGGCCATGTCGATTTCCATTATGAAGTCTCCCGTAGCCTGGCCTGTTGCGAGGGCGCCTTGCTGCTGGCGGATGCTTTTCAAGGTGTCGAAGCCCAAACCGTCGCCAACGCCTACGCCGCCATCGAGGCCGACCTCAAGATCATTCCCGTCATCAACAAGATCGACCTGACGCATCAACGCAGCGATGAAGTTGCGATGGAAATGCATCAGTCCATTGGGATCAACATCGATGACATCGTCAAAGTGTCCGCCAAAACGGGTGTCAACATCGACCAGTTGCTCGCGACCATCATCGAACGAGTCCCCGCACCGGTCGGCGATCCCGAGGCTCCCTTGCAAGCGATGGTTTTCGATTCGCACTACGACGAGTTTCGCGGGGCGGTAACCTATGTGCGGGTGATGAACGGAAAAATTTCCAAGGGACAAAAGGTCCGCTTCTTGCGAACCAACATGACTCACGAGGTCGTCGAGATCGGCCAGTTTCGTCCGCAACGCGAAATCTGCAAGGACTTGCAAGCGGGCCAAGTGGGCTACTTGATTTGCAACATCAAGTCGCTCGACCAAGTCCACATCGGCGATACTTTGACCCATGCCGTCGGCGTGGCGGGAGTTCCACTGCCGGGTTATAAGGCTCCGAAACGAATGGTGTATTGCGGCCTTTATCCGTCGGATGGACAGGACTTCACGGAACTACGCGATGCGTTGACCAAACTGTCAATCAATGACCCCAGCTTCGAATTCACTCCCGAGTCGAGTGAAGCCCTGGGGTTCGGCTTCCGCTGCGGTTTCCTGGGACTGCTGCACATGGAAATCGTACAACAGCGTCTGGAAGGCGAGGCCGACATCGACCTCGTACAAACCGCACCGAACGTGACCTACGAAATCCTGACTCGCAGCGGTGAATTGCTTGAAATCCATCGACCCCAAGAGGTCCCCGATGCCGGTGAAATTGTGGAATTCCGCCAACCCATCGTTCGCGTCAACATCATCGTCCCGGAACAATATGTCGGAGCGGTAATGAAGCTCTGTTCCGAACGCCGTGGCATCCAGCGAAATACCGAATATCTTTCGGCGACCCGTATGATGCTGACTTACGAACTGCCGCTGGCCGAAGTCATCTACGACATGCACGACAAATTGAAGGGCATCAGCCGCGGATATGCAACGCTGGATTATGAGTTGATCGGTTATCAAGACGCTGATCTGGTTCGCGTCGACATGCTCGTCAACGGAAATCGCATCGATGCCTTGAGTGTGATTTGCAACCGTGCTGACTCGGAACGACGGGGCCGGGCGATTGTAAAAAAACTCAAAGAAGAAATCGACCGCCACATGTTCGAAATCGCGGTCCAAGCGGCCATCGGTACTCGGGTAATCGCCCGTGAAACCGTAAAAGCCATGCGAAAGAACGTGACCGCCAAGTGCTACGGCGGGGACATCACACGCAAACGAAAACTCTGGGAAAAGCAAAAAGAGGGTAAGAAGCGCATGAAGTCGATCGGCTCCGTCGACATTCCGCAAAAAGCCTTCATGGCAATCCTGCAAACCGGAAACGAAGAATAGAATTCGAGTCTGACCAGCCTGACCCCGATTATTTCCCCGCTCGCTCAAATTACCATCGGGCGAATCTGACTAAACCGTCATAGTTACAAAGACTTCGGTGGATAGCAATAATGGACACTAATCCTTTTGATTCCCCAAAACAAAATGATGTTCCAAGAATACACTCAGTTCATTGGGTCAGCTATTTCGTTGACGTGGCGGTTGGATTGAATTCGCTGTGTCTGGCACTTCTGTTTGCTTACAGCTCGAAAACTGGAAGTGCAAATTTGATTAGAATTGAGTTTTTG
>JBEBGH010000252.1:0-7965 GCA_040081565.1 Pirellulaceae bacterium
TACCGAGTGGCGAGCGGTTGTCCGGAAGTCGTAAACAAAACCGCCCCCCCAGGTTGAATTGATAACCACTGCCCGCGAAACTGGTTTCACAGGGAAAACATTGACGTTTGCTCACCCTCTCGCCACAGTCAACCTTACGCAGCCGCCAAAATATACAACTCGCTGTATAATACTTGTTATGCGTACAAAATGGTCAGCAGCCGTCATCTGTCGGCTCATTCGGAAACTCCAACATGCAACATGCCAAACCCTAAACTGAGCGAAGAACAACGGAACACGCTATTCGCGCCTTTGATCCGCGAAGTTCGGGCGTTGATGGCCGACGCAGCCGATGGCGACACTGAAATCTACTGGGCGCTCCGTCGGAAACTGTACAAAGAACTATCATACGATGAGCGCGGTAAGCCCTCGCGACGAAAAGCCCTCAAAAAGCGACTACACAAATCGCAAAACGGAACTTGTCCGCATTGCGGTTTCGCCTTGCCTGAAACCGGTTCCGTCAATGACCGGACAGTCGCGGTAGGTGGCTACACCGATGAGAACGTAACGTTAATTTGTCCAACTTGCGATGTGCATCGCCAACAAACTCGCGGCTATACTGATGACTGATCTGGCGACTGGCAGTATGGGAAGCGACGCACCTTATTTTCGCTCACACGTACACCCAAGTCACCGGTCGATCAACCACTGGGCAGCGATCTTGCAATGCACGAAGGCACTTTCGAGTTCATCGAACGGAAGATTCGGAGCGACGCCGAAGGCATGGCGTTCGGTGGCGATTTCGAATGGCTCTGTAAGTGGTTTCTAGAAAACGCTCCCCGCTACCGTGGCCAATTCGACAAGGTCTGGCAGTGGAAGGATTGGCCGGATCGGTGGGGGGCCGATGCGGGTATCGACCTCGTTGCGCGCACGCGCTCGGGGGAATTATGGGCCATTCAAGCCAAGGCGGACCATCCGGACCGAGCGATCCCCAAGCGAGAAATCGACTCGTTCCTGTCCGAATCGAATCGCACGCAGTTCGCCTATCGACTCTTGATGGCCACGACGGACGACATTGGGGCCACGGCTCGCCGAACACTTCAGGGTCAAGAGAAGCCGGTAGGTTTGGTTCTGCGTGGTCATTTCCTGACGGAAGATGTTCAGTGGCCGGTCCAGATCGGAGAAAAAGCCGCGCAGCTGGCTCGATGGAAGGCACGGCCTCATCAGACAAAGGCGATTCAGGCCGTCGTAAAAGGTTTTCGAGCCCATGACCGAGGCCAACTCATCATGGCTTGCGGCACGGGCAAAACTCTCACGGCGCTCTGGATTGCCGAGAGACTGCAGAGTTCTCTCACGTTGGTGGTAGTCCCTTCGCTCTCACTAGTGCAACAAAATCTGGCTGAGTGGGGCCGACACGCAGCGGCAGACTTCGACACACTCGTCGTCTGTTCTGACGAATCGGTGGTACAAAGCAAGGCAGACGCCGCGATACAATCGACGGCTGATCTCGGCGTAAAACCCACAACCAAAGATGCGGAAATTCGCCGCTTCCTCGGCCAACGGCGGAAGCGACCAGCCGTCGTGTTCGCGACATACCAGTCATCCGACCGCATTGCGGCTGCTCAGGCCGGCAAGACGAAACCGTTCGATCTGGCGATCTGCGACGAAGCCCACCGTGTGGCTGGGAATGCCGAGGGCCTTTTCGCAACCGTGCTGGACTCGAAGAAAATCAAGGCTCACAAGCGGCTGTTCATGACCGCCACGCCTCGGTATTTCAAGGAACATATAAAGCGGCGCGCGGCTGAACTGGAATATGAACTCGTGTCGATGAACGACCAGCATGTCTTTGGCCCGGAGTTCCACGTCCTCACGTTCCACGAAGCCATCAGTGCGGCCCCGCCGCTATTGACCGATTATCAGGTCGTTGTGATCGGAGTCACCGATCGAGAAGCCAAAGCGTGGGCCGAGGAAGCCCGCCTTGTCCGCACGG
The DNA here is from genome assembly GCA_040081565.1 of Pirellulaceae bacterium. Lineage (GTDB taxonomy): Bacteria > Planctomycetota > Planctomycetia > Pirellulales > Pirellulaceae > BJ22. The sequence continues at coordinate 1,970 of JBEBGH010000252.1, forward strand.
CCGACGGAATTACTACCGACGCCCGGACACTGGCCGCACAAATCGGTCTGGCCAAGGCGATGAAGAAATACGATCTCCGCAAAATCATCACCTTCCACTCGTCCGTGGCGAAGGCCGCCCGGTTTGTCGATCCCACGCTGAGAGATTCCTTGCCCGGAGTGATTCCTCACCTGATACCATCAGCCCGGCCCGCTGGAAAACTCTGGACCAAGCACATCTCGGGCCACACGCCTGCCGGCCAGCGGGCGACGCTGCTCAAAGGGCTGGGCAGCCTGCCAGACGACACGCGCGGCATCCTATCTAACTGTGCCTGCCTGGGGGAGGGGGTAGATGTTCCAGTGCTCGACGCTGTGGCCTTCATCGACCCCAAGCGGTCGATGGTCGATATCATTCAGGCCGTCGGCCGCGTGATCCGCAAAGCCGCTGGTAAGCAGATCGGCACCATCGTGATCCCAGTCTTCATCGACGAGACCGAGGACGCCGACCATGTCCTTTCGCAATCGGCATTCGAGCCCGTCTGGCAAGTGCTGAAAGCCCTGCGAGCCCATGACCGACGCCTTGCCGTCGAACTCGACCAACTGCGACTCTCATTGGGGACGCGGTCGAAAACAGGTGGCCGGATCAATCTTCCTGCGAACATTCATCTGGATATTCCCCGCCTGCTGCTGAGTAACTTCGAGCAGGCGTTCTATGTGCGGACAGTCGAACAGGCGACCAGCAAACCCGATCTGACCATTGAACAGATTTTGGATTGGGCCGATGCCCATCACCTAGCGACCGGGGAGTGGCCGACTAGAAAATCGGGAACGATTGAAAACACCGTCGAATCATGGCTCGGAATGAATACCGCTCTTGATCGGGGAATCCGCGGACTCCCTGGCGGCTCATCATTAGCAATACTGCTCGAAGAGCATCGCGGTAGGCGACGTAAGTTTGGCTTGCCTGATCTTACCGTTGAAGCGATTTTGGAATGGGCTGACGATTTCAACGCAATCACAGGTAAGTGGCCGCACAGAAAGTCGGGGCAAATTCCAGGGACCGAAGAAACGTGGTCTGGCATTGAGTCGTCGCTCATTGGCGGAAGGCGTGGTTTGCCAGGGGGTACTTCGTTAGTGAATCTGCTGGCAGAGCATCGCGGAAAACGACACCGATTAGAACCGCCCAACCTGACCATTGAACAGATTTTGGATTGGGCGGACGCATACTATGACGCGACGGGTGAGTGGCCAAACCAAACGTCGGGAAAAAAGATTGATGGGACTGACGACAGCTGGCGTGCGATCCATCGAGCATTGAGTAGAGGGAAGCGTGGTTTGCCAGGGGGTACCTCGTTAGTAAAACTACTGGCGGAACATCGCGACCGACGAAACGTTCAAAATCTACCCGATCTGACCATTGAACAGATTTTGGATTGGGCGGACGCCCATCGCCACGCAACCGGAGACTGGCCGAAATTAAAATCAGAAAAAATTGAAGGAACTGACGAAACATGGGCTGGAATAAATGCAAATCTTAAATTGGGTTATCGTAGTTTGCCTGGCGATATGACGTTAGCAACGCTACTAGCCGAACATCGCGGAAAACGACGCATTTACTGCCTACCTAATCTGACCATTGAGCAGATTTTAGATTGGGCGGATGCGCATTACCAAGCGACCGGTGAGTGGCCAAAGATGCAATCAGGAATGATCGAGGGAACCGATGAAAAATGGCTTGGAATTGATGACGCACTTAGGAGAGGCACGCGCGGTATGCCAACCGGCTCGTCGCTTGCCAAGCTGCTATGCGAATATCGTGACACGCGAAACGTTCAAGATTTGTCTGAACTGACCATCGCACAGATTTTGGATTGGGCAGATGCGCATTACGAAGCAACCGGTGAGTGGCCAAAAAACAAGTCAGGAAAGGTTGCAGGAACTGGTGAAACATGGTCCGCAATCTCGTCAGCGCTTCAATTTGGAAATCGAGGTTTGCCTGGCGGCTCATCATTAGCTAGGTTGCTCGCGGAGCTTCGCGGAAAACGAAACACTCAAGGCCTACCCGATCTGACCATTGAACAGATTTTGGATTGGGCGGACGCCCATCAGTTAGCGACCGGGGAGTGGCCGACTAGCAAGTCAGGCCAAGTATCGAATACAGATGAAACATGGTCTCGAATTAATTCCGCGCTAACGCGAGGTTCGCGTGGCCTGCCACCCGGCTCATCCTTAGCAAAGTTGCTGGCAGAGCATCGCGGAAAACGACACCGATTAGAACCGCCCAACCTGACCATTGAACAGATTTTGGATTGGGCGGACGCGTACTATGACGCGACGGGTGAGTGGCCAAACCAAACGTCGGGAAAGATTGAAGGTACCATCGAAACTTGGCTTGGAATTGATAACGCACTCCGGAGAGGTTCGCGTGACCTGCCACCCGGCTCGTCCTTGGCAAAGCTGCTAGCCGAACATCGCGGAAAACGAAACATTCGCGATTTGCCCGAACTGACAATCGAACAGGTTTTAGAATGGGCGGATGCCCATCACGAAGCAACCGGTAAGTGGCCAAACAGGAATTCGGGACAAATTAAGGGAACCGACGAAACTTGGAGCAGGATTCACGGCGCTCTGATTAACGGACTACGAGGTTTGTCCGTCGGTAAGACAATAGCGAAAGTGCTGGCGGAACATCGCGACCGACGAAACACAGCCAATTTACCTGCCCTGACCATTGAACAGATTTTGGATTGGGCGGACGCTCATCAGTTAGCGACGGGTGCATGGCCGAATGCAAAGTCGGGAAAGATTGAAGGGACTGATGAGAATTGGAGTAGCGTCAACTATGCTTTACGCCGTGGTATTCGTGGTTTACATGGGGGTTCTTCGCTGGCAAAACTGCGAGCCGAGCATCGTAGCAATTGAATCGCTTGAAACAGAAACAAGGAAAGGCATCCAGCAGCGTTATCGTCACCGATGGCGACTTTCCAGACGATGAAACGAAAAGCGATCACAGGCCGATTTTGGTGAGGATTGCGATAAGTTCCCTAAACTCTCGCTAACAATTTGACATCTTCCCACCCTCTCGCCACAATCAACCTCACACAGCGGCCAGAATATCCAGCGCGCTGTATAATCATTGTTATCCGACTGAAATCAGACATGAAAGCACGATCGCTTGAATGGGATACAACCTCTACATCACACGTCGGCACGACTGGCACGACGACGCTGGCCCGTCAATCACATGTGACGAGTGGATGGCGTTGATTACCGATGACCCGGAACTGTCGCTCAAGCCAGAGTCCGAAGGGTTATACGCGAACTGGAGCGGCGAATGCACCTACCCGGACCCATGGTTCGCATACAACGAACGTCTCGGCGCAATCGACACCAAGAATCCCGACGAGCCCATCATCCAAAAGATGCTGGACATCGCGGAAAAGCTCCATGCGCGTGTCCAGGGGGACGACGGCGAGATTTACACAACTCCGACAGAATACCACTATCAAGACGAACCCAACCCAAGTAGTTCCGATAAAGCTGACACTTCCGTTTCCTGGTGGCGACGCTTGTTCGGCAACGGCTGACCGATCTACGAACGGGAAGGCCAAATGACCAACGCGCTGTGGATTCACATCAATGGACAACCACGACGCAGTTACAATCGAAGTGCGCCAAGACTCAATGCGTGGTAATACGCTTGCATCATTCAACAATTCACACTCGACGGCAGATGTTCACGCGTTTTTCGATTCACTTTGATTTCACAGACGAAATGACAGACCCATGAAATTCAACGAACAAGAAGGTGCGAGCTGGATCGCAAGCAACCTGCAATCCATGTATGTCGATAAGAAGGTTGAGGCGATAGAAAAGTCAACAGAACTTGGCCTGACGCTTGAGCAATTCGCCGCAAGTCAGATTTGCAGAGACCTGTGCGCGTCCAACACTCTGACGTTCGAATCGAATGCTGAAGATGATGGAACGCTTGAGTCTTACATTTTTAACATAACCGACCTGATGTACATAAGGGATGCCGAAAAGTACCGGGCCGTGGCAGCGGAAAAGAACGAGCCATTCGAAATCACAGTTGCCCGCGCAATGGCTCGTGTCTTGGCCAAGTGGGTTGCTGATCGCTCCTAAACAAGATGCCTGTGGATACATCCGAAACTTCGGATGGCAAGCAATGAACGCCGAAATGAAAGCATAAACATGCCTGATGCCCTAACGGTACTGACTTCATTAACCGCTTCAGGCGCACTTGCTGGCGCTTTACTATGGATTACTCGAAACTGGTTGTCCGAACGCCTTAAGCAGTCGATTCAACACGAGTATGGGCAAAAACTTGAAGCCCACAAAGCCGCATTGAAAGCGGCGAATGATGTCGCGATTGAACAACTAAAAATCTCTACGTCCGCTCTCGTAGAAGCGAAGAAAATTGGCCACGAACGGATTCTCGCCGCAATCCAAGAACTTTGGCAGGGTGTTTTGGCCATTGACGAAAATACGCCAACTATCGTTTCTGTTATGGATGTAATACTCTACGAAGAATACGATTCCATTTTCAGCAACCCGAAACTACAAGGAACTTTGAACAAATTGACCGACGAAACCGCTTATTTACGCTTGAATAAGTACAATCAACTGGAACAACATAGACCTTTTTTTGGAGAACATTTATGGTATTTGTTCTTTGGGTATCGTGCCGTAATTGGTCGGATGGGATTCTTGATCAAACGAGATCGCGATACTGGCTCTCGTGTTCATTGGCGTCAGGATGATTTAATCAAACAACACCTCGCCGCGTTGCTTACTGAACAAGAACTGGCGGATATCTATAGTTCCAAACTCGCCCCTTCACAGAAAATGAGAGAGTACATTAAGCAAAAGATTTTGCATGTTTCAACGCAGATAATATCTGGTCAACGTTCGGCCGCTGACTCACTTGAAACGGCAAAGCAAATCGCCATCGCCATCGCGGAATCAACTGCCGAAAACGCGAGATAAATGGCTAGTGTCTGACACTCACCTTGCGTACGTGGGCTGGGAGACCGCAATCCATCAACCTTCAACAAGTTCAAGTCTCACTACACCATTGAATCAAAGCTCGAATAACTTGTTCAAGTTCGTGCGGTTCCGTTGGCCGTAGAAATGATTTGTCGTCTAACTGGTTGAGGAACTTTGATGCATCTGTCTCGCGGAATTCTTTGCTCCCAAGCCCTCGAGATTCGGGCGATGCCAGCGATGCGAGACCAAAGGAAGTCGCTGCGTCAACTTGGTTTCCCTGTCGTTGGTAGTTTTTGTGGCTAACCAGAGACTGAATAAGCATTAATATTCGACGCAGTTCTGCAAGAGTCTGGCCGTCGAGATTGTATCTGGAAAGTGCGGAAAGTTGCTCAACGTAGTCTCGAAATCTCTCAAAAGAAAAGCTTGGGAGACAATCAACAAACCGCAGATTTATTATGTTTGGCTGCGGGACATTCAATTGATGCCCACAATATCCACATTTGGCAACCCTACCAATTGTTCCAGTCGGCGCGAAAAGTTGAATACCGCATTGGCAAAGGATTTTGATAGCCACAAGTCGTTCGGACTTTTTCATTTGTGTTGCCTATTGTCAGGGTGAAAGGTGGTCCGGTTGAACTGACCTGCCCGATCTTAAGGCGAACCACCGCAAATCTTGCACGCCCGGCCTTCATTCGGACCACACGCACGCCCCTGCTTGGTGTTGTTGTACCAACGGCAACCTCGATTGTGTCTGACATTGGAGTCGCTGTTGAGCCAATGGGTAGCCTGCATTTGATCCTGTGGCGGGTTGATTTTTTCAGGCGGCTTAGATGACCTAGACTCAGCAGGCGCATTGTTCTCTTTTGTTTTTTTGTCAGTTTGGTTTTTCGGCGTAGTTCGTGTGACGAGAAGTTTCGGCGTTGAATTGTTTGGCGAATTTTCTAGAACAAAGATCTTTCGCTGTGCGCTGCTCATTTTCCGCCAATCCCACGGCGGGACTGGCCCCTGTTC
>JBEBGH010000023.1:0-27990 GCA_040081565.1 Pirellulaceae bacterium
CTCTGGGCGTTAAAAGAGGCCTTGCGCTCAGCGGAGCAGTGGAATGAAGCCGCTCCCGCCCAAGAACTTCCATCAGCGCAGTGGTCGCAGTGTTATCGCTTTGACTAAACATAAGCGCGGCTAAAGTGCTCAATGTTACCGGCAAACCGGTCGGCCACTTTTCTAATTCACCGGAACCAGGCGATACCCACTTAGTTTGAAGGCGAACAACTTCTTCCTCACGAATTTTTCCTGCGTTGATCTGGGCAAGGTATTCACCAAAGACAAGCAACTTGAAGGCGGATCCTACACCCAGAGACTTGTTTCGCGCCCTTTCATATTTTACTTTGCCGTTTATGTAGACGACATAAACCACTTCCCCGGGCAACGCTGACAACTCAGTTAATGCCTGATCTGGGCGACGCGCCTTGGGAATGGCGTCTTGCAGGTATAACCCCGCAAGCTGACCTGCCTCGTTTACCGTTGCGTTGACCGGGACCACGGCCTTTTCATAATCAAGTGCAACACCTTCGCCTCGCGCCCCTCGCGGAATTACACCCAAAAACCTGCCAAACTTTTGAGAAAGCTCATCCCTTATCTGTTGCAACTGCTCAACAGGAAGAACTGCCCTAAGGCCATCTGAAAGCAAGTCTGGATCAATCCTTTCGCCGCCAAATATTATCTCCAAAATCTGCTTAGTTCGCGGATCAGCTGCATTTGCATTATCTTGCCCCATCATAGAAGTCATGAACAATAATACCAATAGTAAGATCGACCATCCCGAGTGCCAACGAAGTCCGCCATTCAGTAAGCGGACAATATTGTGTGCCCTGTTCACAGCGTTTGCCTGCCGGACAATTTCAGGAATACAGCGATGATACAAAACAACACCACTGCAATAGAAAACGTCGGAGAATAATCGCCAATTGGAAACCCTGTTGCATACAGCAAGATCATTCCGTGCCCCACGGCCAAAACACCGGGCACACCGACCGTTAGAAATGAAAGCAAAAAATCACGTTTGACCCACCCAATTAGAGGGCTCAACCAAGATATAGCCGTAGCAAAAAGAGCCGCGACTGGAAGCGAGAACAGCGCAGTATATTTGTCTGCAAACCCATTCGTGCGTCCCAAATAATCCCAGTGGACAGCTATTTGTTTTCCGTCTTCCACATCAGTCCAAATAAAAACACTCGACCCAAACATGGCCCCCACAATTGCTAACGCAATCGCTAGGGACACTCCAGAGTTGATTGATCTCCTCACCTGCACCTCTTACTGCAAAAGGAACACAATTGTGCGAAACAAATGGGCCGACCCGCAGCACATTGAGCTTACACTAAAAGAAAGCGGAGCTCAAACGAGATTCAGACGCGATTTCAGCTTGCTCCAAGACCGAACACCTGACGAATGTCAGGCAGAGTTTTCGGTCTCATTGTACGAAGGCGGGAGGCAGTGATCTGCCCGGACCAGGGAGCTCTTTTCTTTTGCTCGAAGGACTGCTCAAATTGGCCTGGCGCTGTCGGCATAACTCAATAACTCAAAACTTTCCACGTTTTGTGGCGCTATAAAGTCGGCAACCGGCTAATCCACATGCCGCTGACATCGTACAAGCGTCACAGTTTTCCGCCGGACGTGATCCGTACGCGGTCTGGCTTTATTTCCGGTTCACGTTGAGCTTGCGTGACGATGAAGAGATGATGGCAGAGCGCGGCATCGACGCCAGCTACAAGGCGATCCGTAGCTGGCCGCTTGAATTTGGTAAAGCATTCGCGCACAATTTTCGAACAAGAAGAGCAAAGTCAACGGGTCGCTGGCACTTGGACGAAAAGTTTGTGAAGATCGCCGACAACAGGCCGACAAGAGTAATGTGCTTTTGGCGCGCCGTTGATGAAGAATGCATGGTTCTCGGTATGTTGGTTCAGAAACGTCGCAACACCGGGCAGCCCTGAGATTGCTACGAAAATTGCTAAAGCGCCACGGCTCACATCCCGAGACAATCGTCACGGATAACCTGGCTTCATACTATGCCGCAACCCGGTAGCTTGTTTGCACGCATCGTCACCAACCCGGACAAATGCTCAGCAACAAACGGACAGAAAAAAGTTCCTTCTCGTTATCCGCAGACGAGAGCGAAAACAACAGATATACAAGTCGCAAGGTTCCGCGCTGAGATTTCTCGCAATCCACGCCGCCGTCTACAATACTTTTTGACCTCTAACGACATTTGACCCGCCAATCAACACTTCGCCTCTTCCGAGCCGAAGCTAGAAGCATATCTCGACTGATTAGAGCCGAGGATTCCCAAATGACTAATGCGGGCATTGATCTCTCAGACCGGCCGCGTGGATATCTGTGGCTTGTTAGAGAATCGCTGATCATCTCGCTGGAGTCGGCACCCGCTCTAGACGTTGCTATTTCTCTTGCAGCGGCATCTTTAATGGATCGCGGCTCGACAGAAAGAAGTACTCGAAGACTGTTCGGCGGCCGACGAGCACGCGAGCAGTTCCGGCCATTCCAGCCTTCATTCCCTCTCGCTTGAAGGTCTTGCCTAGCTTGATTCGCAAGCGAAACAGCTGCTCGCCAGCAGCTTGTGCGGTCGCCTCAGGCGCAACAGAGTCGACCACACCAATGATCGAGCCGTGCAGCAAGGCGGGGAATGCCGATAGATCCACCTCGGCGCGTTGTCCAGAGCTCACGTAGGGCGCATCAGCGTTCTCGATCCAAGCTTCGAATGCAAAATCTCTCACCGCGGGCACGATCCGCGCAACGGTTTGTCCCTTTTGGACGACGCTGCCGCGAGTCGCCGAGACCACGTCGATGATCACGCCGTTCTGCGGTGCCGTGATCACCGTCCGCCGCACCTTGATCTGCGCGGTTGCGAGTTCGCTGGAGTATATGTTGATTGTTGCGCGAGCGGCCGCCAGCTCGTTTTCCCAACGCGCGTGTGTCTGATTTTCAATCAGTTGACGACTGCTTTTCAATTGGTCGCGCTCTGACCGAAGCCGGTCTAATATTGCGGCCAGTACATGCTGATCGTTACGATTCGACGCCAGCAGTTCCTCAAGCTCAAGGTATGAGGCTTTCGACCCAAATCCCTTGTCGAGCAGGGTCTTCCGCATTTTAAGCCTCTCGGCAATCAGGGGCTCGATGGTTCGAAGCTTCACGTTTTGCGCCTGCGCCTCCGCAATAGCTGCCTCTCCGGCGTCGATCTGCTGATCTGCCTTTTCCAATTCGGTCTCGAACGCTAATCGCATTGCGGAAATACGCTGACGGGCCAACTCCATCTGCGCATTGTTTGTCGAGGCTGGCGCTGGCATCTCTTGCCCAATGCCGATCAAACTCCTCAGAACATGCGCCTCAATCTCAGCTGCCGAAAGACTGTCGAGTACCTTTTGCGCGTCAATTTTTTCCGCAACGTCGTCAAGCTCGGCAATGACGTCCCCGCGACGAACTTCCATATTCTCTTTCACTAGAATGCGAGAAACGAGGCCATCAGCTGGCACCTGAACAATTAATGCGCGGTCACCGCCGACAACAGCGCCGCTAGCATATATGACGACCCCTACTTGAGCGACGAAAAGCCAAACGACTGCCAAAAGGAGAGCTCCCAAAATCGACAGGCCAATCCACTTCCAAGTGGGCAAACTCGTCTGTTCGATTAATAGGCGTGCCTCGGGCGCTGCTGGCGGAGACATTTCCGCATCGGCTTGGACGGATGTTTCGGTCGGGCCAATCATGCCGTGTTCCGTTGGTCGCGTGCGGTGACGGCTTTGGCAAACCAGCCGCCCATTTGGATCAGGTTCTTCGGTGAATCGCTTTCAAGAATCCCACCTTCGCTCAAAACTAGGACAAGGTCAGCATTGAGCGCGTATTGCACATCATGTGTTACGAGCAGGATCGTGGCCAAACCGCGCTTTCGGTTCAGGTGGTCGACAAGGCTCTTCGAAACGTCTGGATCCAGCGCGTTGAACGGCTCGTCCAGTAGGATGATAGGCGCATTCCGCAACAGAGCGCGAGCAAGCGCTATTCGTCGGCGCTGACCGCCGGAAAGCCGCGACCCCCGGTCTCCCACATCCGATGCGAGCCCGTCCGGAAGTTCGCCGACCAGGCGGCTGATTCCCGGCAACTGAAGAAGGTCGTCAACGCTGTGCGGCGGATCTTGCCCAAGCGTCAGATTTTCAAGAAGTGTGCCGGCAAACACGGTGCTTTCCTGGCCGACCACTGCTAGCTGAGACCGCAGGTGATCCAGATTCAGCAAGCCCAAGTCGGTGCCATCAACCGAAATTTTACCAGACGTCGGGGTGTACAATCTTTGAATGAGCCGCAGCAAGGTTGTCTTGCCGACTCCCGATGGTCCGACAAGAGTTGCGACTTTGCCGGCGGCAATTTCGAACGAAACACGATTCAACACACGGCGTCCACTGCTATACTCAAACGTCACATCATCGAAGGTAAGAGTTCCATGGAGCGGCGGTGCCGCCGCTCTTGCAGGGGCCTGATTGGTCGGCTCGCCCGGGACCGCTACGACGGCATCCAGCCGCGCAACAGCGCCTTCAAATTGTCCAACAAGATGCAGTTGTTGCACAATCGCCAGAACGGGCGAAACCACATGTGAGGTGAGGAGGTGAGCTGCCACGAACTCACCGAGGCTGAGTTGGCCACTGATGACGAGGAGTCCACCAATGAGCACGAACAGTGTGGCAAGAAACTTCGCAATGGACCGCGTGACTTGCTCTCCCACGGCGCTTAGGAAAGCTGAGGTGAGGCCGATGCTAGCAACATTTGCGACGGCTGCATCCCAACGCCATGCAAATAGTCGCTCGGCTGAGAACGCCTTCAATGTCTCGATGCCGATAATACTCTCGACAAGAATGTTGTCTGACTTGGCCTTCCCTTCAAGTTGAAGAAGAATGGATTGGCGTAGCCGTGTTTGCACATAAGCCCCAACCACCAGAAGAAGCGGCGGCCCCACTAGTGCCACCATGCCCAACACGCTGGAATAGAAAAAGATCATCGCCAGCGCTGCCGCGAAGAACGGGACTTCAGTCAGGAGACTTATTGTGGGCGCGACACCTCCCACACGCGCTTGCTCCAAATCTCCCGTCCGCTGAACAATCTCGCCTGTTGAACGTGACTTGAAGAAATCGAGAGGCAACCGCAACAAGTGCCGGTAGAGGCGAGCCTGAAGTTCAACCCCTATCGAGGTCAACGCCCTCGCCAAGTTTAGGGACTGGGCGAAACTCAGTGTAATTTCCAATATTGAAACTAAGACAACCGCCGCAACAATCGTCCATAAGCTGATTTCGGCCTTGCCGGGCAGCACGCGATCAATGAGGACCTGAAAGGCGATTGGGACCGCGAGTGCGAGTAAACGAGCGACGACGCCGAAACCTGCAGACTGATAGATCTGCCGAGATCTGCCCGAGCTGACCGAGGCAACAAGTCGCCCCGCCGGAGAGCTCCAAGTCTTGGCTCTAAACGGGAACGCAAGCGTGCGCAGTAGGCGCCCTATTGTGAATGGTTGGGTGTCCATGATTTTACCTGACCGCGTGCCCGTCGTAGCGCATGTCCCGTCATCGCCTGTAGCATCTTAGCAATGAGCCCCTAACAATAATTGAAATGTCAAGGAACAAGTGCGATCGTCGGAACGAAATAAGTAGTCGTTAAACAATGCCTGAAGCTGTACTTCTAGCAAAACGCCTTCGAAAATCGCGAAAGCTTGGTGCCGTCAAACGCACCTACCAGCATTATTGTGTGGATTGGTGCCTACTGTTATCGTTTGCCTACCACTACGATAGGCGAAAGTGGGTCATTGCCGGTACATGATGAAGGAGTGTCCTCTGTGCGGCAGCCGTCCCAGATCACGGTTTTGACTATGACAAGACCCCTTTTCTTTAGACACCCTCGGACGGCATTTTCTCTGTGTTCCACGTCTCCATTTCTTTAAGGTAATAGTCTCTCGGAGCCATCTTCAGTGCGCTGTGGATTCTCCTGTTGTTGTAGTAGTGAATGTAGCGACCAATAGCTTCAATAAGGTTTGCAATGGTGTTGTGTCGTGAAGGTTTTCCAAACTCAAGCTTGAAGCGATTATAGAAAGATTCTTGGTGACCATTCTTCCATGGTTTAGCTTTAGGAGAGTGTGAGGGAAGAATCTGATGACTCACTAACCACTCTATACACGCATGAGCGGTGTATTCACTCCCTTGATCGGAGTGGAAGATATGTGGGGCTTTCCCTCGCCGCCTTTCTGCTTCTTCGAGTACATCAAGAATGAGTCTCGTAGTGTGGTGAAGACCTAACTGCCAAGCAATCACTTCACGAGTGTATCGATCAATCACTGTCGCTAGATATATCTTTCGCCCTCCATATGAAAGCTCAGTAAAATCACCGACCCAGATCACATTGGGTGCAATGGGTGAAATACCTTGGGTGCGATTAGGGACTCCAGAGATTGATGTCTTGCGGCCATATCTATGCCTCTTTTGAGCATACTTGGGTCGAAGGCCGAAGAGAGCCATGACTCGCTGTGCACGTTTCTTGTTGATCTTGAGGTGGAGTGCAATACGTCGATACCCGTATCCAGGATGATCAACTAAGGCGGTAACGACACAGTCTCTGAGTTCGAGGTCTTTCTTCTTTCTCTTGGGGACATAGTATAAGCTTCCTCTTGATACATGGAGTGCATGTGCCAATGCTATCTTTGAAATCTGACGCTCTTCCACAAGATCACGAGCTGAGAAAGGAATCCTTCTTTTTCTTTTTCATATGTTCCACCATTTCTCCAATGATGACCTGGAGATCTTGAACACGCTGTCGGAGTCGTTGCACTTCGGTGGAGGAGGTGTGACTATTTTTTGTTTGTTTTCGTAACCACTTCTTGATGGTATCTTCACGTATTAAAAATGTTTTTGCCGCATCAGGAATACTCATACCTTCATCTTTTACGGCAGAAATAATCTTTGCCCGTTGTTCTGAGTTGACGTGGGTTGCCATATACAAAATGTACTAGTCACGGACGGCTAAATGCGTCCGTGGTGTGTACAGTATATGGGGGTCGTATCAAAGCGCGACGTCGTGCGGTCCTTGATTTTCTACGATGACCGTGCACGTAACGACTTGGGCGCTCCCAGTGACGTTAATTGAGTTTGGCGTGCAGGTTTTCGTAATCGAAAGATCGGTATCGAGTTTTGAACCGTCAACGTCGACGTTCGCCGTGCTCGAACTTGCGCCTGAAACGAAATCGGTAGCAAAATTTTGCCAACTCGTGGCTGCATCGAAATATCCGGCAATGAAGCACACGACTTTCTTTTGCGCCGGCATTGAAAAGTTCACGTCGAGTGAGGGCAGAAGCTGAACAAGACCAATAAAGGCCACCGTCGGATAGCCGACGTCATACAACTTGCACGTTACACTCAAGGCGTGAAATGCATTTGGATAATTATCCCTCAGCGTTACATTTGCTGCGGAATTTGAAGCGTTGTCAGCAATGATCTTGTACCAAACAATGGTGCCCATTCCGGTTTGAACAGAGCCACTGCACGGGGTTGCCAGCGCGGCGTTGATGGCAGGCGCGGTCAGGCAGGTGGATTTGTCCAGTCCAACCGCCGCAGCGGCGGGAGTCATCATCGAGATGACAAGAAGAGCGATTGCGGCGAAGACTCCAGTTGAGGCTGGACTCCTGGCGTTGCGCAGCAACGACGCGATATGCAGCCCCAACATTTGTTTCCCCCTGAAGTTCCCAACCAGTCCTGGCCCTAAACGCGTCAGGCGTGGTGCATTGCGGCAACTAAAGCGACAGCATTGGTGAACTGCAAAAACGCTAGGTCCGAATATTCCTTGGGTCAACGTCAAGCCGTGCTTTTGTTGATACACGAGCGTTTCATTTTCGACTGAGGTACGTTCGTCGTCAGTCGTCGATTGTTGAGGTAATTGATGGATCGGGTATCCCACAGGTTGTTTGTCTTACTTTGTTGCAGCGCTCTTCAGGCGAAGTGCGATGCAGCATGGAAACCTGATTTTCGAGATCTGTATCAAAAGAGACGCCCGATTTGCCGCAATCACTTCGACGCAACCATGCTGGTCGCCGCGCCAACGCTCAAAGACACTTGTGCGAGTGACAAGACCCGCGTTTTTTAAACCCGTCCGGACGGTATTTTTCTTGCCTCCATGTCACCATTTCTTTGAGGACATATGCTCTGAACTGGTTTGGTGACTCGATAACGGCTTCGCAAGTCCTACCTAGACCGCTTGGAACAACTGCAGCTGCCTAGGTTTCTAGAATCTTGAGAATTCGCTCAGTCTCGTATTTGATCACCTATTGATTAATCTGCAGGCGGTTTTTCAGCGAGCAATCACTCGTGTCCAAAATTCGTCATTTTGTCCGATGGTTGCCAATTGGGTTAGTGCTTGCGGTGGGGCTTTTGGTTTTCCTCGCGACGCTCAGTATTTTATTCAGCTTGATCGGAAATCCCGAGCCCGCGTCGTGTCGTGACGGCTGACCATCACATTCTATCGCAAGGCAAGGAGCCTGTTCCTGGCACGGCGGAGTCGTGCATGGTGGTTACAGCTTTATTCAGCATTCCTATAGGTTCGTCTGATTTTTCATTTCCGCTGGGGTCGGAATGATGAGTGCAATTCTTGCAGCAGGATTTGGTCGTTTGGCGGTTAATTTCTTGAAACCCGTTTTCAATTCACCGTCGCGTGCGGTTGATGGAGCCCTCCGAGACAGCGAAGCCAAAGATCTGAATCTGATAGTATCATCATGGTCAATCCGAATTCGTGTTCCGTCAGAACCTCCAATCTCAGCTCAAAACATACCACTTACTGCAGCACGTCAGATGTTCGATATCTATCGGCAACGCCATGCTGAGCGAAAATCTGAGTTACTAGCATTTTTGAATGAGGTTTCAACGGCAGCCATTCAAATGTCAGGTGTTCGCGGAATGAGTTTACAAGCATGTGTGCACACTTTGGAATTGGAAACGTAAAACAACCTTCGGCTAGTCGCGAAGACTTCCAGGGAAAGTGCGGCTCGCTTCCTGAATTCAAGTCGTGCCTCGGAACGCGCTTTGGCTGCGGGATTTGTTCTGATCGAGATCCTGTGCGAGGGCAGGGCTGGTGTGTACCAAGCAGAAACTCCCGAACAAGCATTTTTTCAAGAAGTGAGGTCACAATTGGCACCCGAAATTGAACGAGGTGCTAACTGATCATAGGCAATACCGACATGGTTACAAAACGCTAGCCACCAAGTTATTTGGGCCATAGACTCCTGACGCATCTATCGCCGCAGGAGCTTCCAATGCGAACCAAGGAAAAGAGTCCGCTACCAAAAGCGGTTGGCATTTGGCTCCGCGTTTCCACGGAAGATCAGGTCAGAGGCGAAAGCCTAGAGCATCACGAAAAACGTGCCACCATGTATTGCGAAGCTCGCGGCTGGTCGATCATTGAAACGTATCGCCTCGATGCCGTTTCAGGAAAGGCGGTTATCGCACATGCGGAGGCTCAGCGCATGTTGGCAGATGCTAAGTCAGGACGCATTGAAGGCCTGGTGTTTTCAAAACTTGCGCGACTTGCACGAAACACGAGAGAGCTTCTGGAAATCGCCGACAGGCTCCAAGTTTGTGGCGTCGATTTGATTTCTTTGCAGGAAGCCATCGACACCAGCAATCCAGCAGGTCGGTTATTCTTCACGATGATCGCGGCCATGGCGCAGTGGGAACGTGAAGAAATTTCTGAACGCGTCGCGGCTTCAGTTCCAATACGTGCGAAGTTAGGCAAACCGATTGGTGGACCCGCTCCCCTTGGCTATCGCTGGAGTGCCGACAAGAAACTTGAAATTGATCCGGCCGAAGCACCTGTCAGGAAGTTATTGTTCGAGTTGTTCCTTGAACACAAAAGGCGACGGACGGTTGCCCGCATATTGAATGACCGTGGCTATCGCACACGCAAAGGGCAGAAGTTCTCTGATACAACCGTGGAGAGATTAATCCGTGACCCGCTCGCCAAAGGGGTGAGGCGAGCCAACTACACACGTTCGGTCGATAAAAAGAAGGCATGGGAATACAAGCCAGAATCGGAGTGGGTAATATCTGCTGCCCCGGCAGTCGTGTCTGTAGACCTCTGGGAAGCCTGCAACCGGCTACTCGATGAGCGGCGGGCCAACCCAAAGAAGCGCCCCATTCAGAGGGCGGCGTACCTGTTCTCGCAAGTGAGCTGGTGCACCTGCGGTGGCAGGATGTTTATGAGTTCCCACAGCCCAAAATATGTCTGTCGGAAGTGCAGGGCCAAGATTCCGGCTGAAGACCTCGAAGCGATCTTCAAGGAACAACTGAAGGACGTGGTTCTGTCACCACAGGAGCTCTCGAACCAACTCAACCAAATGGATGATGCGCTGATTGAAAAAGAGAAGCTCGTTCAGTCAGCCGAAAAGGAATTGAAAAAGGTTGCTGGAGACATTGATGTTCTGTTCGATCTGTATCGCGGCAAGTCGTTAACGCGTGACCAGTTCAACGAGCGTCACGCACCGCTGTCAGCTCGCAAGAAAGAACTCGACGACGAGCTTCCACGACTCCAAGCCGATCTCGATGTCTCGAAAGTATTAACGCTTGGGAAAGAAGAACTTGCATCCGAAGCCAGAGATCTCACCGAACGATGGACTGACCTCTCTGAGGAAGACAAACATTCAATCGTTAATAACATCGTAGACCGTATAACGATTGGAAAGGACGAGGTTGAGGTAACCCTCATCGACATCCCTTTTCTCGCAAGGAATCAAGCTTCACTAAGTAGCGGACTCCTTGCGACTCATGCATGTCGCCGCGTTGCCATACGTCCGAAGCTGTACGCGAGAAGGGTTTGGCCAAAACCCAAGGGTTATTCGGAACAACCGACCTCCCTCGCCGGTCATTTATTAAAGCGTCGAAAAGAATTGGGACTGCTTCAGCGAGAGGTGGCGGTCACGATTGGCATCGGGCACGAGACCTACATCACGTGGGAAAAGAGAGGGCGGTCACCTGAGATTTGGCACTGGCCGCAAATCATTAACTTTCTGGGATACGACCCTCATTCTCATCCTGAGACCCTGCCTACAAAGATCGCCGCCTATAGACGGCGAACAGGTCTAACCCATCGCAGGCTTGCTGAGCTGATTGGCGTGCATGAATGCACGCTCCAATCTTGGGAGCGTGGCCGGCATCCGCCTCTCCGGAGCGGACGCGCGCTCAAGAGCCTTATGGCACGCTTGTGTGACGGCGCGACCATTGGGTAGTTGGTGGGTAACCGCTCAGCATGACGTTGCCGTAGCGCGATCGACGACTTGCGAACACAAGCCCAAACGATCTAAGAAAGGTTGTCACTCTCTAGATTGAAACGCCTCGTTGGTCTGGCCAACTAGCTCGCGCGCTATAACGGTGCCTCGCTAGCGCACAGAAGTTATTGGCTTTCCTGCGCCCGACGGAAAGGTCGATACCCCCAAAACTGGGGCACGGCACTGCTTCGTCACGATCCTATGATTGGGCGGCCGGCGGCGCAGCAAGCAGCAAGCGGTGCGAATTCTCCAATCCCGACGAGAGGCCCGCAGTCAAACGATGCCCCAGGCGAGCAGGTTAGCTTAACTTAGCTCGGTATTGGACGCGGCGCGAGCGCGCTGCTGCAAGTGATTTCGACCGCAAGCGAATCAAGGAAGACTTTCAGCGGCTTTAATCTCTGCAGAGCCAGCCGCTTTCCACATGGCGTGTTCATGCGATCTGGCACGCGAAATAGCTTTTCACGAAAATGATCCAAAGCGAATGCCCGACCGTCAAGTGGCCTTTGCTCTGCAAACGGATCATCAGTGCTGTAGATCTGCGATCCCATTTGACCGGCGACGTAGAATAATCGAGCAATGCCAATTCCGCCGATCGCGTCCAAACGATCAGCATCTTGGAGAATTGCTGCTTCACGACTATTGGGTGCCAGCCCAGAAGAAAACCGATGCGTTTGGATTCCGTCTAGTGCGATCTTCAATTTGCTCTGCGGGAACGCAAGGTCGCTCAGTGTAGCCGAGGCTGCAGCGACAGTGATCGCCGCTCCGCCCTCGCGATCCACGCCTTTGGGCAACGCGCAGAAGTCATGGAAGAACGCCATGGCGGCGAGGATTGAAAGATCGACCCCATCTTCCTCCTCGCGCGCGATCTCGAAGCAGTTGCTCCAAACGCGTGTCACATGTGCGAGATCGTGGCCGGGATCGGAACCGGGGTTGCGTTTGTGATGCTGTGTAAACGCTTGCACCCAATACAGGTACTCTTCCCCCCGTGTCTCCAGCTTCTGTCGCGCGCTGATTGGCATAAGTGAATTGCGTTGCACTAATTCTATCTCCCCGCGCCCATGTTCGCAAACTGGAGCCAATCATGCGCGATCTTGTCGAGTACGTCGTTGGGAAGCGTATTGAGGACACCTTCGCGGGCTCGATCCTTGTCTTTCGTCTCGCTGAGCAGGCGGAATGAGCAATACAGCATCTCGGAAAACACCAGATCCATGACCTCGGTCGGAAGTCCCGGAAGGAGAAAATTCACGGGCGTCCCTCCCTTTATGACCATGATGTCCTTCGACCAAGGGAGCACATATCGCACGACCTTTCCTGACAGCTGTTCCTGTTTGCTTGCCTGGGCTGACAGTGCGTCAATCTCGAACTCAGTGTTATTCGAGCCGACGCTAGCGAGCACCACGTTGTCGCGGCAGTTCTTCATGTCGTCAAATGTCAAACCGGTCTCTGCGGTAGCGGAGAAGATTATGTCAGCACACTTAAGAAGTTCCGACTTCTGATGGATGTGAAATCCGTTCGTATATGCCTGCAAATTTAGACAATCTTTCTTGTCGTACACGTGCACTTTGAAATCACGTTGCTGCAGTGCGCGGGCAACGTTCCTTCCGATCATGCCGTAGCCCAACACAAGGGCGTTCCTTCCGGACGCAAGTATTCCTATTTCCCGCAGCGCGATGGACGCCGCATCGACCGCATCTCTTCCTACGTATCGCGCCTCGATATCCTTGAGCTGGCTGCGCGCAACCGAGAACACCGGCATGGACATCTTTCCCACCAATTGTTGGTAGATATTGTGCCCGAAGGTAGTGTCCTCGACGACCCCAACAAAAAATTTTTGACTTTCTGCGGGAATTTTCTCGATGTGGGCAGCGAAGTACCCGCCTATGTCCCACAGCAAAATCTTCCTTCCGTCGCCGCGACTTGCTTCAACGGCTTCGTTTAGAAGATCAGGAATGTACTGAGTTGATTGAGCCTCTGCGAACGCTTTTACATCTATCCCGGCAACACGCTCGCCGACCTTTTTTGCGACTTCAGTGTCGTGCGAATACGGTTTCGAAATCAGCCTGAAGATCTCCACGCCGGCACCGGCCAAATGACGGATCATCTCCTCCGTGTTCGCGACTACATGCTGGACCATGAGGAGCCGCACACCGGAGAGGAGCTGTTTGTGTTTGGGGTTTCGCGCTAGTTCCAAAAAAACGCGTAGCTGTTCGGCGGCGGGATGATATGGCATCGGAACGCTTCGTTCGTCGTGTCAAGGAGGGCCGCAAAGGGTAGCGGATAGTGATCGACTGGTCTATCAGGACCATCGGTTGACTGGCCGAATATTAGCGATTCCAAGAGAATAGAAACTTGTGAGCGTCCTCCCAATCGTAAATACGGGACGGACTCATACTCGCTTCAGCGACATCCAATGCCCGCGCACCCAGTACAGTGTCAGCCTCCTGGGCAACGACATCCCCCGCTATCCACCTTTTCCCACAAAAAAGTGCAGCACTAAGCCGATGGTGGCCGTTCAGCACGTAGAAGCGATGTTGGACAAACGCTACCTCAATCGGGTCACTCGATAGCGCAACGGGCTCGTTTTCCTGCTGGATGGTCACCTGCTGACTTCGCACTCGTGACTCGCTCAAGGAGCGAATCGATTCAGTCGGAATCACGCTTTAGGGTGCAATCGCGGCCGAGAAATTTGGCAGCTGAGTGGTAAGGTACTGCTTGAGTAGCAGTGCATACTTCTGCCGCCGTGGCAAACGTCGTGTCGATCGACAACGAGTAATTCCGCAGATCGCCGATATCGACGTCATAGAGGTTTTTGAACCGGTGGATTTCATTCACTCGACGTGACTGCAACCCCGCCAGCGCAGATTGTAGGTCGGAATAGCTTTCGGTCGATCTTTCAGCTCGCAGAACGCGATCCGCGGCTGTTTCGAGATCGCAATAGAGGTAGACGCTGAACGCATCAGGAAAAAAGTGGAAGCCCATCCGGGACTCGACGACAAATGATCCAGACTGGAGTGAAACTCTGCGTACCTGATCGTCAATGAGATGGTCGATGGAAGGATCCGCTGCAGCTCGGCGATTCAGTTCGTGAGTGTCAATACCCAGCTGCGAAGCCAAGGAGCGTTGGAACGTGCCAGTCGCGGCGTAGGTCCAACCGAGCTGTTCGGCCAGCCTCACAGCGACGGTTGTTTTTCCACTGCCGAGGTCTCCCGAAATCGCCAGCAGGCGAGGTCTCACCATGTCCTGTTCTCCGAGCACATGCTGTTCTAACCCGATAAGTGCTTGCACAATATCAACGGGAGAACCTGGTGATTAACGCGGAATTAAAGGGCCTGGCAAACCCGACATTTAGCCGGCCGCCTTGGTGGTAGCACCCGAGCGGATCGCGGCGTACCGTTATCATGCCGGCCTGACGCAGCGCTGGGCTGGAAAACTTGTCGGGGGCAACGCTCGAATTGTTGAGAATCTCATTTCGCAGCCCGCTCTTGCCCGGACGGCATTGTCGTCGGCATGCATGAGTGCACGGTGCAGTCGTGGGAGCGCGGGAGGCACCCTCCGCGAGGAAGGAATTTGCGCCTGCTTCAAAACGTAATCGAAGCTAATTAGAAGTTTGGGAGACCTATGAGAGATGCGAAGATGGCGGACTGGTCGCGTTACGGCCTAGGTGCGAGGAGCCACTATCGGGGACATTTCTGACCCTAATCCCGGGGCCAAAAAGCGCAAAAATGTTCTGAAACAAGAGCGTACTGGTCCGGCTTTAAGTACTCGCTAACCTTGTTGACCCCCAACGCTGTCGCTCGTCAGCGCAAGACTGGAAATAAAAGCATTTCATGGTTACATGCTTCGCGTATAACGTATGCAACGAAATGTCCGCTCGCCCTTCCCATCTCCCAGACTTCCTGCGGCCCCCGATAAATGAGGTCGTGCTCGGCGTTCAGTTCGCGCCCTCACCATCTTATCAACAAATGCATGCATTCGAGGTGTGGGAACTCTTCAAGGCTGACTACCCGACTACGCAGGAGCACCCTCCCATCGTCCCGGCGTTCGAAACGTTCGGTAGACCGCAGGTCGGAAAGTTCAACATCGAATTCGAAACGGGGGTTATGCCCACGAGATATTGGTTCATTTCGCCCGGTGGGAACGAACTCATTCAGTTTCAAAGCGATCGGTTACTTCACAACTGGCGCCAGGTGAGCGGGGAAGCGAACGTGCCATATCCGCGCTTCGACGTATTGCTCGGAAGATTTGAGAGCGAGATTGCTGCGATCAGCGCGTACTTTGCTCAACAGCGCAGTCACAAACTGGTGATCAACCAATGCGAGTTGTCGTACATCAACAATATCCCTTTTGATGTAGTCGGAGCGAATTTGGGGCGGTGGCTCAGCTTCCTTGATTTTCCAATGTCAGATCCGGACGATCTGGCGGCAAAGTTTCGCTACACTGTGCGAAGCGCTGACGGCAAACCTCTTGCGCGACTAACATGTGAGCTGTCGACCGGCGTGTCAGCCGACGAGAGTAAACGCATTATCATTTTCAACCTCACGTTTAGGGGCGCGCCGACCGAGTCAACTCCCAAGGGGGCGCTCGATCTCCTGCGCCGAGGTAGATCGGAGATCGTGACTAAGTTTACCGAGCTCACGAGTGATCTGGCGCACAAAGATTGGGAGCGAACGCAATGAGCACTTCGGAAGCCAACACGGCATTTACGCGAGCCACATCAAACGTTTTTTCGATTCCGCCCGGGCATCGACAGCGAGCAATTGTGTCGAGCGCACCTCAACGCTCATGGCGCGATGGAGTAAACGCGCAAATGACCGCTCTCATTCGCCTCGAAGTGGGATGGGATGGATATTTTGCAAACCCAGTGACGCTTGAAAATGCGACGTTTGCGTTTCGAATGATGGAGGCATGCTGTCCAGACAACGCACCGGAACCGCACATAGCGCCGGGACCAAACGGTGACCTTCAACTTGAATGGCATACAACCAACGTAAAAATCGAGCTTCACGTGCGAGAGCCAAACGATGTGTTGGCATGGCACGCTGATGCCGCGACAGGACCAAACGGCACCGAACTATCTCTGACCACTGATTTTACGGAAGTAGAGAAATGGATTTTGTCCTTGGTGAGATCTGGCGGTGCCGCTGCAACCGCCGCCGCGTAACGCGGACGGGGACGTTGATCCCCACGATCACACGGAAATTCTGAACGATCATCGGATTATCAGACGGATATCCGAAAAATGGATCGATAGAAGCGGCGCTCAGCCGCGTTTATCATCAATGGCGTACAAGGCGTCGTCCGGAGCGAACGGGGGCATGTCGATTGACATTGAGCAATCGATTCTACAGGCGGGTCTGGTACCCAGCAAGTTCGTCACGACCCCTCGGTGGATCGGCTCGATCATTTTCAGAGTTGGGGATGTTCGAGCCAACATGCTGAAGGTCGGATACGATCCGCAACCCGACAACGATCACCATGGAGAGGTCTGGGGCACCTTTCCTCGCGCCACGCAGCGCGCCCTGAGCCGCGCATGTACTTGGTTCGTCGAAATAGAAGGCGTCTCGCCGATCATTGATTGATCGAATCGAGCCCTTTCGCTCGCTTGAGCTAACGGGTTGATGATTTTGTGAGTGAGCGCGCGATCACTTCGGCAATGGCCTTGCGTCTTGTTGCGGTATCAGCATCGTTGGTTTTGCCGCTTTTAACGCGGACGCGATAACCGCGAACAGTTTGCTCCACCATTTGTGGCGCACCTGCTTGTAAAATTGCAGAAAGGTCGGTTGCCACGCAGAAGGTCACCTGTTCGGCAATTGCCTCATCGAGTTCTGCAACAATCGCTTTGCGCAACGAAGCCAGATGGCGCGACTCATCTGCGATCAAGATGACGCGTGAGAATCCAGCTGCAAAACATTTCTCGATATTTCGCAACTCTTGATCACTTCCCGTCGTGATTGAAATCTCGCACGCAATTTTTAGGTCATCGCGATAGAGCGCCACATCCACCTGACCGGCACCGTTGAGAATGCGCTCCTCAACGACCGCTTTGAAACCTAATTGCTCCGCTAGTCCCTTCGTTAGATGCTGCAGGTATTTGTGCTGGCGTCCGCCTTTTCCTGGTGTGACAGGCGCTGGCATTTCAATCGGCTGGTTTGCGGATGAGGCACGTTGTTTCGAAGCCGGACGAATTTCCCCGCGCACGTCTTGACGCTTGGCTACAACCTCTTCACTTTGAGGCAGAGAGGTGTCGTGCTCTTCCATTTCATGAGCCGCGCTCCCAGGATTCGCAGTGTGAGCTGCAGCCGCCGGTGTCGGCGCTTTTATCACTGGTCCTTCTAGCAGTCGATTCACATCCGCGATTGGAGCGCAGTACGCACGTCGGTTTGCTTCCATGAGTTGTAAAACATCTGGTGGTGAAAGTTTGGGTAGACGGTCGACATACCCAAGCGGCACCGACACCTGAACTGCTTGTGGCGTGAAGTTGCGCACGAAGCATGCAAATTGAGTCTGATCACGCCCTTTCTTCATTGATTGAAGGAATTCAGTGTCGCAGCGCATGTCGTCTGCCAGCACCCGCGCATCTTTGGCACTAACACCACCGGCAAGCTTGATCGACGTGCTCGCCATGATGGTTGAACGCAAGCCGAGACTGAGCTGGTCAAGGTTTTGATGTGCGAGCACGAGACCAACGCGATACTTGCGTGCCTGATTTAGCAAGTGACCAATTTTGTCATCAAAATAGTCTTGAGCTTCGTCGATATACACAAAGGCAGGAGCGCGCTCATGTGGTTGAAGTGATGAGCGTTGCAACGCCGCTTGCGCGATCATGGCGATGAAGAAACGCCCAAAGATTGCGGCACCATCATGGGTGAGTAGTTCTTTTGCGGTGTTGATGAGGACGATCTTGCCCGTGCTCATCGCTTCGAAAATATCAACCTTGTTGCGTTCATGAGAAAACATGCGCTCGAAGGTCGCGTTCGAAAGCACGCCCCACAATCGCGTGAGAATTTGCTTCTTTGTTTCGTTGAAGGAACGCTCGAAGAAGCGTGTCTCAAAGAACGCTCGGGCGCTGCCTGGAAGCTTCTCCATATAGGGTCGGAATTTGTCGCCATTCTCCATGAGTTCGCGAAGCGTCTGAATCGTCGCGTTCGGTATTTCCATCATGAGACGTGCGAGGTATTTGAAAATCACATTTTGGCGCTGTGTGAGCTCGGCACCCAAGAGTGAGCCAAAAAGGTATTCGTATAGTTCGACGGTGCCATTCAACAGGCGCTCACGATCAAGCGGTTTCAAGGCCTCAACGCGCCCTCGATTCCAATCGAACATGTTCAAGGACGCTGGAAACTCGACATCGGTTGGATCGACGATCAACAACCGGTCTGCAAGACTATCAGGATCATCGGGATCGAAGCATGAAAGTCCTGCGATGGTACGGATCAAATCGCCTTGGCTGTCGATGACAATGATCGATCTCTGATCCTCCTTGGCCTTTGCAAGATCATGCGCGATGAGGAATTGGAGAAGCTGTGTCTTGCCGTGACCCGAGCCGCCAACCACATGGGTGTGCTCGAACCGGCATGGGAATGGGATGTAGAAAGGGACGGGTGCCGAGAACAGGTCCTTGAACGGTGTGCCAGTGCAAAACGTCTCGACAACTTTGTGCGTAGAATCATCGGTTCGCTGGCTGGGTCCGATGATCTTCTTGCTACTGTTTTCGTGGTGATCCGGGTCAATCCCAGAAACGCTGTATATGTTGCGGTCGAGTCGCGTCCTCGTGCTTTTGAAAAGTCCGAACGAATGCGCGGAATCCGTGTAGAGAGATGCAAGTGAAAATTCGATGGTGGCATGAGGTTGATATAGTAGATCGGAAAGTCCGACCTCCATGCGAGGCGCGTCGTCGGAAAGTAACCCACGTTCGTCGTAGTCTCGAAAAACAGTCGATGGCAACGCATCAAGCAACAAGGTGAGCGCCTCGATTACAAGATCACGCCATACCTGTAACGCTTGTTCTTCTTCAGATAAAAACTTTAATTGGCGATGCAAGTTACTACGCAACTCACTTGCATCTTCTAGGGTGAGATCTGGAATTGAAACCGATGGTGGTGAGCGAAAGAATGGCTCCAACCCCGCCAACTCATACACAAAGGTGACGAGCGCATCACCTAAGGGCGATGACGGCGCTAGATCGTACTTCTCGCACGCATCCATAACGATGCCTGCGAGGAACTTAGTGAGAGCATCGTTGTTAGACCAGCGAGAGCGCGCGAAGGCATCGTGCGCACGTTGAAGCAACCTCTCGGTCTCGCGATTTTCGCGAGACCGAGGACTACGGCTGAAGAAGCTCTTTAGATCGGATGAAAGGAAGATGTCACTGAATTGCGACAACTTCTTCCCCACCAAATCCGGCTGCTGCTCGCAACACGGCTTTGAAGTTTTGAGCCGCCTCTTTGATCTGATCCTCTGCGCCGAGCATTTCCATGATGTCTTTGCAGTCGATACGCTTACCCTGCAAAAGGTCCTTCACCGACACCGTCAGGTTTGTTATGCGCCACTTGATCATTGAAGCGAGACCACCGAGCGTGCCGCCATCAACGTCGGGAACGTTTGGATTGCGAACGTAGAGCAGCGTGTTGCCAAGCTTGTACTTTTCGATGTCGGCTTTCTCTTCTGGGGTGAGTTCGGCGCGGACCTCAAGGGTGAAGGTCGGTGAGCCCATGACCATTGCCGGTTTTTGATTGCGGCGTAGAAGCAGCTTCATTTGTATCTCCTGGTTCGAATGAATGAGGACGCAAACACACGCATACGGAGAGTGGAGTGATTGGAAGCTAGCTGATTCGCTGAATTCACCAACCTGCGCACAACCACAAATTGTTTAGAGACCTAACAGTCTCTCTCGTTCCTGTGGCGAAAGAGTCACGGCGCTGAAGGGCCTGCTCGGTGTGCCGTCGATCATGAGCTTTAGATAGATGTGATGGTTAGGCAGGCTCATGAGATCAATTGGCTGAAACTTAGGTTCAAACTCGCGCGCGATAAATGACGCATCTTCTGGACCCAAGCGAAATGAAATCAGTGTCCCAGCATTAGCAAGAACTGCATGACGAATGTCAGGCTCAAGTTGATGAAGGTGCTGGTGCGCAAGGGTCAGGCCAATTCCGTACTTGCGTAACTCGGACGCCATGTTCACGAGGCTGAGCGTCGTGAAGTTTTGAAACTCGTCAATATATATGTGAAAGGGTTGACGCTCTTCGGACGGTGTGTCGGCGCGGCTGAAAGCGGCGAGTGCAAGCGTCGTGACGAGAAGCCCGCCAAGCAAACTAGAGGTGTCGTCGCCAAGCTGTCCTTTTGCGAGATTGACGATGAGGATGCCACCTTCATCCATGATTTTGCGGAAGTGAATGTCTTGCGGCGCTGACGTGAGGACGCGTCGCAGAAGCGGATCGGCGATCAATGCGCCGACCTTGCTCTGAACAGGACTGATGGCGTCTGCGCGGAGACGAGGGCTGTATTTCGGGTATTCGCTTTCCCAGAATTCACGAACGGGTTCGTTCGTGACCATGCGCGAAGTTTCAATCCGGTACTCCCTGTCCGTCAACAAACGCAAGATATCGGGTAGCGTTGCGTCATCGCGTTCAAGAAGTGCGTAGATCGAATTGCGCAAAATGTGCTCAAGCCTTGGCCCCCACGCATCGGCCCAAAGTTTCTTGAATATTTCGATGAGACCCGATGCTGCCAGTGAGCGTTTGTCGGCACGAACACGGCGAAGCGGGTTGTACCCAAACGGTTGATCCATGTTCGGCACGTTGAAATAGACAATATCTGTTCGGCCTGAGCGCTGGGCTAGCTCATGCACCCGCTCTGCAAGGTCGCCGTGTGGGTCTATGAGGGCAAAGCCTCGGCCCGTAGCTATGTCTTGGGATGTCAGCGTTTCTAGAAGGGATGACTTGCCCGTACCGGTCTTGCCAATCGCGTAGGTATGCATCAGACGGGCATGCTCACCAATACCGAAAACGCGATGATCGTTTCGGGAATTGGATTTCGCAAAGAACGCAATCTGTTTGCACGCCATGGCGTAAGTCTGTGGGCAATTGCGCTGAACAACACGGTACCGATTTGCAAAGTTGTGCAAGCCACGACTTGGTGAAATCATTTTGGTATGCTGTGCTAGAAAGCTTAGTGGCAGACATGCGAAATATCTCGCAGCAGCCTTAGATGGCTATGCTCCAAGAAACCGATCAGACCACAGTGATGTAGTGCGGGATGCTTGAATTAAAAGCGAGGGACTGAATGTGAAAGAACGATTCGAGGGCGACGGTCGGCAAAACCTAATAGAAGCTCTAAAGCAACAGAGCCTCACAGCTGGAAAAGTCGACATTGCCAATGCACTCGCGGACGCTGGCAAACTGGTCGAGTTTGCGAAGGGTGAAAAGCTGACTATAGAAGGAGCAGAGGACAACGAGATTTATTTAATAATCTCAGGCCTTGTTGCAATTGTCGTAAAAGGCACGGAAGTAGCCAGGCGGCACGCGGGTCAAAGCATTGGCGAAATGGCAGCGATTGAACCTTCTCTAAAACGTGCCGCGACGGTGGTGGCGCTTGACACAGTTGTCGCTGTCAAAATCAAAAGTGCGGATTTTTCACGCGTTGGTGAGGACCATGGAGAGATATGGCGGCCAATTGCGCAATCACTTGCGAAACGGTTGTTTCAACGCAACGAGCTCATCCAAGCACCAAATACTTACCCAAGGTTATTTGTTATTTCTTCAGCAGAAGCTTTAGACGTTGCTCGCGAAATCCAAAGCGCGTTGGACCACGACGTTCTGTGTACGGTTTGGACAGACGGCGTATTTTTCGCGGGAGGATATCCGCTCGAAATTTTGGAACGAGAGGTAGAAAAGTCAGACTTTGCAGTTGCAATCGCACAACCTGATGACGTTGTTAAAACTCGTGGAATGAGCTTCCCAACTCTTCGCGATAACGTGCTCTTTGAGCTTGGTCTTTTTATGGGCAGGCTAACTCGCCATCGAACAATACTGGTACACCCTCGAGTTGACGGGCTCAAACTCCCTTCCGATCTACATGGGCTAACTCTCGCATCCTTTGCTTCAGGAGAACCGCATGATCTTCGGGCCCGTCTGGGTCCTGCTTGTAATGAAATCCGAACGCTTGTGCGCAACCTTGGTGTACTCACGCACAATGCGAAGTCAGCTAATTGACCCTCGGGCAAACGGTAGTTAGCCCTAGGAGTGACTGACTGACGATTCCAAAGGACTCCGTTCGGAGGGGTGCCTTGTAGCTTCCACCTCGTCTCGGTTTAGCAAAATGAGCTGTTGGCGCGCAGGCGGAACAAGGACAGGGTCAAGATCGAGCCCTAGCTGCCGTTCCAAATAGTAGGACATGCACTCACGCGTTGAAACTTCCACACAACCATTTCGCATCCCGTAGTCTAGTTCGATGGCGCGACGCTGAGCTAATTCCAGCTTAGGATTTGGCCCAAGGCGAAATGTGATCATCGTATGCCAAGCACGATCTAAGTGCGCATTAATTTCACCAGGGCGAGTTCCATGGACGCGCAAAAGCCTAGCGAGCACAAAATCCAGAAAATCTCTGCGCTCATCGCACCAGGCGCGCAGATGCCAACGGAACCCATCAAATCCCAAAGCGTGCGGCGTAATCCAGCGTTGTGTTGCTTCGGGTTTGGAGAATGATTGGTACTCGACATGAATTGCCTGAGAAGATCGAATTACTTGCAAGATTGTACGGAGTTTGCGTTCATCGAGCCGTCGTCGCACAAGGGGAACTACAGCATACGGAGGCATGGTCCCCAACCAAGTCTCGTCGCGAGTAAGTACTTTGTCATCCAGCGCTCGTAGCTGAGAAAAGTAGTGTCGTGCTGTGGGGTGCGTTACCGCAGGTTTGAATTTTGCGGAAGCCACGTACGTCTTTCGACTCTTGTCATACTCAATGTTGCCCGGAGCGATTGATTGGTAAGCTGTAAGGTCGGCTGACGCCTGCGGCTCAGATATGCGAAATTTTTCAATAATATCGGCGCGGTTAATTTGGCCATCCCAAAAGAGCCGAAACTCAATGAATTCAAGGCGTTGCACAAAACCCCATCGCCTCTGATCACTCACATCTTTCATCGACAAACTCCCGTTCGGCGCACACTTGCACAAAATAAGTTGATGGATTAGATTAATCAACCCATATAGTTTTCTTACTGATTGCACGTTGCTGGAAAACTCCCTGTTTCCCCGGCGCAAAGTAGTTTTTTTAGGAGTCGATCAAAGTGGCACAAAATTGGAAAAGGGCGCGTGCTGATGAGCGCATCACCAAGCGCTTGGAAGAGGTTAAGAATCCCGAAGTGATAGATTACACCCGCGAAAAATCACTTGATGGTATTTCAACTAACCGCGCGTACCGCGTTAATGGCGCGCACCTTTATCTCGACATTCTCAACATCAGTGACATGCTTGCTGTAACCGATAAAGAGGGATCGGAATGCCACAAACGGACCCTCCGGTTTTTGAATCTTCACTATCGCGCTGTCGCCCGGGTTCTTGACGAATGTGACTCCACGCGGGTGGACATGGCCAACCAACGCCTTCATGCTGTCGTGGCAAAACCTTACGACAGCGCCGACAACGCGGAATGCACGCGCGTACATCGGGCAGTCGCCATCGCCCAGCTTTTAATCGACGTGCTTGCAGAAACGGGTGATACGGATGAGAAAATTCCGATGGCGCGCGTGCGTGCAGGTATCGATTGCGGCTTTGCGCTAGCTGTCAACAACGGCCGACGCGGAGCGCGTGAACCACTCTTCCTTGGTCAACCAGCTAATCGGGCCGCAAAGCGTGCGGCTGGTGGTGCGGGAAACGGCATATTTCTAACCAATGATGCCCGGAAGGCCATCGGTCTGAAAGCACTCGCCGAAACTGCTCTCGATTCGTCGCCACTTGCGAAGGAAGAGGTCGCGGCTTCTCAAAAAGTGGCGAACTTAAATGTTAATAAAGATGGCATTCTTCGCGATTGGAAAGAGGATCTGAAAAACAATCCAATCGGAAAGTTTGAGTTTAGTGGGCACACACCGCCGTACTGCGACCTCGACGTTGATACTCTATCTGCGTCAAATTCGCGACGCAACGATGCAATGTCGATATTTGCAGACATCGATGGGTTCACGAGTTACGTGCGCAAGCATATTGAGGAGAAGCCGGAAGATGTGGTGCGCGCGCTCCATGTGCTGCGCTCTGAACTAGACGCGGCGCTGGATCAGGACCTTTGGGGAATCAAGATTCGATTTATTGGTGACTGTATTCATGGCCTTGTCGTCGAGGGCACAGCTCAAACGACGGATATCGAGAAAACCATTTCTACAGCAATCATCGCAGCCGGCGCGATGCGTAGCAGCTTCAATCTTGGGCTTCAGCGTTTAGAAAAGGAAGGTATCGACATCGGAGGACTTGGACTTGCTATTGGCTTGGAGTTTGGGTCGATGACGGCAACGCGGCTTGGTGTAAAGGGTGCTTTGGTGCGATGCTCCGTCAGCCGTGGCGTTCTCGGTTGTGAAGCCGAGCAAAAACGATGTGGAGGGGTCGAGACCGCGATAGGTTCCACAGCGTACGAATCCGGAAATGACGCAGTCCGCGCATTGTTTTCTGATGAGCGCATCGTAGCCAACCTTGATTACGATGCCGCTGTGGAAGGTTTGTCCAACGACGGTGATAAAACCGCTCGAAAAATGTTGGAAGAAGCTGTACTCTACGTTGTACCAGCACAGGCCGCTGCAATTGCAAGGCCGGTGAGGGCACATGCGCAGTGATACTGCTGCGGTCTGAGTCTTGATAAATCTTCTGCAAAATCTCGCAACGCTTGATCGCGTGCTTGATCGTTCTTACGAGTACAGAGCGGACATTGTTAACCGATCTGAGTGCGAGGCGACTATTGCATTCGAGCTCGTAGGTCCCAGTTCCAGCGATCAATATCACTTGAAACTGATAGCGGACGGCGACCTGGTCAAAGTAAGCGAGGTGCTGCCCGGTGTTTCATTTCCCAAGCGATGCCCAACGCGACATATCAATGAGGACGGCTCGTTTTGCATTGGATTCAAAGGGGCCGAAGACCTGCGAATTGGAGAGCATCATACAGTTACCGCATGGTGGGAAAGGCTAACGAACTATTTGCGGTTTCAAAGAAGCGCAACTCGACTAGGAATTTGGCCACTCGAAGCGGAATGGGCTCACGGTGATGCGGCCAAGGAACAAATAATTGCCGAACAGATGGCGAAGAGGCTTGGTGATGGATTTCTAACGGACCTGAAGCATGGACACCTTGTTATTCGCCACGTTAGTAAGTTGAGATCAGTTCAGCTTGTAAGGAACGGTCAAACAATTGCAGCAATGCGACCGGAAATTGGTCGAATTAGAAACCTTAGGGGACCGTGCATTTGCGAGACAGACCGGCGGCGGCTAACTCGGAAAGAATGTAGCGACCACGCGGACACGACTGCACAGTTGATTCTCGCGGTCATCAGTATGAAAGAAAAAGAGGATGAGTTTGTAAGCGATCTCTTGGCCAAAGATTTCAGGTGCTGTGACACAATGAAAGTCTGTCCGTTTCGCTCTGCAAAGAATATCGCGTTAGAAAAGCAATGAAGGCAAAATCTTTGGCACCGTGATGACTTTTCTAACGCTTTCCGCAGATGAGCAAACTGCGTGTGAGATAAGGGCGCGAGATAATGAGAGGTGCCGTCACGCGATAGTCCTTGGATAACATGTGCGCTTCAGACGCCGATAGCACTTCAACCATACCTCTTAGCGACTTGCGGCAGTTCAAAAGCGAACTCTAAGGAGCCCACCCCCAATTTGATCGATACACGCGCTTTACAGGACCAGCGTTCCATGCACGTTCTTCCCACATGCTCCGCGTTGGGTCGCCTCCGAATTTGACGTCATCTCTCATCTGATCATAAACCTCACCCGTTATGAAGCTGCTATATCCGTCACCTCTTATAGCGCTTAGTTTTGCGGCAACATTGGGAGCGCGACCAATCCAGATCAAATCGTTATTGTTTCGAATTCCGCTGCGTACTGCGAGTACTTCGCTAACATCGATACCAGTACCGTGTGCCAAGATATGACCGCCATTTCGAAAACTTTCATACTTGCCCTTGAATTTAGGCACAATGACATTCAAGAACACCCAGTTGATTTGTAGCGCACACTTTGCTGCCGACGTATTCTTTGAGTCACCAATGAACACACCCATAACTCGATCACCATCGAAACTGCGGACGTCACCACTGTTTGCTCGGATCAGTCGCGTTGATGCCGCTAGAAAAGCCTTGCAAACACGTGCGGCTGTCTGCCGATTGTCCATTGCTAATTTGGTAGATTCAGCGAGGTCCGCATAAAGCATAGTTGCCTTGAGCTTGACCCCTCCACCTGCAAGCAGGACGCTTTCGGTTGCAGGGACCACAGTGCCGTCACGTAGGTCCCACGTCTGCGCGAGAATTTGTCCGACCTCGTTGTCGATATCTTCTTTGAGGGCCATATATTTTTAATGCAATGAAGGAAGTTGTGCGTGGATCGTACCTGCTGCGACCAAGTAGGTTGTCCATGGCACGAGAGCAATGGCGGTGAGTATGAAAGCGGTTTTGAGCGCATCAAATTTTGCGGCAAGGATTTCAGAATTTCGCCAAACCTGACCAAGATAGTCGCGTGTGAGCGCCTCTTCGTCGATCTGCATAAATGAATCGATGAAATCTGCTTCACGCATTTTCGCGATCTCACGAAAATAGACTAGCGAGCGCTCCCCACCATCCAAGTGCGGATAGGAGCATCGGTACAAGAAAACAAGGCTTGCAAGGCTGAGCGTTACTGTTCCAGCAGCCAGAGTGATCATGTACCAGATCTCAATATCTCCAGGTTGCAGATTAAGAGCTGTGACCCCCAATATGCTTGTGTTTACTGCAAACAGGAAGGACGCCTTGGTCTCAATCCTCGGAAAGAAAGCAAGGACCCTGTCAAGTTGCTTCGATGAGATTTCGATTGGATTCTTATTTTTCATGTCGCCATCATAGTGCTTCTGCTGGCATTTGGTCAAAGTGCATCACGTTAGAATGGATGAGTTCGGCTCCCCGCTGAGCTGAGCCCCAAGAACTCCCTCATTTAGCAGTAGAACCTGCAAACAAAAGAGGAGGCGAAGAGAAAGTCTAGATTTACCGACGAACAAATTATCGCAGCTTTTGCCGAGCAAAAGCGGTAACGCCTGGCAATGCGGCCCCTACTTCATCCCGGCATTTCATGAGATCGTGTCGGAATGGCTGACCGGGAAATGCACAGTTTCATCAATGCATGGCACCAAGAATTCGGTGAGACACTGACACTGGAGGCAGCAGCGGAGTGTATTGATCGACTCTGTATCGCCTTCGAACAGCTGGCCGAAGCGGAGAACCTCCGTCGTCAGAGCGAATTAAGTTCTTGAGCCTTGCTCTCTTCGGGGACTTGGGGACGTTGGGGACTTTGTACGGGATCGTGTCACTGGTTTTGGTTTCAGACAGAACGTATCGCGAAGTTTCAGTACTCCGTCGATTACTTCTGTTGCTTCCTTCGTATCCGATTCAAAAAAGGTTCGAACGTTGTCTACGACTGCCCGCAGTGTAACTGAATAAATACATTTCGGTGTCTTGTGTGCACCATGAAAAAACG
>JBEBGH010000024.1:0-27976 GCA_040081565.1 Pirellulaceae bacterium
CACAATTCCACTTGGCAATTCCAATTCCGCAGCAGCCTGTTCAGTATCTCTCCGGCCCGCTTGTTGGCGGCAAAGATCAGACCACGGCGACGATTAAGATCGGGCGGCAATTCCGCACCCAATTCGACCGGAACTTTCGGCAAATTCAATTCGAAATAGAATCGGCTGCCCCTTCCAACATCGCTCTCGACGTGAATCTTCGAATGCATCATCTCCGTGATCTTGGCCGAAATCGCCAAGCCCAACCCCGTGCCTCCAAATTCCCGAGTTGTCGATTTGTCGGCTTGTTCAAATTTTTCGAAAATCAATGACAGCTTGTCTTTCGGAATGCCAATTCCAGTATCGCTAACTTCAATTAAGAGGCTCACTTCGTCTGCACTTGATTCCAGCAAGCGGATCCCAAAGACAACCTCGCCCTCCTGAGTGAACTTGATCGCATTGCTGACCAGATTGACGACCACTTGGCGCAAACGAGGTCCATCGCCCATGACACGGAAAGTCCAAGGCAAATCAAAATCGGCAATCAACTCCACGTTCTTGGCTTGAGCCCTCACCGCCAGCGAACGGAGCGCATCGGCAAGTAAATCAACGATATCGAATTCGCGGATCTCCAGGTCCAGTTTGCCGGCTTCAATTTTGCTGAAATCAAGGAGGTCGTTGATCAGATCGAGCAGTGTCTCGCCCGATTGCAGAATAATTTCCAGGTACTCGCGATGCTCGCGATCCGTCGTCGATTCCAGCAGCAGTTCGGTCATCCCGATCACACCATTGAGAGGCGTGCGGATCTCATGACTGACGCTGGCCAGGAAGTCGCTCTTCGCGTGACTGGCGGTTTCTGCCAATTCCTTGGCCCGCTCCAGTTTTTTCTGGGCGTTAATCCGCTCTGAAACATCCCAGAAGACGCCTTGAATGCCGATGCGATTTCCTCTCGCATCCTTCACGGGCACTTTGACGACTTCGACATAACTGATCGAGCCATCATCGGCCGGATGCTCCTCGATCACATGCACTGGTTGGCCGGAGCTAATGACCTGCCGATCATCCTCCTTGTACTTGGCAGCCAACTCTGGGCTAAACAAGTCATCGTCAGTTTTGCCGATTAACTCATCGAACGTTTTCCCAAGGCTCTGGCAATACGTTTTGTTGCAAAACACCAATCGCCCCTGCCGATTCTTGCGGAAGACACGAATCGGAATGCTTTGCACTAACGATTCGTAAATCGCGCGGGCTTCGTCCAGCTGTTGTTCTGTACGGACCCGTTGTGTGATGTCTTGGGCCAATACGCCGATATGATCCGGTGTGCCGCCTGAACCTTGGCAAAGTCGAAAACGAGCCGCCAACCAGCATTCCGCGCCCGCCTCAGTTAGAACGCGAAATTCGGCCTGAAAATCCGGTTGGGCATGAACCCGCGACAACTGCTCCAAAATTACGGGCTTATCGTCGGGATGAATGACTCCCAACCATAAAAAATCATGCCGATCGAGTTGATTGGTCGTGCCGCCAAAAATCGCGGCTGCCGCCTCGTTCCAGTACAACATAAGTTTGCCGTCGATACTGAGCGCCCAAACCAGCTCGCTGACGAAATCGAGCAGTTGATGAAACAATTCATCCGGTCGAGTTGAGTCACGGTCGTCCATGTCGTTCGCACCGAGGTCTCATTTGCATGAACACATCGCCTTTTAAACTGCGGAAAAGTCTTTTCGCGTCCGGCGTGATCATTAACTCTGATTGTCAGATCCAAGGAAAGGCTGCTACATGAAGTGAATCACAAGTCGCAATTCCCGCATCTTAATTCGCGGTTTCACTAATTGCCTCGAGCGGCTGGATTTTTCCGTTCGCTCGAGGCCCCGAAACTTTTTTCAACCAACGCGGCAACTACTTGATTGCGGCCAAGGCTGCTGCGTAGTTCGGTTCGTCAGCGATTTCCGGAACCAGTTCTTGATGAACCACTTTGCCATCTCCATTGATGACGATTACCGCGCGAGCATACAGGCCCTTCAATGGACCTTCAGTCAAAGCAACTCCATACTTTTTGCCAAACTCGTCGCAACGGAATCCGGAGAGGGATTTCACGTTTTCGATTCCTTCCGCCGCACAAAATCGCTTTTGCGCGAACGGCAAATCACGGCTGACATTGATGACCACCGTATTGTTCAGCGCTGCGGCTTGAGCATTAAATTTCCGGACCGATGTTGCACAAGTCGGCGTGTCAACGCTTGGGAAGACGCTGAGGACAACGTTTTTGCCCTTGAAATCTCCCAGCCCACATTCTGCCAAATCCGTTCCGACCAGACGAAACTCCGGAGCACTACTGCCGACAGTCGGCAAATCGCCACAAGTGTTTACTGGATTACCCTTTAATTTTGTTACTGCCATTTTCTTGAACCCTTTGGGATTAATTGAACCATGATTGTTTACCTATTTGAGGTCGACCGTTTTACCATCCGGTAGCTTCACCGATGCCTTATCGACGACGAAATTCGCGGTCCCATTTTCGACGCGAACATCAGCCATCAAAGTGGCCGAACCATTTGGCCCGCTCATCGGAATTTCGTAATGAATGTTTTGATTTTCTTGCTTGACATCTGTAGGCATACCGAACGTTATTGGTGTGCCAACGACCGCTTGGACTTCTGGGGAATTTTCGGCCATGCTCTTGGCCATCTTCACGCCTTCATTGTTCAAACCCAAGTTGTATGCCCAATAGAAAAAGCCTGCTCCAATTCCGCCGCAAATAAGCAAAAGGCCACCGCAACCCAGGCAACCGAACAATAGCCAACGATTGGATTTTTTTGGAGCGGGTTGTGCGTTGGGATCGAATGGGGCATAGGTACTCATTGCAGGTCCTTAGGATTTAGCAGAGTTCGATGGGAGCAAAAATCTGACGACAGCTCCGCCTTTGATATCGAGGCCAAGCAGTACTTGTATTGTTGCGGAAAAATCAATCCTGAGGTAGGCGGTGACCGGCTAAAAACAGCTTTTGCCGAACCCATTGGAGCGAAAGTTTGGACAAACTATCCATTTGCAACAGGCGAAACACGCAGCCCCGCGTTGCTTGACATTTTCACGTTGGACTGGTAACCTCAAAACCCTTCGCAACGAGGATTTGTGGAACGCTTCCCGACCTCGCACACGGGCCCGTAGCTCAGCTGGGAGAGCGCTTGCATGGCATGCAAGAGGTCGTCGGTTCGATCCCGATCGGGTCCACTTCTTTTAATCGATCCCTAATCGAAGTCGACAGATCGTCCGACTCAGATCTCAACAGTGGCAGGCAGATACTCGGGGAATTCCGCAACCGTAGAAATTGTACGAGTTTGCTTTTTCAAGAACTCGGTCATTTTTTCCGCGGGTAATGGGCGACTAAAGTAATACCCCTGCGCCAACTTGCATCCAAGATCCTGGAGTGCAAACAATTGTTCACGCTCCTCGATGCCTTCTGCTACCAGCATAATGCCCAGACTGTTGGTGATCGCTACAAGCCCCAGGACCATTGCTGCACTTTCTTTCGATTTTGGAAAATCAGCAAGCAACGAACGGTCAATCTTGAGCGTGTCGATCGGAAACCGGTGAAGTGCCGCAAAGGACGAACTGCCAACACCGAAATCATCAATGGCCAGTTTCACGCCCACTTCTTTTAATGATTCAAGAATCTTGGTTGCCGTGGGCAGGTCGCCTCCCAGAGCGTCCTCAGTCACTTCTAATTCGATCCAATCTGGTTGGATTTTGTATTCCTGGAAGATTTCCCCGATCACATCTGAAAACCCGCTTTGACCAAGCTGTTTCCGAGATAAATTGACTGCCAATTTTGGAGGCGCCAGACGCTTAAGGTCTCGATGCCAATTGGCTAACTGGCTGCAAGCCGTTCGCAGCACCCAGGTCCCCAACTCGGAGATCAATCCTGACTCTTCAGCAATTGGAATGAACTCGGCGGGGCTAATGAAACCCAGGGTTGGGTGTTTCCAACGGCATAGAGCCTCAAGAGAGTGGACCGCGCCGGTGGCAACTTCTACGATCGGCTGGTAGTCTACTGTCAACTCACAGGCCTGGATCGCTCGGTGCAAATCGCTTTCGAGCTGCTGGCGGCGCATGACGCGTTCACGCATCGCTTCGTCAAATACGACCTGGCAGCCTTTGCCCGCGCGTTTCGCTTCATACATCGCAGTGTCGGCGTCTCGTAGAACATCTTCGGCCCGAACGTAGCTTGGATTTCCAAAGACCGTCCCGATACTCGCCGTTGAAAAAACTTCGTGACCATTTAGTTGATAGGGAGCCGCGAGGACGGATAATAATCGCTCGCCGACTTGAACCGCATCTTCGAGAGACTTCAGGTCTTGAAGCAGAACGACAAACTCGTCGCCACCTAATCGGGCACTGGTGTTGCCATAGGCCGTGCGACCGATCGGATCTTCGGAACGCACATTTTTCCGCAGTCGGTTGGCAATTTGCCGAAGTAGATCGTCGCCCGCCTCATGTCCCAAGCTGTCGTTGATCAATTTGAATCGGTCGAAGTCCAAAAAGAGCAGGGCGTAGTTGGATTCCGAGAT
The DNA here is from genome assembly GCA_040081565.1 of Pirellulaceae bacterium. GTDB lineage: Bacteria > Planctomycetota > Planctomycetia > Pirellulales > Pirellulaceae > BJ22. The sequence continues at coordinate 4,545 of JBEBGH010000024.1, forward strand.
CTTTGATTGTTCGATGCTGCCACGCAGTCGTTCCAATAAGAGTTTTCGATTTGGCAAACCAGTCAGACCGTCAATCAATGCATCTTTTGCCAGTCGATTTTCGGCGGTCTTCAAGGCCGTGACATCGGAGATTGAGCCTGCCATCCGGCGTACCAGGCCATCGGCTTCGCGAATCGCTGCTCCCTTCGCTCGAAACCAGCGCCACTCACGCGATTTGGTAGACAGCCGATAAATTACATCGAATGGAGTACCGAAGTCGATATGCTGGTGGATGGCCTCCCAAGTTGCCGGGGCATCTTGGGGATGCAGCCGAACTTTGAAAGAATTCAAATGGTTTGGAAATTCATTATCGGCATAGCCCAGTAGTTCTTTGAATCGCGGCGAAAAGTAGAATTCGTCTGTCGAAATCGTCCAGTCCCAAATTCCATCGTTCGATCCATTGACGGCCAAGTCAAATCGTTCCTGGCTTTTGCGAAGCTCGACTTCAGCCTTCTTTCGAGCAGTAATATCTGAGCGAATGGCAACCAGTTTGGTGATTTGACCTTCGCCATCCGTATAAGGCACGATGGTCGTATCCACCCAATAAAGGCTTCCGTCCTTGGCACGATTACAGACTTCATTGCGCCAAACGCCCCCCTGGACAACGGTGCGCCACATTTCGACCCAAAATGATTTCGGATGATGTCCTGAGTTGACGATTCGATGATTTTTTCCGACCAGCTCATCGCGTGTGTACTGACTGATTTCGCAAAATCGGTCATTGACGTAAGTGATCTTCCCTGACAAATCGGTAACGGCGACGATGGCGTGTTGATCGAGAGCAAAATTGCTGCAAGACAATTCCGCTAACGCGGCTTCCAGGCGTTTTTGTGCCGCGAGGGACTCTTGTTTCGCATCCGCCTCTAACGTCTCGCGACGAATCAACTCCTCCAGCATCGTATCCATGTTGGTCGAAAGTTCACCCAGCTCGTCGCCTCGTTTGATGCAAACCCGGGCCGTTCGGTCGCCGTTGGCGACGAGATGGGCTACTTTGGCAATTCGTCTCACCGGGCGGACAACGATAAACTGCAGCATTCCGTAAACGGCAAGGGCCGCAAGGCTGACCGCGAGGCCTAAGGTGCTTGTGAATTTTCGAGTCCATTGAGCCTGATGTTGCAATAGTGGACGCCCGTCCAAATGTAACATTACCGCACCGTCTGCCCAACGCAGTGCCGATGGGGCGCGCAGACGTGTGCGCAGCGGTAACGTGAAGTCAACCGTATCTTCACCATCATGCTCGAACTCGATCGAACTCTTTTGCGATTCCACTGCATTTCGCAAATCCTGGTAGGTGTGTTCCGGATCAGGCAATTCTAGTGCTGTCCTTCCGATCCAATCTGTGTGCGATGAAGCGACAACGACCAGCGGATCTCCGGCGGCAACCACCACCAACTTGACATCGTTTTCGGCTGCCATTGACGCGACGAATCGTTGCAAAGTCCCTTCGTCCGAAGTGATTTCGGCCATCTGGCAGATCGCGCGAGCGATTGCTCCCGCTCGCTCCGTCATTTGTTCTCGAGATGACTGCTCGCTGGCTCGCTGGATATAAAACGCACCGGAGATAGTCAGCAGTGATCCGATGACTAACAGGGGAATGACGATTCGCGCACGCAGGCCGCACTTGGCCAGGGAATTGAGTAGTCTCATGGCTTTGGAAACTCCACAAATCGACCATCAAATGGCGGGTTTGGCGGTATGTCTCGCAACATTCCAGTTGCAACCAGCCCTTCAGCAATACGCGTCGTAACCTGTGTGGCGCCTTCTGGTTGAAAAATCCGATAAGTTTCCGGGTCGTCACCAGCGAGGGTTTTGATTCCGTTGAAGAAACGGACCAATTCTTGTTCGCTGAGTCGACAGCGTCGACTTAAGATCTGCATCGACTCGTTAGGAAATTTTCGATGAAAATGTTGAGCACGCTTACAGGCTTGCAGAATACTTCGCACAGAGTCTGGTTGCGCGGCCAATAATTCCGGATTGGCGCCGAGGACATCCAGAATGGTCTCTGGTGCATGTGACGAGTCCCAAACAGCATGAACGCCGGCAACCTTTTCCACTGCTTCAGATGTAGGGGGATACGTCTGAACAGCATCCACTAATCCTTTCTCCAACGCCGCAACCATTTCGGTTTGCGCCAAGGGAACAAGTGTAACGTCGTTGATGGATAAGCCTGCTGACTTCAATGCGAGGTAAACGCTCAGTCCATCCACAGATTCAGGTTCCAAACCGATCCGCTTGCCTTGCAAATCCTTGACGGAAGATATTTTACTCATGGCCAGCAACATGTCCGAACCGTTGGAGTAGTCGAATACGCCGACACATTGAATCGAATCTCGGCCAGCCGCTTCATTCATCATCAAGACTTCGACCAAGGTGCAACACACCAAGTCTGCTTGACCATGTTCGAAAACGCGTCGAGTATCAGCCAATGATGCAAGTTCGATGAGCCGGATATTGAGACCCTCGTCTCGAAAATATCCCAACTCTTCGGCCAGGTACATGACCGAATAACCGGGCCATGGATTGATCGCGATCCGCAATTCGCCGCTGCGAGCACTGGAGCTTAAATCGCTGCAGCCACTTGCGAGGAGCAATGACAGAAGCACGGCGGTACGACATAGAAAATTGACGACGTTTTTGCGACTATGAAAATAGTCCTGGACGCCGAAATGATCGGTGAAGCTGATTTTGGGCATGGGGAGTCTGATGAGGGGAAAAGCTGAGGACAAGGCGACGCGTCATTGCCAAGATGAGGTGCAATGAAAAAACGCCTTTTTTGGAGAAAATTCCTCTGAAAGAAGATAGACCATGCTTCGTGGCGATCGGATCCAAACGAAAATAATTCGCAATCTTCTTGGTTGTTACACTCGGTACATCCAAATCAATCCACTCAACGTGCAATGATTATTTTGTGAATTTGGGAACGAGTTTTTAGCCTTTCCGCCTTTCGATGGACAAAAGCACCAGAATGCAACTGCCGTCGTCGATGACGTTCAGTCCGGCAGCCCGAGCGGCGGCGCTGCCCTCGGCGTCTTCTGCACCCGGTTGCATCCAAACATGTTTGACACCGGCGGAAATCGCTTCAACAATTATCTGACGCGTAACCATTGGAGGCGTGACAATCGAAAGTGCCTCGGGCGCGGGGGACACAGCTTTGATCGAAGCATAGGCGTTGTGTCCCTCCACCATACCGGCCGTCGGATTAAGGGGCACGACCTGTCGGCCAGCCTCAAGCAACGCCCGAAAAACGCGGTTCCCGTATTTGTTCCGGTCCCGCGATGCACCCGCCACAGCAAATGTTTTGGCGTTCAAGAAGTCTTGGATATTGCTCATCGAAAATCACTCAACCGGATGCGGCACTTGGATTGTCTGACAGCAAGTCAAAAAAAATTGCACATGGCAAAATAATTTGCTGAACCAAGCCATCTTATCGGGGTCTAGCCTGACTTGCACGCGAACCGGGCATTTAAAAAAAAGACTTCCGTCGGCACGACCTACATCTTAACGCTTTAAGCTTGACGTGCGTTGAAGCGATTCATCAGCAAACGCGAAATAGTCGTCCCACCGAACAGGCTTGAGCAATCTGGCGGCAATGGGACTTTCAACCGCAAGTCGTTTGAATTGCGGGTGTTTTCCTATTTTTCCGCACACGGTCGATCAACTATACTTGAGTAAAGTCGAGGACTAGGAATGATCACAACCCAAAAGGTTTACGCAATGCTTGGAAACGAGTCTCTTTGGGAGATTGCCTTGCGTTGCCATCAACTTTTCAAACAATCAAACATCCCGCACTCAATCTGCGGTGGAATTGCCGTTTGTTTGCATGGATACCAGCGCAACACGGCTGATATTGACATCATTATCAATGCCAACGATTCGGCGACTATTAAAGATTTGCTATTAGCCGAGTCGTTCGAATGGAATGATGACCTGAAAGAGTTTCGTAGCCCGAGCGGAGTTGCCGTGCAATTCCTGATCGCCGGTGAACGAGCGGGCAAAGGTTCGGAGGTCAAGATTCCCGATCCTGTCGGCGAATTGAATGTTGAGGAACTCGAAGGCTTGTCGGTTGTTCGACTCTCGAGGTTGATTGAGATGAAACTTGCGAGCGGCATGGGCAGTGTGCGAAGGACTCACAAAGACTTTGCTGACGTGGTTGAACTTATTGCGATTCGCAAGCTCGACAGTTCGTTCGCTCGAAATTTGCACCAATCGATTCGACAAACTTTTCGCGAACTGGTTCACCGCGTTACTCCGGATGAGTAACATCCCAGTCGCCACGATGGCGACCGCCGCATCTAGTTTAGAATGTTTCTCTGAAGCCTAAACCCGCGGCTTTGTTGGTTCTTTGCATTTTTGACGCGAACCAAAAACACGGCCCGGTATCTATTCAGTCTGTATACAGGAATGTTCGCCTGGGAGCGGACTCGGCCTCCAAAACCGATGGACAGTGTTCGAATCACTGCGTTCCTGCTTTTAGGCAAGCGTTTGGTCGATGTGGTTCCGCCAGCGCGATGAGCACTGTGTGAACAGTTAGCGATTTGTGTTCTGCAAGCGGGTTCTAGAAACGTCATCGATTGAAGTAGCTCAGTGGGTAGAGCATCAGGCTGTTAACCTGACTGTCGCGGGTTCGACTCCCGTCTGACGCACCATGTTGGCTAAAAACCAACGCCGGCGCGAAAGCGTCACCAAGAGCTGGCGGGCAACCGTTGTTTTTGCTTGATCAGCCTGATTGGCAAGAGGACTTTGCAGAGGTTACCGACGGCTCACTTGAGCTGCGGGGAACCGAAACGAGCCTTCGCACCAATCAGGCAGCAATCGAGCGTGCTTTGTGGAGCGACTGGCGGCTGCGAGGACATGCAAGTGAATGGAACGAAAGCGGCGAGCATTGCCATAGGCTCTGTTTGCGACCGAAGTTACCTGGACCTTGTACGGTGTCGCATCCAAGGTTGCTCCCCGCATCGTTCAATTGCGATCGACGAACAACGGGTTGCCTTAAGGCGCCTCAAACAAATCATTAGCCCCGCTTTGGGGCAGAACTCTCAATACCATCTTGATATTCACCGCTACGAAAGGAGGCTGAATTCATGTTGATCACTAAAGTAACCATTCGCAGCTACGAAGTTGGATTGAAGTTTCGTAATGGCGAGTTCAAGGGTTTTCTCGAGGCCGGACGGCACTGGATCTTTGATCCGCTGAACAAGACTCGTATTCGCATCGTTTCCAAGCGGGATCCTTGGCTGGTCGACGAGCAACTGGACGTGATCGTCAAGTCTGGTTTGTTGGCGGGTCAGGCGGAAGTCGTTGACCTCAAGGACTTCCAGCGCGCACTGGTTTGGATCGATGGCCGATTCGCACGAATCCTTGGTCCAGGTCTGTACGCCTACTGGCTGGGGTTGCGCGACGTTCGCGTGGAAGTTGTCGATGCGCGGCAAATCCGCTTTGAGCACAACGAGATCAAGGCAATCGTACGCGCCGCCGAGGCAGTTCGATTGCTCGACGTTTGCAAAGTGGAACGCGATTGTGTCGGAGTTTTGTTCATCGATGGTCGCTATGTCGGCCAACTTGAGCCAGGTTTGTATGCGTTCTGGCGGGACGCGGCAGACTCGCGAGTTGTCGAGTTGGACCTGCGTGAGGCCCAGATCGACGTCAGCGGTCAAGAGATTATGACGCTCGACAAGGTGACCTTGCGTATGAACGCCTTGGTGACCTACGTCATCAAGGACGCACGCCGAGCAGTTTCGGCAGCCAACGACGTTCGACAGTCGCTGTACCGCGAGGTCCAGCTGGCATTGCGAGCCGTTATTGGTGGTCGCGAACTCGATAGCTTTTTGACTGGCAAGGACGACGTGGCTCAAGAACTTGAGCTGCAAGTCCGCGAGCAGGCAACGGCGCTTGGTCTGGAGGTTCGCTCGGTTGGTATCAAGGACGTGATCCTGCCTGGCGATATGAAGGACCTGATGAACCGAGTGACGGAAGCCAAGAAGGCCGCTGAGGCTAACTTGATTGCACGTCGCGAAGAAACCGCAGCAATGCGTAGCCAGTCCAACACGGCAAAACTGCTGGCTGACAACCCAACCCTGATGCGTCTGCGCGAGCTGGAAGTACTCGAAAAGATTGCTTCGGCTGGCCGAATGAACATTGTGTTGGGCGAAAAGGGATTGGCCGACAAGGTCGTGAACTTGCTCTAACCAAACACCCGGGCGCACACTGCTCCTGGGTGTTTTTTTTTGGACATGCCTTTTTCCACGAAGTAAAGCGTCACCGCCACTTCTCTCGCCGCTTGAAGATCCCAGCACTACCGCACTTCATTCCTTGACGACTCGATCAAGAATGGTTATCAAACTTAGGCAATAAGCGAATTAATTTAGTGCTAAATGAGTTGGCGAACTGGAATGAGCAATACTTACGCACCGGGGCCTTCACCTAACTCCGTTCGAGCAGCGGACGGAAAAATTCTGACGGTGCCTGATGGCTGGGTGCTCGTGCCGCCGGGAGATGCGGCGCTGACCCGACGAGTCAAGGCCGCGGGGGATCACTGGGTCGTGCAAGAGAAAAAAGGACGCAAGATTTTTTCGAAAGGCGTCTGGGCTCCCTCGGCGACCATCGAACGAATTCGAGTGGAACTCGTTGCGGAACGATCTACCGAAAGCTTCGCCAAGAAAAAAGTTGCGGATGCGAAGCGACGTGCAAAGGCCCAGGAATCCTACGTCGACGAATTCACGACAGCAATAATCTCTTTCCTGGCCTTTCATCCGAATCACGCCGAACTGGCACAGCGACTCGCCGTGGCAGTCGCCAAGCATGCGACACCTGTCGGCAGCGGCACTGTCGCGAGAACACAACGCATCCCCGTCGAACAGCGGGCCGAAGCGGCGGTGATCGCTTGGATGCGTCATCGAACGACCGGCTACGACTCGATGTCGATTCCACGGGCGAAAGGAAAACGGCGGGAGGTGCGACGGATGTTGGCCTATCGTTCTCAGGAGTTGTTGGCGCGATATCGGCGAAACGAAGCCAATACCAAATCATGCCCATTGGCTAAGGCGCTGACGAACGACCGTTCTGCCTGATGTCTTCGTAACGTTGAAGCAGTTCATCCAGCTCACCCAGAAACTCAACCAGTGTATCGTGATCGAGTTGCTGCAACGTCATCATCCGTGCGATTCGCCGATGGGACGGAACGACATGCCGATCCGGTCGATGAGGCGGTTCGACGACCACGACATCCCCCGGCGTGCTGCCTTCATAGCAAGTAAAACTGGGCATCGCCAACAAATGACTGTGAAACTGTTGGAAGCGGGCATCGTGTTGATAAACGACGGCTGCGTCGCGAAGTGCCCGAATCAAATGCGTGGGACTCGATACCAACACCACTTGCGTGCACCCACGGCTTAAGAAGACTTCGCCGGCCTCGCGCAATTCCGAAAGCGTATTGGACGACTTTTTGTCGACGTAGATTCGCTCAAGAAACCATTGCTTGCGCTCGGCCCACTCGACGGCGGAAGTCGTGGAGACAGCATCAGCAAAGGGCTTAAATCGCAACAGATCGTCGAAATGGGTTACTAAAAACTCTCGAGTGTATTCGGACTCAAGCAAGACCGAGCCGGTGTAAGCCGAGCCCGGGAAGTTATATTTTTTTCGTGAAGCACCCGTGCCAAACACAATCACTTCGGCCTGAAACTCGAGAGCGGCCAAAAGCCCTTGCGGGATCCGTCCCAGTTCGTCCGGAGTACTGCCCCAAGCCAAATGCCGCCAGTTCTCCGCGTTCAAATTGCAGCCATGAACCAAGACACCGGTTTTCATCGAATGTCTCCTTGGCTTGTTGATTCTGACTTGGACGCAGCAGATTGCCGGATCGGCTTGATATCCAAAGAGAAAATACTCAGGCCATGAGTTGCTGCGACCAGGACCCCATCGCGACCATGGACCTGCAGATCAACGACCGAACAAGTCGGCAGCGTCTCACATAACGAATGCCACCGCTCGCCCGCATCCATTGACACGTAAACACCCAAGTCAGTTCCGACGAACAATAGACCTTTCGTCGTCGGGTCTTCGGCAATTGCATTGCAAGATTCACCCGGAAGGTTCGCTGCGATCGAGGCCCATGTCTCACCGTAATCCGTTGAGCGATAAACATAAGCCGCCGAGTCTTCATCTTCTTTGCCGGAAAGCACGACGTAGACGGTTTCCGGATTGTGTGCCGAAAGGACAATGTCGCGAACGAGTACAGACGGGAGACCCGGTTTGGCCGCTTGCCAGGATGTGCCGCCAGCTTTCGTCAAATGAATTTGTCCTTTCCCCGCACCAGCCACCAGCCGCAATGGATCGATTGGCGATTCGGCCAAAGCCAACAACACATCCCGCTCCGTCAAGTCTGGACTAATGGTATCCCAAGTGTCGCCGCGATCTTCGGAACGGAACACGCATTGTGCTCCGCAATACAAAACCGTTTTGCCAGGATGCGCGGACGCAAAGAATGGAGTGTCCCACGAGAACCGCGGCCTTGACTCGCCCCGCCCCTTTCGTGGCTGGATACCTTTCTCAGCCGTCAACTTTCCGAGCCGACCACGTTTCAAATCGCCCATTTGCTGAGTGTAGTAGACCGTCTGCGGATCGTTGGGGTCGGGGAAAGTTGCAAAGCCATCACCGCCGGTCCACGGATCAAGGAACACGTACTGCCACTGATCCTCGACACCGTCCTCGTGTCGCGCGGTCGCGGGGCCGACGAACGACGCGTTATCTTGCGTGCCGCCCCAGATGTGGAACGGCTGTTGTTTGTCCAAATGAATTTTATAGAACTCGGCGATCGGCAAGGTGTTCAAATGCAGCCAAGTTTGCCCTCGATCGTGGGAAACGTAAAGACCGCCATCGTTTCCCAGCAAGACTCGTTCCGGATGGATTGGATCGATCCAGATGTCGTGTACGTCCAGGTGCATGCCGATCCCAGGAGTTGGGTGCAAACGAAAGACTTCGTCCTGTTTCGTATTCACCGCGAAGCCGCCTTCGCCCTCGAACGTCTTCCCGCCGTCTTGGGAAACAATCAGTCGCGTGCCGCCGACGTAAACACGGTTGGAATTGTCCGGCGCAACTCGAACGTCACAAAAATCCCAACCGATATAGGTAGGCACGTAGCCTTCATGCGTTCGCGTCCACGATTCACCGGCATCTTCTGATCGAAACAAAATGGAAGCATTGCCGCGCTTCGATAATTCCGGAGATGAAGCGTCAGCCATCAAAGCATAGATCACACCCGGCTTGTCGGAAGCCACGTCGATTGCGACCCGATCAACTTTCTTGTCAAGCAATCCTCCGCCGAGTCGTCGCCAAGTCGCCCCGGTATCGTCGCTTCGGAAAACACCGCTCTTGCCGCCGCCGCGCCGATCCCAAGCAGATGCATACAGCCTCTTCGAATTGTTCGGATCAATCACCAGATCGACGAACGTAACATCTGGGCCTTCGTTTAACACTTGCTCAAACGTCCGGCCGCCATCAACAGTTCGATAAATCCCTCGCTCGCCGCCGCCGTTCTTCCGGCCCATTGCTGCGAACAAGACTAGGTCAGGATTTTTTGGATGGATGACTACCGAACCAATGTGGGAACTTTCATGAAGCCCTTGATGTGTCCAGGTTTTCCCGGCGTCGATAGATTTGAACACTCCGTTGCCGGCGTACGAGGTGCGCGAAAGATGGGCCTCACCAGTTCCGACCCAAAGAATATTCGGATCGGTTTTCGATATCGCGATGTCACCGATCGTGAAGGTCGATTCTTGATTGAAGATGGGTTTCCAAGTGAGTCCACCGTTGGTCGATTTCCAAACGCCCCCGGAACCGACTCCAACATAGATCGTTCCCAAATCGCCTTGAGGCGCTGCGATCGACTCGATGCGCCCGCCTGCGAACTTGGGGCCCATCGTTTGCCACGCGAGATCTTTGAACGGCGAACTCTTCGCCATCGACACGTGAGATTTCCAGGCCTCCAGCCGCGCTTGCCCGCCAATTCGCGGCTCTTGTGAAACGACCAAGGATGTCGAAGCAATAGCGGCATAAAAGATCGCCGCAATAATTATCGTGATGCATCTCATGAAGGCTTGGTCCTGTTTTGCTTTGTGAATTCAAAGTCAATGATATCGAGCACCAGCCGTTTTCACAGCCATATGAAGAGATTGCGGACCTCGAATCGTTTGTCGGCGGAGTTTAAGTACAATTTTGGTAAGTAATTGAACTTGTGATTGAATTCGCAATCCAATTTTCTCGACTCGCATTGATCCAATAAAAGGCAATCACAATGTTTCCAAGCATAAAGAGACCGCTGCGAGTTTCGCAGTTGTTATTGGCGATTGGTCTTTTGGCTATCGGCTCGGCCGATGCGCGGGCTCAATCGGACGGCAATCCGATTGATTCGTGGAAACTGAGTTTGCGACATCGAGTGGAAACCAAGGCCGGTAGCGGACGCTTTCACACTTTGACTCGCTCGGAAGACTGGGAGCCCAAACGAACAGCGGTGATTGTCTGTGACGTGTGGGATGCTCACCACTCGATCAACGCTGTGCGTCGGGTGGAAGAAATGGCTCCCCGGATTGATCGTTTTGTAAAACAGGCTCGCGAGTCGGGCGCAACCGTCATCCACGCGCCGAGCGATTGCATGGGAAGTTACGTCGATCATCCAGCTCGAAAACGAGCCGTCGCCGTGCCCGCCTCGGAAAATGTTCCAGCCAACATGCGGCAATGGTGCAATCAAATCGATGCCGAAAAAACTTTCAAATATCCCATCGACCAAACCGACGGTGGCGAAGACGACGATCTCGCCGAACATGCGGCGTGGGCTAAGGAACTGGAGGCCAAAGGACGAAATCCCCGGAGCCCATGGAAGATGCAAACGAAGTTGATCTCGATCGACGACCAACACGATTTCATCACTGATTCGGGGCCGGAAATCTGGAGCCTGATGAAATCCCGCCGAATCGACAACGTGATTTTGTGCGGCGTTCACACCAATATGTGCGTGCTGGGCCGACCGTTCGGCTTACGAAACATGGTGACGGCGGGCAAACGCGTGGTCCTGGTCCGCGACTTGACCGACACCATGTACAACCCGCAGCGGTGGCCTTTTGTAAATCACCATACGGGTACCGACTTGATTGTCGAATATATCGAGAAGTGCATTTGTCCAACGATCACCAGCGACCAACTGCTGGGTGGCAAGCCTTTCCGCTTCCAGTCGGACACGCGGCCTTTCCTTGTCATGTTAATGGCCGAAGATGAATACGAAACGAATCAAACGCTGCCGAAATTTGCGGCCGATTTTTTGGGTCAATATTTTCGGGTCGAGTTTGTCTTTGGGAGCGAACTCAATCCCAACGAACTTCCGGGCTTGGAAATTCTAAACTCAGCCGACGCCGCGTTAGTGAGTATCCGTCGCCGACCGCTTCCGAAAGATCAGCTCGATATCGTGCGGAAATTCGTCGAATCTGGAAAGCCGATGTTGGGAATCCGTACTGCAAGTCATGCGTTTTCCTTACGCACGGAGAAACCACCGGAAGACTTAGTGGCATGGCAGGAGTTTGACGCGCAGGTCTTGGGTGGAAATTATCGCGGCCATCATGGAAATGTAGCACTGCCGAAGATTTCGATCAACTCGGAACAGGCGGATCATCCTATTTTAACGGGAATTGGCTCAGACCCGTTTGTCTCCGGCAGCTCGCTCTACATAACCAGTCCGCTCGCCGCAAAAACAAAAGTCTTGATGTCGGGAGCAATCGATGGCAAACCGGCAGAACCTGTCGCCTGGACTTTCGAACGCACGAACGGCGGTCGATCGTTCTACACATCGCTGGGCCACAAGGACGACTTCCAGAATCCTGCATTCCAGCGTTTGCTATTCAATGCATTGGTATGGGCGAGTGGAATTGAAAAAGCGGACTTTGTTATTCCCAAGAAAGATCAATAAATGAGCGGAGTCTCTGTCTCGGCGAGCCTATGTTGCCTTTTTCTGGCTGCCAGTAACTGCTTGCGCGGACAAGATACCCCGCCGAAGTTACGTTTGAGCGCGAATGTTCCTTCGCTTAACGTGGCCGAAGGCCTGGAGCTCGACCAACTGTTGCAGGAACCTCAAGTTGCAAATCCGCTCTACTTGAATTTCGATGAACGCGGCCGCTTATGGGTCGCTCAGTATCGACAATATCCCTGGCCGGCAGGGTTGAAGCTCATCAGTCGAGACAATGTCTGGCGAAACGTCTATCAACCTCCATTTGCGCCTCCGCCGCCTCATGACGAAAGCTCACCCTTTCGCGGCAAAGATTCAATCACGGTTCATGAAGACACGGATGGAGACGGCGTTTTCGACCAACACAAAACGTTTCTCGACGGCTTGAATCTGGCAACAGCGGCTCTCAAAGGTCGCGGCGGTGTGTTTGTGATGAACCCACCATACCTTTTGTTTTACGCCGACCGCGACGACAACGATGTGCCCGATTCGTTGCAGCCGCAAGTTCTTCTCTCGGGATTTGGAATCGAAGACACCCATTCGATCAGCAATTCGTTGCGCTGGGGTCCTGATGGGTGGATCTACGGAACCCAAGGAAGCACAGTGAGCGCGGCCGTTTTTCGCCACGACAAGAACAGCCGACCGATTGCCGATGAACAACCGGTCCATTCGATGGGCCAAAATGTCTGGCGCTATCATCCCGAGCAACATCGATATGAAGTCTTCGCGGAAGGCGGCGGCAATGCCTTCGGCGTCGAATTCGATTCAGCCGGCCGAGTGTACTCCGGACATAACGGCGGCGACACTCGTGGATTCCATTATGTGCAAGGCGGTTACTATTTGAAAAACTTCGGCAAGCACGGCCTGCATTCGAATCCATTTACATTTGCTTATTACGGCGCGATGCGCCATCACCCTGTCGAACGATTCACGCACACGTTTGAAATTTACGAAGCCGACGCTTTGCCCCCGCAATATCAAGGTCAACTCATTTCCGTCTCGCCGATTTTGCACTATGTCATGGCCAGCACGATTGCGGCCGACGGCAGCACACGAGTGACGAAGGATGTCGGTCCCCTAGTGACCGCTGGGGCAAACGAAAAAGACAATTGGTTCACTCCCGTCGACATCCAAACCGGTCCCGACGGTGCTCTCTACATTGCCGACTGGTACTCGATGCAATCGAACCATTACCGCAACCACGAAGGCCAAACGAATCCCGATCTGGGCAGGATCTATCGATTGCGAGGCGAGTCGCAACAAGGCTTTCCGATCTTTGATTTGAGAACGGCCTACAGTCGTGAACTGGTCGAGAAGTACTTGGCCCACCCCAATCGTTGGTACCGCGAGACTGCGTTGCGATTGCTTGGCGATCGACGCGACACGACGGTCGTTCCACAGTTGCGACGGTTGGCAACGGACGACTTGAATGCCCATGCGGTAGAGGCTTTGTGGGCTCTCAACCTCTGCGGCGGTCTCGACGATGCGATGGGTCAACAATTGTTGGGGCATGCCCAAGCAACCGTCCGAAGCTGGACGATTCGCTTGTTGGCTGAACGAGGAACCTTTTCGGCGGCTTTGGCGCAACAGATAACGCAACTTGCGGTCAATGAACCGGATGTCGAAGTTCGTTTGCAGATTGCTTGTTCCGCTCGTCGTATGCCGACCAACGTCGCGTTGGGAATCTTCAGCAATTTGCTGACTCACGCCGAAGACGCCCAGGACCCGTTCCTTTCCAACACGATTTGGTGGGGCGTTGAGTCGCACGCCAACAATCACGCCGATATCCTGCAATGGTTGCAGAAAACGGAGATATGGCAGTCGCCAGTGACGACTTCATCGCGGTTGATGGAGAACCTGATGCGCCGCTTCGCGACCCTGGGGACGCGCGATGATTTGCTCATGTGTGCAGAACTACTGCAACGCTCGCCGGACGCTCAATTAACCAACCGTTTGGTTGATGGCTTTACGAAAGCCTTTGAGGGCCGCTCGATTCCGCAGCTCCCAACCGAACTGGTTGCGCAGCTTTCCCGAGTGGAAGGCCGTTTTGCAACCCTGCTCGGAATCCGTCGAGGTGATGAAGCGGCAACCGCCGCGGCCTTCGTGAAAATTCAGGACGAATCCGCACCGGTAGAAGAACGCGTCCAGTTGATTCGGGCCCTCGGCGAAGTTCATGCTCAAGCCGACGTGGCGATTCCGGTTTTTCTAAAACTCCTCCATTCGAGTACCAACGAGAATCTCGCAACCATTTGTTTGGGCGCCCTCCAAGGCTACGATCAGCCCAACATCGGCCACACAATTGTTGAACTTTTTCCGGCGATGCCACCGAAAGTTCAGGAAACAGCACAGTCGGTTTTAGCCAGTCGCAAAGATTGGTCCCAACAACTGCTCGAGGCAATTGAAAGCGGAAAGATCCCTCCCAAGCTGATCAATCAGGACACCATCTCGCGACTTTCTTGGCATCGCGATCCGAACCTGCAAGCCGTCGTGGCAAAACACTTCACCAAAGTTGAAGGCGACGCCAGTCTGCTGGATCAGCGGATGGAATTGGTTGAGAAAATCGCCCTCTCAGGAAACGGAAATCCGTTAGAGGGGCAAAAGCTTTTTCACGAGGCCGGAACCTGCGGCAAGTGTCACCAGATCTTTGGTCGGGGCGGGGCAGTCGGTCCGGACCTGACCTCGTACAATCGCAGCAACTTGCGAACGATGCTCCTGGGGATCATCAACCCCAACGCAGAAATCCGCGAAGGCTTTGAGACCCTGACCATCATGACCGACGACGGACAGGTGATCACGGGCTTTAAGATTGACGAAGATGCAAACAGCCTGGTCTTGCGCACGGTCGATGGCCAAAGTCAAACCATCAGCAAAGCCTCGATCGATGAGCAACATCGCAACAAGACCTCTTTGATGCCCACCGGCCTTCTCGACGGCCTTTCGGACTCCCAACTCCGCGATCTATTCGCATTCCTCACCAGCACAACACCTCCGAATTAGTTGGGCTTGCGATAGTCGCCTTTTGCTCCGCAAAAGTAGCGTGCCCAACGAAAAAACGGTGGGATTCGTACCACGCGCTTCTTTCGCGGAGCGAAAGGCGACTATCTCAAAGCGATAATGTCAAAAATCCACAGCCTCCATGGGACACGCAAGCGAACAATAAAAAACGTGCTCTCGAAGCATCCTCTTGGTGCTTTCCAATCGCAATAAAAGCGATCAAGATAAGCAGCTCGAAACTTTTTTAGCGATTCAATTTGGACTGCGATTACCGACCAACCGTAGGGAAACAGCTATGCCGAAAGCTTGCTCATTGATCGTTGCCATTTTGTTCTCCGGCATTCTTTCCGGTCCTTCACTCGCACAAGAGGCAAAAGTACGCCTCCTGCCGGGGACGGAGTTGTTGACGATGGAGGGGGACATTGCCTCGCAATTGGTCGATGGCGTGGACCAATTTTTGTTGCGAGAGCTGGAGTCCTCGATTGGACGGCGAAAGGAACATTGGCAACGCGATTTTTCTTCACACGCGGCCTACCTTCAATCCGTTGCCAAGAACCGCCGGTATTTCGGGCACCAACTTGGCGTTCGCGATGTGCGTGTCAACAATACTGAACCGCGAATGCTGTCGACGTTGAGTAAACCGTCCTTGGTCGGTCGCGGAGAAAAATACGAAATTCACGCCGTCAGTTGGGCTGCGTTTGGTGATGTCGAGGCTAGAGGATTGTTACTGGAACCAAAGGATGTGCCGGTCCTCGCGCAGGTCGTTGCAATTCCGGATTGTGGTGTGCTGCCGGAACAACTCGTCGGCTTGATGCCGGGAGTTCCAGCGGAAGCGCAATACGCCCGACGGCTGGCCGAAAACGGATGCCGCGTGTTGGTTCCGTTACTGGTGAATCGGCAAGAAAAACTCCCTCAACTTTCGAATCGCGAATGGCTGTATCGATCGGCGTTCGAATTGGGGCGCGGGTTGGTGGCCTATGAAGTTCAGGAGGTCCTCGCCGCCATCGACTGGTTCGCGCGGAACGGTGGTGATGACGCTCAGATCGGCGTCTTTGGTTGGGGCGAAGGTGGACTGATCAGTCTTTATGCGAGTGCGTTAGACGTTCGCATTGATGCCACAGGAGTCAGCGGCTATTTCGATTCGCGGCAAAATATTTGGACCGAACCGATCGACCGAAATGTCTTCGGGTTGCTGGAGCAGTTTGGGGACGCGGAATTGGCCAGCTTGATCGCGCCCCGGGCATTGATCGTGGAGGCTTGCGCCGCAGCTGAAGCCGAAATTCCCGGTGGGCGTGGTGCTCCCGCCAAAGTCGTAACACCTGCCGTCGAACGAGTCCGCGCCGAGGTCGCGCGTGCGCGCGAACTGACTGCCGGGCTTGATCCGCCGGCGACGATAACGCTCGTTGAAAGTGGCGAAGGCCGCGGCCAACCGGGCTGCAGTGAAGTTCTGGCGGCATTCCTAAAAACACTCGGAGCGTCCCAGCCACTTATAGAAATCGGCAAGGCGCCGGAAAACCTCCTTGGTCAATTCGATCCGGCCCCCCGCCACAACGACCTGGTTCACCAGTTGAACTGCCACTCGCAATTCCTGCTACGCGAGAGCCATTATGTCCGGCAAAAGGAAACGATGGGCAAGTTTGATTTCGCTTCTGTGGAAGCTTATGAAAAATCAGCCGAGCCGATGCGAAAGTTTTTCTACGACGAAGTGATTGGACGATTTGAAAATGAAGTCTTGCCGTTTCAACCGCGCACTCGCATTTTTCAAGAGACTGCCGATTGGACGGGCTACGAAGTTGTTCTGGATGTGTTTCCTGATGTGATCGCTTACGGGTTGCTCCTTGTCCCAAAGAACATGAAACCCGACGAGCGACGGCCAGTTGTGGTATGCCAACATGGGCTTGAAGGGCGACCGCAAGACACGATCGGCGAGCCCGGATTCCAGTACTACTCAGCCTTTTCAGCGCGGCTCGCTGAGCGTGGCTTTGTGACGTTTGCGCCGCAGAATCTGTACATCTTTACCGATCGCTTTCGCAGCCTGCAGCGGAAGGCCAATCCACTGAAGAAGACTCTGTATTCAGTCATCACTCCCCAGCATCAGCAGATTGTTGACTGGTTGCAAACGCTGGACTTTGTCGATCCCAACCGGATTGGCTTTTATGGGTTGTCTTACGGCGGCAAAACGGCGATGCGCGTGCCGGCCCTCGTGCCCGATTATTGTCTGTCGATCTGCTCGGCCGATTTCAATGAGTGGGTGGACAAAAACGCTTCGACCAGGAACCCACAAACTTATGCCAACATGGGCGAGTACGAAATTTTTGAATTCGATTTGGGAAGCACTTTCAATTATGCCGAGATGGCTGCGTTGATCGCGCCGCGGCCGTTCATGGTCGAACGTGGCCATCATGATGGAGTAGCCGATGATTGGACGGTTGCTTACGAATACGCGAAAGTTCTCAACCTCTATGCGGCGAAGCTCAAGCTGCCGGAACGAACTGAAATCGAGTTCTTCGATGGTCCGCATTCAATCAACGGCAAAGCTACTTACAAATTTTTGCACCGTCATCTGAATTGGCCTGAGCCAGTCAAGAAATAGAGCCTAGCCCCAAAAGGGGTCTGACCTTCTCTGCCTTCCGAGGGTCTGACCCTTTTTGGATAGGCACTTAGAAAGTAAAGGCGCGCATGTCGGTTGGCGAACGAAGTGAAACGAGCGGGTTGCAGCGCGGAAAGATCCTGGCGCTGATCGCGGCGCTGTTGGGTTGGCTGTTTGATGGCTTCGAGATGGGCCTGTTCCCCGTGATCTCGCGGCCTGCACTGACCGAGTTGTTGTCGCAGGGCGGGGAGCTTTCGGGGCAGGAACTTGAGGGTCAGGTTGGACTGTGGAATTCGATCGCAATTGCAGCGTTTTTGATCGGAGCTGCGGCCGGTGGAGTTTTGTTTGGCTGGCTTGGTGATCGGGTTGGACGTGTCCGCGCGATGTCGTTCAGCATTTTGACCTACGCGTTGTTCAGCGGGCTTGGAGCGTTCGCCGATTCGGCTTGGCAAATCATCCTTGTCCGTTTTGTTGCCGCGCTGGGAATGGGCGGCGAATGGTCGCTCGGGGTGGCATTGGTGATGGAGGTATGGGGCGGTCGATCGCGAGGCCTGTTGGCTGGATTGATTGGCGCTGCGGCGAACGCGGGTTATGCGCTGGTCGCACTGGTGAGCTTGGGATTGGGAAGCATTCGCGCGACAATTGGCGAATGGGGCCTGTCGTCGTCATGGGTTGAATGGCGGTTGTTGATGCTCTGCGGTGTCTTGCCAGCATTCTTGACGCTGTTCATTCGCCAATTTGTTCCCGAATCAAAGACCTGGGAGAATGAACGGGAACGTGGTTCAACTTCGGCTTGGGCTACGAAGGATCTGGTCGGAGTCATGTTCGGCGTGTTGGCCTGCTGGGGAGTCATTTACCTGTGGAGCCAACCTGTTTCGATCATCGCTCGTGCTGGCGGAACGCTGCTTGCCGTGGCTATCGCGGGGCTCGGCTATCTTTATCCGGCCTCGCGTTTTCTTTCGCGGTCGAATACGACAGACCAGCACGCGACGCAGATTATCAAGCGGATGTTGATCGGTGCCTTGTTGAGCGGTGTGCCGTTGTTGGGGACTTGGGCGGCCGTCCAATGGGCTCCAACCTGGGCCGATCAGATTTCGGACAAGTTGCCCTCGGCCAAAGGACTGACACAATTGTGCTCGGCCAGCGGATCTGTGGTTGGCGGTTTCATCGGCGCGATGCTGGGTATGCAATGGGGTCGCCGCCCAGCTTACATTTTCTTGTGCGTCCTGTCGCTGGGATCAGTGTGGTTGTTTTACTTGACGAATGTCAGCTTTGGTCCGTGGTTTTTGACGTCGGTTTTCATCATGGGAGCTTGCACCGCATCGTTCTATGGTTGGTTGCCACTGTATTTGCCGGAACTTTTCCCGACGAAGATTCGCGCTACGGGACAGGGCTTTAGTTTCAACTTTGGTCGCATTCTCGCGGCGATTGGAGCACTGCAAACGGGAGCGATCATGAGTGGTTTTTCCGGGGGCTATCCCCATGCCTGCTCGATCATGGGCTCGATCTATCTCGCCGGACTGGCAGTGATCTGGCTGGCACCAGAAACACGCAATCAACCGTTGCCGGAGTAAGGGTCTATCCGAGCGATTATAGCGGAAGGGCGCGAGCCCTCCGGTTCCATCGCTTACCGAATTCATACCGGAGGGCTTGCGCCCTTCCGCTACAAAATCCTTCTCTGCGTAGCCTGGAATCCCTTGATATCCAAGCTGCTGCCGCGAGTCGAGGCCAGCACGTGAATCGCTCGAATCGCCTCTCGAGTTCGCTTCTCCGCTAACCCAACATGGGAACCCATCAATTACCCGGTATCGAGGATAATGACGGGACGACCGGTCTCTTTACCCAGCGCCTTGCAGACCAAGCATCTAAATTCCCAAAAGTTTCCGTTGTGCAGATCGTACGAAGCAATCGGAAAAAATTCTCGGAAAATGATACAATAGCGAACCAATGCAAGAGATCTTCTCGAGCGTTAACATGGCGATCCTCTTTGAGTCATTGTGACTGCTAAATCATTCGGAGGGTCGTCGCTTTTGCAATTAAAATAAAAATCAAAGAAATCAACCACTAAACACGAATGTCGCGCTGTCCAATTAGAGGGCTGACGTAATGTTAAATGACGACCCGGTAACGGTCTGGATCGACGAACTCGGCAAAGCCGATGGCGCTACGGCGACGAAGCTGTGGAACCACTTTGCTGGTCGGCTGTATTTAGAAGCGCGGCAGAAGTTGAATCCGCAAACACGTCGTGTCTATTGCGAGGAAGATTTGGCGCTCAGCGCGTTCAACAGTGTCTGTAAAGGGATCGTTGCTGGACGGTTTCCGGACTTGCACGGTCGCGACAGCCTGTGGCGGCTAATGCTGACGATTACGGCTCGCAAGGTGGCTCATCGACATCGGCACGATCGGCAGCAGTGCCGTGATGTTCGCAGGAATCTGTCCGATTCCATTTTCGTTCGTTCCGGCGATGATGTTTCCCCGGCAGGCATTGACAATCTCCGATCGCGTGAGCCGACACCGGAATTCGCTGCCGAATTTGTTGAGACTTACGAGCGGCTCTGGCAAAGTCTTGACGATCCGGCGCTGCAGCAAGTCGTTTCACTGCGATTGGAGGGCTACACGGATTCGGAAGTCGCGGCGCGCTTGGGTTGCTCGCGACGTACGGTTCAGCGTCGGCTGGAAGTTATTCGACGTCATTGGCACAGCTTGGAGTCGTCGGGTGAATGATTCGAATCGGTACGTCGTTTTGACGGACGAGCAACTTCATGCGATTCACGCCGTATGCGAGCGTTTCGAGCAGGCTCTGCAAGACAAGGAACCAGTCTGTATTGAGGACTGCCTTGCCGCGGTTTCCGACGAGATCCGCAGTCACCTCTTTGAAGAGCTTCTCGCCATCGAACTTGAGCAGCCAATGCCGCGCGATCGGGCAGAGTCGTCTTTCGCTCTTCGAGAGAGTATCTTTTCGTCGAGGGAAAAGCACGGTTTCGACCGCTCCACTCAACGGGCCCAATACCACGACCGTTTTCCCGACCGTACCGACGCCATTGATCGCGTGTTCGAGGCAGCATCTGCCTCGCAGACAGCGGATGATCGACCGAAAGATATCAGTGGCATAGGGTCGATTGGCGATCCGGCATCGATCCCGGGATATGAGATAGGGGAACTTCTTGGCCGCGGCGGCATGGCGATCGTGTACAAGGCTCGCCATCTGAAATTGAAGCGCACCGTGGCGCTGAAGATGATACTGGCGGGCGGGCATGCCGGTCCGCCTGAGCTGGAGAGATTTCGTATCGAGGCAGAGGCAGTAGCGCGGCTCTCGCACCCGAACATCGTGCAGATTCACGAGGTAGGCGAAGCGGGTGGGCATCCCTATTGCGCGCTGGAATTCGTCGAGGGAGGCAACCTCGCCAGCAAGCTTGACGGCAAGCCGATGCCACCTCAAGAGGCGGCGAAGCTCGTAGAGACGCTGGCGATGGCGATGCAGCTGGCCCATAGCCGCAACGTGGTGCATCGCGATCTCAAGCCGGCCAACATCCTGCTCGCTGCCGATGGAACGCCCAAGATCACCGACTTTGGCCTGGCCCGGCAGATGGACGGTGACAGCGGTGAGACGCAGGCCGGTGTTGTGATCGGGACGCCATCGTATATGGCCCCAGAGCAGGCGTCGGGGCACGCCCACGAGGCCGGACCGGCAGCGGACGTGTATTCGTTGGGCGCGATCCTTTACGACTGCCTGACCGGACGCCCGCCGTTCAAGGGGAATACTCCGGTCGAGACGATGGATCAAGTTCGGACCCACGAGCCGACAGCGCCCTCGCGCCGGCAGGCGAGCGTACCGCTGGATCTGGACACGATCTGTCTGAAGTGTTTGCGCAAGGAGCCGGAGAACCGCTATGCCTCGGCCGCGGAGTTGGCGGACGAGTTGGCGCGGTTTCAGCGCGGCGAGGCGATCCTGGCTCGGCCGATAAGTGGCGTTGAACGGGCCGGCAAGTGGTTCCGCCGCAATCCGGTGTTGGCCGGGTCACTGACCGGCCTCGCGGGCATCATCGTCACGGCGTTTCTACTGGTCTCATGGAGCTACTTGCGTGCGGAAGACGCGCGGAAAGATGAGGCGACGCAGCGTCAGGCCGCCGACGAAGCCCGCGTCGAGGCGCAGCGCGAGCAGAAGGCCGAACGCTGGGCGCGCTACCGCTCGAACATCTCCGCCGCGTCCGCCGCCTTGCAGCTTCAGAACAGCGGCGCGGCCCGCAGCGCCCTCGAGGACGCGCCGCAGGAACACCGCAACTGGGAATGGCAGTACCTCCACAGCCAGCTTGACGGCGCACGCATCGTGATCCCCGTGCCAATCCGGCATCTCGATTCGCTCGTCGTGAGCCCCGCCGCCACACAGATCGCCGTCTTCAGCAGCCTCCTGCATAACGAGATTTACCTGTACGGCGTGGCCACCGGCAAGCTCGACGCCGTCCTCCGCGGTCACTCGTCTCCGCCTTCATCGGTGGCGTACCACCCGGACGGCAAGCAGATTGCCAGCACGGGTGACGACGCGATCATTCGCGTCTGGGATGCGGCGACCGGCCGCGAACTCGCGTCGTTCCGATCAGAATCCGATCCACCGAACAAGAAGCTTCACACGCGAATCGTCTACAACGCGGACGGCAGCCGGATTGCCTCCTTTACTTGGTCGGATCAAGGCATCACGAACCGTTTGTGGGACGCGACCACCGGCAAGGTGATCGCCGTCCTGGCACCCCTGCGGAAGGACGGGGGTCATTTCGACTTCAGTCCCGACGGCAAACGGATCGCAGTCAGTACCGGGGAAAACGTGAACCTGTGCGACGCCGCTACGGGGCAACGGCTGGCCGTCCTGGAATCTCAAGAAAAAGTGATTGGGTCGCTGACGTACAGCCCAGATGGCAAGCGGATTGCGTTCTTGTCCTCCAAAGCCATTCACCTCTGGGATGGCGAGAGCGGCAAAGCGGTCGCCGTGTTGCGCGGCCACACTGCCAGTGTTTCGGCGCTTTGTTTCAGCCCGGACGGGTCGCGACTGGTTTCGGGGGGCGATCACCCGGATACCTCGGTACGCCTTTGGGACGCGGCCACCGGACGGTCTCTGGCTATCCTCGCCGGACACAAGAACATCATCAGTGCGGTTGCCTTCAGCCCGGACGGCAACCGAGTGGCCACGACCTCATGGGATCAGACGGCGCGGCTCTGGGACGGAATCACGGGACGATCGGTGGCCGTACTGCGCGGGCATACGGGCAATGTGGCGCACGTCGTCTTCAGCCCGGACCGCACGCGCCTGGTTACCGCCTCGGACGACACGACCCTTCGCCTCTGGGATGCCCAGACAGGCGACTTGCTCGGTGTGCTCCGCGGACACGGTGGTGGCTTTCCCCCCAAATGTCCGCCCCTCTTCACGCCCGACGGTTCCCGACTGGTGTCCTGTTCCAGCGAAGGGACGGTGCGCATCTGGGACATCCCGGAGGTCGAACGAAAGGTCCTGCGAGGGCACGAGAGCTTCGTTTACGACGTCGCCTTTAGCCCCAATGGTGAGCAGGTGGCGTCGGCGGCGTGGGACGGCACCGCACGCCTGTGGGACGCCACGACCGGGCGCCAAACCGGTTTGCTCAAGCACGAGACGGCTCTCATCACCTCTGTGTCGTACACCCGCGACGGCCTCCGTCTGGTCACGCGCGAGCGAGATCGGGGCGTCACGCTCTGGGACGTTACCTCGAGGAAGGTTGCCCGCTCCTGGCCGATGCATGCCGGCCAAGGCCATGAACCGCGCGCCGCCATTCACCCCGCGGGGACATTGGTGGCATCTGG
>JBEBGH010000599.1:0-1996 GCA_040081565.1 Pirellulaceae bacterium
GTGGGGAGATTAGCTAACGAAAAAGTTGGGAACCTTTGCATTTCGGGTACTCACGCCTCATGTCATCCTACACTTGGAAAGATTTGGCAGCCCCCCGTTCGCTACCAAACACGCCTGAAATATTGTTTTTTCGATTTGGTTCATGTCTGATTCTCAAATAGACTCCGAATCCCTACTGCGCTCCTTCCCACTCCCTATGGGTCAGGCGTCGTCGGGCGCCAATGAGAATAGCAATCAGATCTTTCTCAAGTGTTTGCTCGACAACATGCCGGAAGGCGTCGTATTTCTCGATCAAACTTGTACCATTCGCAATTGGAATGCGGGTGTTCAGCAGTTAACAGGAATCGGTTCGGCAATTGTTGGACGTCGCCTTGAACCTTCGCTGCTGAAACTCAAAGATTGCAATCGATTTCCCATTAGCGAATCCAGCAACCCTTTTGAAAAGTGGTTGAATCAAGGGGTCGCCGCATCAGACAAATTTTACGTATCTGGACGAAGTGGTCGAGACGCCCAAATCGAAGTCAATTTTTTCCCAGTCCGATCGAACGAGAATCGCCCAATCGGCGGAATCATTTTGATTCGCGACACCAGCGTGCAAGTCGAATTGCAACGTCAATTAAACGACCTGTACGCCATCGCGACCTTGGATCCACTCACTCAAGTGGCCAATCGCGCGGAATTTGAGCGGATACTAAACGAATACATCCAAACTCACCGAGCTGTCGGTCTTCGCTGCAGCATTGTGGTTGCCGACATCGATTTCTTCAAGAAGGTCAACGACAACCTGGGGCATCATGTGGGCGACCAGGCACTGATCAAGTTTGCGACAATTCTCAAACAGTACGTACGCCCCCATGACTTTATTGCTCGGTTCGGTGGCGAAGAATTTGTAATTCTCTGCGGTCATTGTTTCGAAGATGCCGCAGCCCAGCGAGCCGAGGAAATTCGCCGAGCACTGGAATCGACACCACACAAAATTTTGGGCGACAAATGCATGACGGCCAGCTTTGGCGTCGCTGAACTGGCGGATGACGACGATGCCACTAGTCTGTTTGTGCGTGCCGACCATGCCTTGTTGAAGGCGAAGACGTCAGGACGAAATTGTGTTATTCGCGCCTCTGGACTGATGCTGAATGATCATCGGCAAAGCCAACGCAAGCCCGTCGATTCGGTTTGCCCGGATCAATGGCGAAAACTGAACTATCGACCCACGATTGTGCAGGAGTTCTGCACGCCCATGCTGCTGACCATGTTCATCGAACGAGTCAAATCGACCGCAATGGAATTGAATTCGCAGATTATTCATTGCAGTGAACGCTCGCTGTCCTTGCAAATACAGGCGACCAATGAATTGAACCCGAGCCAACGCGGCACCCTGGTCGTCGATATCGATGTAGTCGACGCCGCCAAGAGTCTGTTTGCCCGAGTGATTCCCCAAGGTTCCAAGCTGTTGATCCGAATTGCAATGCATCCCAAAAAGGGTCTCTTCTCCTCGCGTGAACACGCGGGAGTGGCCGAGTCCCTCATGAAGAAACTCCGTTCGTTGTTAGCTCTTGACCATCAAAATGAGATCAAGGTTGGGGACGGCATGGACTCTGACGCGAGTCGTTACGCAACCTGATTCACGGCGCCATCACACCCAGCCAATTGCGATTCTGTGGCTAATGGGGTATCTTGCCAATATCTTCCTCGCTGGCATTCTCGGCGGATTAATCCCAAAGAAGTGGGCTATCGAGGGCAATTCCGTTTCCGATAATTACTTGAACTTTTTCTGTCTGATATTCCTGGGGAGGATTCTATGGCTTTTACATTGCCTGCTTTGCCATATTCGTTTGATGCCTTGCAACCATACATTGATGCCAAAACGATGGAGATCCATCACGGCAAGCACCATCAGGCTTACATCAACAACGTTAACGCTGCCATCGCCGGCACGCCATTCGACAAGATGGAAGTTAATGATTTGATCGCGAACCTTGGAGCGGTTCCCGAAAAT
>JBEBGH010000253.1:0-7879 GCA_040081565.1 Pirellulaceae bacterium
TCTGTTGCGGTGGGAGATCGATACCAACGGCAACTCCACGAACTACACGTATTCCGAGCATCGACCCGAGCAAATCATTACGGCCACAAGCCGCACCAAATTCTACTATGGGGCTGACAATGCGTTTGGCGTCCTCAGCGGCGACCCAAAGAGCCAATACGCGCCCTATACTTGGGTGCTGCAAACCCGCACGAACGATCATGGCGATGTAACCATGACCGGGGACGCGCATGGCAATACGGTTTACAACACCTTTGAAGACGACGGCACGCTGAGCCACTCCATCCGCTCCGTCCTGAACGTCGATCACGATCACGATCCGGAAACTCCGAACCGTGATTTTGAGTACAAGGATGTGAGTGAATACGATGAAGAAAATCGAATTATCGGCACACGGCGATTAGTGCGCAGCTTTGTGGCGGGTGCCACCCCTTCGGGCGATTACCTCGAAGCCTGGTCGACCGACAGCAATGGCAAGAACCCGCTGGGACAAGACGAAACGTTGATCGACAAAAAGGGCAACCAGACGTTGACGACTTACGACGAACGGGGCCTGGCGATCCAAACCGTGCAGGCGACCAGCGAAGCAAACGTTTACCTCGTGACTCGTACGGTTTACAACAGCAAGGGGCGAGCCCTCGTCTCGACCGATTCGTATCGCGGTCTGGTTGATGGAACGCCGCTGCCGGGCGTTACCTTGAGCGGCACGAGGTACACCTACGATGCCGAGGAACACGCGACCAAGACCGAACAAATCCGCGACTTCTCCGTTTCGTTCACCGGTCCAGCGTCAGCCCTGACCAGCAACTTCACGGCTGGCTCGGGCTTTGAAATTCTCTCGAAGAACGAAAGCGATTACGACAGTACCGCCTGGCTGACGGACAGCACCGACGATCACGGGCTGAAATCGACGCCGACCTACAACCGCTTTGGTGAAACCGTCGAATCTCGCTCGGAAAGCCGATCGGGAACCGGCGCGCTGGTAACCTTCGTCAGCCGCACGGTGTACGACGACAAAGGCCGAGAGGTGGTGTCCACCGACTCGCAAGTCCTCGGCTCGACCGACCCGATCCACGGCACGATCACGATTTACGATTCCTTGGGGCGGGCCTTCGAGACGCGCCGCGTCAAGGGCCTGACGTTCCAGATGAACACGGACAATTCGCTGTTCAAGGACGCGAACGGGAACTTCGTCGTCACCGGCCAAGGCGAAACCCTTTCGCTCAGCCGCTCCGAATACAACGACCGGGGCCAAGTCATCCACTCGATCTCCGAGACGTTTGACAACGGAACGAGTGTCGGACTCACCAGCGACTTCACTCATGACGAATTCGGGCGCCGCGTTTCGACCACCGGCCCCGCTTCACTGGTTGATGGCAACTTGGTTCGACATCGCACATTCACGACTTACGCCGGATCCCGCGTCGCCAGCGAAACGACGAACATCGTGGTCAACGCGACGACGGGTCTAGCCAACAATAGCAATGCCCGCACGACTTCTTACAAGTACGACGAAGACGGAAACGTCGTTCGCACGACTTATCACGATGGCTCCTTCACCGCTGACGAGTTCGACAAATTCGGTCGCAAGATCGGCGAAAGCCAGATGACGGCGGGCTTGCCAATGGGTCACTTCGCGGCTTGGGACGAAACCACCAAACAGTTCGTCCAAATGGACGGCTCAGGCAGCGGAGCACCGGTTCAAGTCGGTGTCATCCCAACCCGCTCGATGGAATACGACGACCTGGGTCGCCTCGTGAAGGTCACACTCCCTGCCGTTCTTGACATGCGGACCACCGACCCGAGCGACATGACTCGGCCGTTCTACGAGTACGGCTATGACGCTACAGGCAACCAGACCCTCGTCCGCGATCCACTCGGTCGCGAAACGTTGTGGGGGTTCGATACTGAAGGCCGTGAGATCACGCGCACCCTCCCGCTCGGCGCTGCCACACTCAACGGTCTGGGCTCTGGCACCGATCCACGCACGATTGCCGGAACCGCCGGAGCCTTTACCGAAGGATTCTGGTATGACACCAAAGGCCGCCAGACGCTGCACGTGAGCTTCGAGGGCTCTGTCACCCAGTTCATCTTCGACGACTCACCGGGCTCTGGCGTTGCCCCTTCACTGGCCATTGGAAGGCTGCTCGAAAAACGCACCTTCACCTCGCTGGCTGCTTACAACAACGGTGCCGGAACAGCTTCATCGGCGATTCAATTCGCTTATGACGCGCAAGGTCGTCAAGCGACAACGATTCAAGATGCTGACGGGAATTTTGTGACGACAACCACCGATCAACGAACAGTGACGCAGCAGTTCAACGTCGCTGGTCAGGTGAGCGCAGTTGTTTCTGCTGAAGGTGTCATGCATTACGAATACGATAATCAGGGACGCAAGACGGCGACTTGGACTGGCGCAGACGCCAGCAGCAAACGGACTGAAACAAAGTATACCTACGATTCGCTCGGTCGGACGTCCGCAGTCAAGACCACAATCCGCAATGGCGTGACATTGACACAACCAGAAATTGACGAGTATTTTTATGATCTGACCGGCAATCTTGACAAGATCAAATACGACAACGACGTGGTTGCCGATTACTCGTATGATTTGTTGAATCGATTGCATCAATTGAAAGAGTTCCGAGACGATGGCGATTTTTTGTTTGAAACCGGCGTGGATGCGTTGATGGCTGAATACGCTTACCAGACAGGTGCCGATGGTCGCCGAACGGGTGTAACGGAGACCGATGATTTGGGTCGCGTAACGGAGATCGACTGGACCTATGATTCAATCGGTCGCCTTGTTCGCGAATCTTACAACAGCTTCGATAACAGCCTCGAT
Organism: Pirellulaceae bacterium; assembly: GCA_040081565.1. Lineage (GTDB taxonomy): Bacteria > Planctomycetota > Planctomycetia > Pirellulales > Pirellulaceae > BJ22. The sequence goes on from JBEBGH010000253.1 coordinate 2,846, forward strand.
TTCATCGCCGATTACGTTCTAGATCTGGTTGGAAACCGGCTGCAGAAGTTAACGGACAAGAATCCGACTTTCAGTGGCTCGCCAAGTTTCGATGAGACGGTCACTTCGGTGTTCGATGCCAATGACAGGTTGCTGATCGAAACACAGGATACTGCGGGAACTTCGAATGATCGTTTCACCGTTTATCAGTACGGAAGTGGAGCAACTTCGAACTTTGGTGGCAATGTCACTCAGCAATCGAAGAGGATCGTGTACGCGGGCCTTGATTCGTCGGGAACGAAGCTCGAAGAAACGACAAGCACGTTCAATAACGAAGAGCGCCTGGTTCAAGTTCAAATCGATTCCGATGGCGACAACGATATCGATTCGACGGTCACTTATTCCTACGATGCAGACGGAGTACGAGTCGCAAAAGACGAAAACGGACAAGTCCTATTCTATCTCGTCGATCATCAGAATCCGACCGGTTATTCCCAAGTCATTGAGGAATTGAAACCATCAGCGACCGCTGGCCAATTGGACCTCGTTCGCTCGTTCAAGATTGGTTTGGATGTCCTGGGCCAATCGAATTTTGGCACAACTCCACAAACGTTCATCCTGCTCTACGACGGCCATGGTTCCACAAGAACACTTGTTGACAGAAACGGGTTTGTACTAACCGCCGACGGCGTCGCCCAACGCTTTGCATATGACGCCTATGGCAACGCAATTGGCTTCACCCCTGCACAAGCCACAACAACATTGCTGTACTCTGGCGAACAATTCGATTCTTCAACACAGTTACAGTACCTCAGAGCCAGGTACTACGATCTTCGAACGGGAAGATTTCAAACACTCGACCAATTCCGCGGGGTGTTAACCGAGCCAATAAGTTTACATAAATACTCATACGTTGAAAACGATCCAATTCAATTAGTGGATCCATCGGGAAGATTTGGTGTCATCGGTTTCGTGGGCGGCGCACTTTCAAATGCTTTAGGGCGCATTCATGAGTTTACAAATAAACGACGAATTGGCTTGACTGCTTTCACAGCTTTGCAGAATGCAGTTACCATCGTAGGTGCTGGGCTTAGTATTGCACTGAATCCCAATCCGTCTGGATTCTTAGTGAACTTTGGTTACGGCATTTCAAGAGCCGGGATCGGGTTTGGCGGATATATCACATTATACTTTGATAAAGCAACGGGTGACATTTACGGTTATTTAAACGGGGAACTTGCATCGGCGCCCCTTTCAGCGGCGTTTCCATTTACCCCACAAAACCAAGGGCCGATATTTCAGTATGGCGCTGCTTGGAATGTAATCGATCCAAGTGACCTAAGCGGTTTGTCCATGACGGCTTCGGTTCCGTTTGCACTTGTCCGATACTCTAAGCATTTGAATCCGCTTCGGTGGCTAGAACCGGATGGCTCCTGGATATCGGGAAATTCTGCTCTTACTACTGTTTACAACAATCTTCGAAAAGCGATGTTAGGCTCAAACCGCCTTGCGCCACCTGGCTCTGCATCAATCGCAGTTTCTTTAGCCCTTACGGGTACAACAACTGTTACTCTTGGACGGCATGGGTATACGTGGTCAGGAGGTATTGCTATGACAAGCCGACCGAGAAAGCTTGCAAGTCTCGTAGATATTGCAGCATGGATTTACAAGCACATGAAGTATGACATCTTGTCAAAGGACAATGGCGGCTAATGCGAGACATTTTGATTTACGGTATTTCCGTGAGCATAATATGCGTTGTCGCCGCATGCATTTTTGCGTTGGGAAAGTTGATTACTTGGGTGCGGCAAAATCAGAAGCCTGCTCCAACAACTTTAACACACAAGCTACTGTTCACAATGCTTGCAGGGTCTATCTTGGTTTCTTTTTGGGCGCCATCGATTTATGTGCTTACTTTTTTCTCACTTATTCTTTCACTGATGGTTTTCTATGATATTAGATCAGCTATTCGGAATCACCGAGAAACGCATCTGGCTCATAAATCGATTCTATCGAGATATCCACTGTTGTCGCAAATAGAATCACGGATTCCTCAGGAGGACATCATGTTAGATATATTTGACGCTTCCACGTGGACGTGTTTAGGGGAACTAAGCTCATCAGACATCCGTTTTATTGCAAATCGGCTGTCTGAAATAACAAACGATGACGATCAAAATGACCTTTATATAAACCGTGTCTTCTTTTGCGAGTTTTTGGACGATGCACCCGATCGCATTCGAAATATTTTGCACGACAAATTCGTTGCCAAGTCTGATTTGGTGATATTGAGATGGGCAAGAAAAACACTGAAAGACGCCGATTTTAAACCGAAGCCACCTTCAGCGTAAAGGCCGGGACGGTTAGGCTGCGGGCTCACCTACTTGGGTGTTCCGATTCCATGGGTCGGCTGATCTCCGAAGTCCTCGACTCCAGCAACGACAGTCTCGATTATGTCGATGCATTCGCGTTTGATTTGAACGGCAACCGGTTGAAGCAAACACGCGATTGGGGTTCGACATCGAAAGTCGATTACGCGACGACCTACACATTCGATAACAACGACCGTTTAATTACCGAATCGCAAGACAACGCTACCGGCGACGATTCCGCGACGACTTACGGTTACACCGGCACTCAGCAGACTTCGAAATCGGTCAACGTCAACGGCGCTCTGAAAACCACTCAGTCGTTCGCTTACGACCTTCAAGGGCGCATGACGAAAGTCTGTCTGGAAACGATGAACACGGCTGGTACGGCAGTTGCCTCAGTTGAAGAAACATCGTTTGAATACGACACGGGCGGCACACGTATCGCCTCCGTTCACAAGATCGATTCCACCAACGATGGCACTTTCGAAACCATCCGCCGCACTGAATATCTCACCGATCATGCGAACCCGACGGGTTACTCGCAAGTGATCATGGAAACCGAGACCGACGCCAACGGCAATCCGATCAGGCGAACCGCTTACACGATCGGTCACGATCAAATCTCTCAGACGGTTTATGGTCCTGGCCCTGGTGGTGCGACTTGGGACTCTGGCACGACTCACTACTTCGGCACTGATGGCCACGGCAGCGTCCGCGTTCTCTACGACTCCCTCGCCGCCGTCGTCACCTCCGCTGCCGACGTCCTGCAAGTCTTCCACTACGACGCCTACGGCAACCTCCTCAACCTAGCCGCCACCTCGGCCCTCACGTCGTACCTCTATTCTGGCGAAGCCTTCGACACCCGCATCAACCAACAATATCTCCGCGCCCGCTGGTACGACCCACAAACAGGAAGATTCACCTCACTGGACCCATTCGTAGGAAACTTGTCCGATCCTCAGTCACTGCATAAGTACCTGTATACTCACGCTGATCCAGTGAACGGAGCAGACCCTTCGGGTTTGTTAGTTTCATTGATGGGCGGAACGTTCATATCGTCGTTGCATCGCACTGGGTACGACAGCACTGTGGCAAGCCGTGGTATTTCAATCGTATTCACCTTGCTCATTCTCAATTCACTCAGCGACCTAATTGGCAACCTTGCGTACGAACACGTTTTGGTCGAAACTGCTCGGCGACTTGACGTAAAGTACAAAAGGGACGTCAGGGATGAAATCGACAAAACACGTGATCCAAACAAAAAGTATTTCGTTCATGGGACGACGACGGCAGCGTGGCAAGGCAAGGCAAACGACATTAAGATTTTCGACGACGGAAGAAAACTCGACTTTGGATACGGATTTTACACTCGTGCATTCGACCTTCAAGGCTTTTCCGACGCTTCGCGATTTGCAATCAATCGGTCAAATTACATGTCAAGCTCGGTCTTTGGGCCAGTTTCGGATAAGACCGGTGGTTTGCCATTCGTAATCCTCTACGAAATGAACATCAGTGATTGGAAATCATTAAGCCGGAAAGACTATGGCGTGCCATTCAATCCTACGCCTGATTATGAACGCGACGTAAATAACTATCGAAGTGACACTGGCCCTCTTTACGCAGGAAAAGATGTTGTTTTTGGTCCAACGGCGAGGTTGAGTGGACGTAAATGGGTTGCAGACTCGACAATGTCTAATCAATACAAGTTTGAGGCTGGTGGAATAGCAAAGCTTCGTGCCAAATACATTTTACCGGCAATCGATTTTTATGGACCTTGGCTGGCGTAAGTGTCTACAATAAGCAAGGTAAGCACTGCGTATCTTGGAGAAGAACTTGAGCACTGTTGAACAACAAGAGTACGAGAACTTGTGGCATGCGGTCTTTGCTAATTTATTAGACAGAAGTGGCAATAGCGTCAGCGTATGGATGAATGAATGCGGTCAACATTTGTTGGCCGACGAATCAGTTATGTGCCATGAGTATCCGTGGCATTGGATAGTCCCCGTCGTTGCACAACACTATGGCGAAGCCGAGCGTGTATTAGATCAAGAAACGGCTCGCCAATTCCGGACCAAACTTGAAAAAGAACTTCACAAGGCTTTTTTCCAACGAGAGCTAAAGCAGGTTAACTGGAAGGAATTAGATGAACGACTCAGGGATATTGCAGCCAGCTACATTCTGTGACAAGGAACCTAAGACTGCGTATGGCGTATGGTCAAAAACGTCAGCCGGGCATTTGGAGTGGATAGTTGGGACGATTTTGAGTGCAGCAGTCAAGAAACTGGGATGAAGTGATTTGACTTCTCGGGAAATGCGGGGAATATTTCGACACGAGCGCAGGAGCGAACGAAAAAAAACGGATGTTTGAGTTGTTGGCAGGGCGAGGTTAGGCAGCGCGGCGGTGATAGAACTTGAGTAGTCCGCCGAGCCGTTCTGTGCAATGGAAGGGAAGAGTGTTGTCGGGTGGATCGGGTGGTGGTTCGATGAGTTGATTGTCTAAGCCTTGGTGATTGCGTTCGGTGTGATAGTGAATCAAGTACTCCCTAATCGCGACCGCAAGTTGCCGTTCACTGAAAAAGATCATGCGAATTGCCTTTCGCCTTCCGATCGTCATTGCCGGCGCCCTGCTCGCACGTGGTCGCCGGACGGCTGCCAGTTGGTTTCGTTGTGCCGGTGTGAAGGA
>JBEBGH010000254.1:0-7814 GCA_040081565.1 Pirellulaceae bacterium
TTTCCGCGGATGGGCGTGGTTTGGTCCGAGGAGGTTTTTCCAACTGGGGCGAGTTAGGTCGGCGATGCAGTCCATTTCGATCTGGCAACGTGGGCACTTAGGCTGGGCTGTTGGCGAGTCGTCGGGCGGATTGGACTTTGCCGAGTCCTCGACGGTAGTGGCATCGACGGCTGCGGCTGGTAATAGTTTGCGACAGGCTTGCAGATAAGCCTTGCGGCGACTGCCGTGAAAGCCGCCGTAGCAACGGCTGCGTGTGAAGCCTTTCGGTAAAACGTGCAGCGACCAGCGACGCACGAACTCGTCGCCAGAAATTTTGATCCGCCGCGGTGGCTCGCTGGTGACTTTGCTTTTGGCGCTGACTCTATTGTTTTTGCTGCTTTTGCTGCTGCTGCTGCTGCTGCTGCTGCGGTTGGCGTTGCTACGGTTCTTGCGCTGCTGTTTTGATTTACTGCGGGCGGTGAAGCGCTCTTCGCCGCATCGTCGGCGTCGCTGATCGACGTCGGTGGTCGAACCAGGACGCTGCGGGGGAGTCAACTCGGTTTCTTCGGCGTCTTGCATACTTGGGGGCGCGATCCGCTGGTCTATCATCCGCACATTCACTATGTGGTTCCCGGTGGTGGCGTGGTGGTCGACTCGGCGGGGAAACCGATCGCCTGGAAACAAACGCCGTTGAACTTCTTGATGCATCACGGGACGTTGATCGAGGAATACAAGAAGAGACTAGCCGAGGAACTTCGCGAGCGAGGTCTGTACGACTCGGTTCCGAAAGAAGTTTGGGCCAAGGACTTCGTGGTTGACATCGAACCGGTCGAGGACGGTCGCAGCGTGGTGGCCTACTTGGCTCCGTATGTTTATCGCGTGGCGATCAGCGATCACCGGATCAAGGAAGTGACGGCCGCGACGGTGACTTACGATTACAAGCCCACGAACTCCCAGTCGATGCGTTCGCGCACAGTCAGCGGTCAAGAGTTCGTGGCGGGTTTCGCTCAGCACGTGTTGCCGACCGGCTTTCACAAGATGCGACGCTTCGGTTGGATGACGAGCAACAGCAAGACCAAGCTGGAAGAGATTCGCATCATCGTCTGGCTGGCGATTGGCTGGGTCTACTGGTTGGCCAGCGGTTACTCGCGGCAACCGACTCCGCTCAAGCGACCGACGTTGCGGTGCGCTGCCTGTGGCAACGCGATGCATGTCGTGCGAATCACTAACGACCCGATTTCCGTCCTGGGGTGGCAATACGATCTGGCGTACTTGGACAGCAGTTGACGATTTCACCACGGAAGAAAACATGATTTGCGCTCGTCACCAACGATCGGTTCAAAACGCACTTGCTGTGCGACCGCTCCCGCTCCGCGCCGCGACTGAAAAATCTCTTGAAACTAATGAATCAACGCTTCAACCATTCGTCCGGTGGCACCGACCTCCCATCGCTTCCAAGCCATCCCACCGAAAACGAATCCTCGCAACGCCAGAGTATCGCGGCGCTCGCTGCCGCAGCCGAATCAACCAGCGAAAGCAAAAACCAAGTCAACTTGGTTAAGCCACACAAACCGCTTCCCCTATCATCACCCCGGGCTTCTTGAACAAAGGACTTGAACATCGGCTCGAAGACTCGCGATGTCAAATCCTTACTGGTTGAACAAAGGACTTGAACATCGGCTCGAAGACTCGCGATGTCAAATCCTTACTGGTTGGACTTGAACATCGGCTCGAAGACTCGCGATGTCAAATCCTTACTGGTTGAACATCGGCTCGAAGACTCGCGATGTCAAATCCTTACTGGTTCGTCCTATCGTCGACGATATACCTTGTAGGCATTTAGTACATACCCAGGTGCGTTTGCGGGAACTGCGACGTATATTTCTAGGTGGGGAGGTGGAACCAAACACATCCGGCAAGAATACCAATAGGTAACAAGCACTGTTTCTTTGCCGGCGTACTGGCACTGATAACGCCAAAAGTGAGTGTTCCGAGAAACGATGCTCGCGTGAAGCGCCTGAACATTTGGGTTCTGATTGGCAATTGATTTCGCCCGATCACACTCAAGTGCAATCGAGGAGGCCGGAAGAATGTTCCAATCCTGGCTGACGCACGGAGTCTGCACGCAATTCGGGTTGAAGTCGCAGCAAGTATTCTGTGGAACGATGTTGCAACCACACTGTGCAAAGCCGACTGTGATCAAGTTGGCGATTGAAATCACGAAAACGATCGGCGCAATAAAACGCGACATAAGAACTCCAAAATTCAGTGTTGCATCGGGGTATGAGGGACGAACGACCAGGTTAACCGGGCGGCGGCCAAGAAGTATGGAAGACAGAAAACGCGCCAACCGCCGCTCCGGTTGAACCGCTTGTTGGGCGATTGCTCGGTTGCGGTTCATTGACCATTCGGACGCCGAACCGCATTCAATTCGCCGACTGTCGTTTGTTTTCCTTTCGCTTCGGAGGACGAGCGGCGTTCGACGAGCCGACTGACATTCGTGATGAGGTTGTTTGATTGGTGGTTAGTCCCAACGTACTTCGCACGCAAGATAATCGCTGAGCAGAATGCGCACGAACAAACCGTCAGCTTGACTCACAAGGTACTGGTATCGTCCGGGTTGGACAACATGCCAATGATCGGTGCCAACAGCCGGGAACTGCTTGCATGCCCGAATGAATGCGCGACTTCCGATTTCGGGCCACAATGGAGTTTCTTGAGGACTGAGAAACTGTTGAACGAAATGATCAGAACAAGTGGCAATCGGAGCACATGTAATTGCTAGCGGATCAACAATCTGAAGCAAGCTGAGTTCGTATGCAACGTGGCCACGAGCCAATTTGAGGATCACATTGTGTACCCTCTCAACTTCGGGCTTCCAAAGCTGTTGATCATTTGAGTCTGGTGTTTCGGATGCAGCGATTCGGGCCGCAAGCGATGGCGTTTCAGTGAGAATGCGAGAAACTTTCGGACGTTCCACCTCATCCGGTGAGGTAGAACCAGCTATCACGCAATCAATGAAACAGGCCAGATACTCCTCATCGAGCGAGAATCCGGTATTGCAAGATTGGCAGCAGTCCGCGACGGGAAGGTTGTCCGGGAATGGTTCGTCAAGAAGTACGCGGGACGGTATGTGATCGCGGGTGTCCGGCGAACCGCCGCAATAGACGCACGCTCCGAGCATGCGGTCGTCTGCGAATAGTTTCCGGGGATCCATCATTGTCTCTCGCGTCGAGCGCGCGTTGGACTTGTGGTTCATTGCGGTTCTGTGGTTGATCGCCCAACATCCGCGATAACCGAGTGCGAGCGAGATACTCCGCCATCAGGAAACGCCTGATCGAGCACTTCGGTTCATCGCATTGTTCGTCGAGCCGCTTCAACAGCAAGACGATTGCTCACTTGGATCGAAGTGAACCATCATCGTAGCTTTCCTTTCGATCTCGAACAAGGTTTATCGCGGTTTTATGTAAGGGGCTTAGGTTAAGCGTTGATCGCGATTCGAACTTCCGTCCTGTTCGGACGTTGCCAAACCAGTAGTTCGGTGGAGCTCGGCTTTTTTGTTCGCGTTTTCGATCGATTCGATTCGTCTCGTCAGGCTTGATGTAATCCGCGCGACAGTGCCTGCCACCATTCCTATGAAGGTAAACGCGAGTGAAGTCGGTACCAACGAAGAAGCCTGCGATCCGTACCGCATTCCAGCAGCAGCAAACAAAAATGCCATTGCAAGAGAAAAGATCGCAACGACGTATAGAAGTTTTGTATCGTTCACGACTTCTCCTGACGAACGACGGCGGTAACCGAGCCGCCGCCAAAACACTATGATGTCAAAAAACGCGTTACCGGCGGCTTCGGTTCACCGCTTTGTTAGGGACAATCTTGAGTGATTCTTCGAGTGGCGGTGCCTCAAGGTAAAGAGCGCCCTTAGGTTCGATTATTAATTCCTGATTAAGATCCACGGGGTCGCCGGTGTCCTTAATCAGATCGTGTATCTTGTGTTGGGTGCTAATAAGGCCAAGAAGACGTAATTGCCTCAGCGTGCTCCTCATCTCATCCCTTCCGTCCGCGCTGGGCTCGTAGACGTATGTCTTTTTGTCTCTTAAGTGAGCGAGAAGACTGCGACCATTCTGTCCAACCATTTCGTCGATCATATTTGACAGTCGACGGACAGTTTGAAGAAGCACGTCGTGTTGATTGGCTAGTATGTCGGCTTGAGCATCCTGCTCCTCTTCAATGCCCTTAAAACGCACCTCCACGTCACCAACTCGCAATGACTCAATCAAGGTGGCGATCCAAGGGATTGCGGCCACGACGAGGAGGCCGAGCGTAGTGATGTCATCGAATTTTAAGGCGGGATATCTCGAATGAAGCGCAACCTTGGCGACAAGAAGCACTAAGGCCGAGATGGTAATGGCAATCGCGATGCTGGATCGTTTCGCATTCACTGTTTCAGAAATGGTCATAGCGATTGTCAGTCCCTAACGGCGGCGATGACCGAGTGCGAGCAGGAGACTCAACGCAAGTCAAAACGCTCGATCGAGCACTTCGCGTCCATCGCTTTGTTATTTCGAATTATTGCGTTGTTGAATCAACAAAACCAGTCAGAAAGCTTCTCAACGGTGATCTTCCCGTCTGAAACAAGAATACCAAATTCCTGTCCACTGAAGAAATGATCCTTGTGCCGTTTACCCGTTTTCACGACATATTTATGGTGCATAGGAAGTGGCACGTCATACACGTCCGTTTGCGGGTAATTGTCTCTCGACCAGACCGCGACGATTTCTTCGTTTGATTCACGCGCAACGAGTTCGCATATTTGCTCCTCTAGCGGATTCGCCGGTACGTATGCCTTGTCGCGGTCTGTAGAGATTCGGCGCACTTCGGTACTCTTCGAAATAACGTTTGCGATCACCTCGCCGCGACGAGAGATCATCCATTTCAAAACGCCTCATTTCGCGGCTGAGGTGCATCGCTTGGTTCGTCGGCTATTCAGAATGGAGATGATATTCCGCATTTGGTGGAATGGCGTGAATCTCACCTCCGGAATCAGTCAAAGAGCAAACCACATCATATCGGCTATTGTCAATTAGCCAAAATGCAACTAGTAGTCTGCTAGCATTTGCGAAGCTGGTCGGCGACCAATCTGGATGAGTCGCCGGTTGCGAAACTTCTTCAGTTTGAGGATCCAGTCCATATTCGTCCAGCAAGGACACCAGCCATTTGAAACGTATGAAAAGTTGCTTGTGTATTTCTGTGACTGATGGTTTCCCTGCGTACTGGGCAGACTGTGTGATCGGGCCGCCACCAGAGTCCAGCCATTCAAAAACAACCGCAAGCGGAGTGTTGCGGAATGGATCATCAATAGGAAGTTCTCCGAGTGGTTCAGCATCAATCAGCGCGACAAAATTCCCATGGCGGTCGATTCGTGAAAACTCGTTGCAGGAAGGACAGATTCCGCGATCGGTGACAGCGCGAAAAGAAGCATCGCAGTACGGGCATGTACGAGGATAGGAATCCATATCGGAATGCCCTACTTGCTTGCCGACGAACGGTACCGTTCACCGGGCCGCGGCGAACGACTTTGATTTCAAGAACCCGCGCGACCCGCGGCTCCGTGTGCAACGGTTTGTTATTTGGCATTCTCGCGACTGATGCTTTCGCGATACGCTGAGGCGTCGCGGACGATTTGACCGACAATGTTATCATAATTCGTGCGTGGAAATGCGAAATGCCGGAGACGGCCTTCAGCAGCGCAATCAATGTCAAAGTCGCAAAACAAGACCGCGTCGCCATCGCGAATAACACGACAACGTGTATGACCGCAACCATACTCGCCGCACGAACAAACCGTCACGATGCGTGTTTCCAATTCATGGTTCTCCGCATTTGGTGGAAGATACGGGAGATCGTCCTCAATGATCCAATACGGAATGGCCGTGTCGCGTGCCCCAACAAGTTCGCCGAGCGGAATGCCGTCGACCAGCAGTTCAAACGACAAACCATTGTCATCAATGCGGCGGTAATCCAATGCATTCATGGGTTCATGTCGAGCCAAATAACGCCAGCGATCACCGAGCCGCCGGAGAGACGCTGTCCATTGGCAAGCCGCGCGATCGGCGGCTTCGTGTGCATCGCATTGTTCTGTCACGTTATTGTATCAAGACCGTTCGTTCAGTCGGTTGAGTTCCAGTCACGTACCAGTATTTTGATCAAGACAGGAAGTCCAGTATCTGGCTCGCACTGGACAGCCCAAAGCCCCGCTCCGAAATATGCACCGGCAGGAAACGCATAGCCGTCCGGCTCCATTAAGGCAGGTGCCTTTACCACGCGAGTCTTTCCGGCAATTTCATTTTGACCGCTACGATTGAGTTTGAAGGTGCCGGTTTCTTGTCCATCGCACCAAGCGGTCAATCGGACATCGCAATCAGTGTTATGCGCGTGGATGGAAAATAAACCATCCCATTCATGGCAGTCAAAGATCGGAAGCGCATCCGGAGTGGTGGGGCACGTACTGATGTCAGATCTGTCGTTGCAGATCCAAAGTTGTCCAATGTCGCGCATTGATGCTCTGGCTCAGCAATGTTGGCGGTGTTGATTACTCAGTGACAGAACGACTGCGTTAACCGGGTTGCCGCCAGTCAACTTTCCATTTCAAATCCGGGTCTTCGGCAACTCCGGTTCAACGCTTTGTTCTGCCACATTTTGTTGCGGCGAACGCTCCTGCTTCAGTTTGGAGATTGCACCAGACGTCCACATCGAACGAGCGTGTGGCGATGCGATCTCTGGGAATGTGCGTTTAAGTATACCGCGAACCTGATCCGCAACGGGATCAAAAAAACCACCCTGTCGATAACTGTCAACTCGAATCTCCCAGTCTCGGCACGACATCCCAATCAGCAACTTCACTTCGCCAGCAAGCGAACTGAGATTAATCATCGCCGTGCCTTTCGGAAGGCATCGTTTACATGCAAAAAACCACGATTCGACGTCCAGCAGGAGCTTTGCGAGTAGACGAGCGTCATCGACATTCAGTTCAACGGCATCTGTAATTGGCTTGGGATTGCCGGAAATGTCATCCGGATCAACCAATATGCACGAACCGCCAGTGACAGATCGAAGTATCGCTAGCGACTTGGCGTCGGTTATGTCAGCTAAGGAGTCGCGTTGTGGAATCGGTTACCCCTTCGTTTGTGGCAGAACAATTATTGTACCGCAAGCGGTCTATTTCGATTGCGGTTGCGCAAATTCTAGTGTCAAAACGTTAGGCAATCAAGCTAAATTAAGCCTTGCATTTAAAATCAAAACCAATCGTCAATCTACCGATTGCCAAATTATACCGCTTGCGGCATATTACCGTATTATACCGCAAGCGGCCTAATTCCTTCATTTTGAGCAGAAGAAACAGGATGGGAAGCAAACCAGGATTGGTCGAATCCGTACGGCGTGAAATGCGCCTTCGACACATGTCGATCAGAACCGAAGAATCGTACGTCAAATGGATTGTGGATTACCTTCAGTTCCACAGGCAAAAACATGGAGAATGGGTTCACCCGGCCAATTTGGGGAACGACGATATTAACGAATTTCTAACGTATTTGGCCGTCGAGAAACGGGTTGCGGCAAGTACACAGAATCAAGCCCTTTCGGCGCTATTATTTCTCTACAAACAGATCCTGAAAACGGAAATAAAATTTGACGCCTGTCGGGCCCAGCAGCCGGATCGATTGCCGGTCGTGTTATCCGTAGACGAAGTTCGTCGAGTTCTGTGCGCAATTCCAGAAGGCCCCTATCGCATCATGGCCGGCCTGATGTACGGCAGTGGATTGCGATTGATGGAG
>JBEBGH010000600.1:0-1969 GCA_040081565.1 Pirellulaceae bacterium
CTTGGACCAGACCTGACGACCATTGCGAAAACGCGTGCGCCAGAAGAAATCGCAGCAGCGATCCTGTGGCCAAACAAAACGGTCGAAGACAAACACCGCATCACGATTGCTCAATTGCTGGATGGCACGACAGTTCGCGGCTACAAAATGCGTGAAGACGAAGGGTCGATTACATTCCGTGATCCGGCAACCGCGGTCGATTCGGTGATCGCTAGTTCGGACATCGACGACATGAGGCTGGGGTTGTCGTTGATGCCGGAGGAATTGCTCGCAGCACTTTCGCCTCGTCAGCAAGGAGACTTGTTGCGGTTTTTGCTGGACGCGGATGATTCGCGAGCGCTGTCGATTGCCGAGGCTGACGAAGTCCTGAAGTACGCGACGACGCATCGACCTCAGAAATTTTCTTTCATCAGGGACCCGCTACGAACCGAAGTATGGCCCAGTTGGCAAAGCAATGTCAATCGCGATCGCGTTTATGATTTCTACACCAAACAAGCAGAACATTTTCGACAGCACCCACACAGTTCCGTTCTGGCACCAGCCCCTGAATTGGATGGCGACAAATATGGCCATTGGGGGAATCAAAACGAAGCGACTTGGCAAGGCAACGAGTGGAATGAAGCGGTTCTCGGGAACTTGCAGTGCGGAGTTTTTCACGGTGACGGGATTACCGTGACTCGCGGAATTTGCGTGCGAGTCGGCGAGCATTCGGTTTGTTTCAATCCCGACCGCCTGCAATACGAACTCGTTTGGAAGGGAGACCTAAAGTTCTCTGATGTCCGACATGGTTTCTTAGACGGCATTCAACAAGACGGACCAACAACCGATCGTCCGGCAGCGCGGGAGATCAAGGAGCCATTTCGATTTCTGGGGTTCTATCGCCATGAAGGCGAGGTCATCTTCGCCTATCGAATTGGCGATGAAGAGTTTTTGGACACACCGCGGGTGGTTGATGGTCGTCTGCAACAGAACATTGTTTCTCGAGGAGAACATCCGCTAGGGAAAGCTCTCGTTCGTGGTGGACGCGGTCAATGGCCAGAAACATTTGAGACGGAAATTAAGTTGGGCGATGAGACTCCATTTGCAATCGACACAATTGAATTGCCGGTCGAGAATCCTTGGAACGTTCCTTTGTTTGGCGGTGGATTAGGTTTTTCGGCAAGCGGATCGGCCTACTATTCGACCATGACCGGAGAGGTTTGGCTGGTGAAGAATTTCTTCGCTTCGCCAGGCAAAGCCCAACCAACGAAAGCGAATTGGCGGAAGTTTGCCGATGGTTTGCATCAACCACTCGGCTTGCTGGTCGACGACGAAGGAATCTTCGTCATGTGTCGAGACAAACTCGTTCGACTGCACGATTACAACCAGGACGGCGAGGCCGATTATTACGAGTGCTATGCCAATTGCTTTCAAACTTCATCGTCAGGGCATGATTACATTTGCGGATTGGAACGAGATGCCCAAAGAAATTTTTACTCGGCCTCGGGCAATCAGGGAGCACTCAAGATCTCGGCTGATGGCGCGGTAGCCACTGTACTTGCTACCGGCTTTCGCAATCCTGACGGGATCGGGCTCTATCCTGATGGAGTCGTCACGATTCCTTGTTCGGAAGGGGATTGGACTCCCGCTTCAATGATTTGTGCTGTGCAACCACAAAGACAGAGTAGCGACGAACCCCAGTTCTTTGGCCATCGCGGGCCGAAAAATAATCAAGCACCGGACTTGCCGATGGTTTATCTCCCGCGACTTCTCGACAACAGCGCAGGCGGGCAGGTCTTCGTGCCTCCCGGTCATTGGGGTCCGCTTGGAAATAAAATACTCCACTTGTCCTACGGAATGGGGTCGCATTTTTTGGTTTTGCGCGATGAAGTAGCAGGGCAAATGCAAGGCGCGGTTGTCCCGCTGGCTGGTGAATTTTTGGCAGGCGCGCATCGAGGAAGATTTCATCCCATCGATGGGCAGCTCTACG
>JBEBGH010000025.1:0-27248 GCA_040081565.1 Pirellulaceae bacterium
ATTGTTGCCAGTTCACGTCCTAGCATTTCTACATGCGCCGAGGACAACTCTTCGGCCTCAATCATTTTCAACAGCAAGGCGGATTGTGGAAACTCGCGCATTCGAATGGCGTATTCGACGATTTCGCCATCAGTGAGATTGAAGCCGTACGACGAGTGGAAAATCGGCACGACCGAATCATAGATCTCAGGAGCCCAGCGTTTGTTAATTGCCAATTCGGCTTCGCAAAAGAACTTTCGTTTTTCAAGCGTACCATAATCCAGAAACGAATTGGCCACGGCTTTTTTGATTTTGTAAGCCCATTGTCCGGCCAGGAATACCCAGGAAACATGCGTCTCAAGTCGCTTGATTGTCGCGGTCGTCGAACCATAAAACTGCGGATCGCACATCGCGTCTTCAATTTTCGTTTCCGCAGTCATTGATGACTTCTTTCGAATAATCCCAGCTCGCAAACTCAAATCGAAATAAATCGAATTCGACCAGCCATTCATTTTACCGGATTGCCGTGAATTAAATTGATCGGCAATTCGCCAGTCCAAATGTTGCGTTCCGCCGCGCCCTTGAATGGCAGCCATTGATTCGCGAGAATTGCACTGAACAGAGTTCCGTGGGTGAGGAAAAACAAATGGATGCGAAACGGTTGTTGGAACAGCTTCTCCAGTCAGGCCAGGAATTGGCTCAGAAGGGCCAGCAACTGGCCGAGAAGGGTTTGGGAATTCCCGAGACTGGTCAGCAGCGTGACAGAGTCGTGTCGGATCTCGGAAAGGGCGCAGTGGTTGGCGGCGTTTTGGCCCTTCTGTTGGGGACCGGCGTCGGGCGTCGAATCGCTGGCCCGTTGTTGAAAATCGGTGGGATCGCCGCCGTGGGAACCATCGGATATGCCGCCTACAAAAAGTGGCAGGCCAATCAATCTACCGAAACCGATCCCGGTAAGCCGATCAGCGAACTTTCTGCAGAAGCCGCGTCCGATCGCAGTTTGTTACTCATCCGCGCAATGGTTGCGGCAGCCAATGCAGACGGACACATCGACGAAAACGAGCGCCGCTCAATTATGGCCCGGATTCAATCGCTAAAGTTGGCCGCGGATGAACAAGCGACGTTGCAGCAGGAAATCGACCGACCGCGGACTCCTGACGAGTTGGCGGCGATGTCAGATTCGCTCAGCGCGTCATCTGAGATCTATTTGACCTCGCTGTTGGTTATCGATGAAAAAGATACTGACGAACGAAACTATCTCAACCAGCTGGCTAAATCGTTAGCCTTGCCGTGGGATTTGGTGAAACAATTAGAGGCTGAAGCAGCAGCGACTTAGAGCCTATCCCAAAAAGGGGTCTGACCCTCTCGACCTTTCCAAGGGTCTGACCCCTTTTTGGGATATGACCCCATTTGGGATACGTTAATCTTCAACTGAAATTAGCAAAGCTGAATTTGTATGAAGCAATACCATGATCTCTTGAACCTGATCCTGGAAACCGGCGTTTCGAAAATGGACCGCACTGGAACCGGAACGCTCAGTATTTTCGGACACCAAATGCGTTTCGATTTGAGTCAGGGATTCCCCTGCGTTACGACCAAGAAATTGCATTTGCGTTCGATCATTCACGAGTTGTTGTGGTTCTTGCGCGGCGAGACAAACGTTGCTTACCTCAAGGAAAATAACGTCACGATCTGGGACGAATGGGCGGATGCGAATGGCAATTTAGGACCAGTTTACGGAGCACAATGGCGAAGTTGGTCGACGCCCTCAGGCGAAAGCATCGATCAAATTTCTCAAGTCATTGATCAGATTCGCAGGAACCCAGATTCGCGACGGTTGATTGTGTCGGCTTGGAATGTCGCTGACGTTCCCAAAATGAAACTTCCTCCGTGTCATCTCCTCTTTCAGTTCTATGTGGCGGAAGGGCGGTTGTCCTGTCAGCTCTACCAACGAAGTGCTGACGTATTCTTGGGCGTGCCCTTCAATATCGCCTCGTATGCGCTGCTCACCATGATGATTGCCCAAGTCACGGGTTTAGGCTTGGGTGACTTTGTGCACACGTTGGGCGATGCTCACTTGTACTCTAACCACCTTGATCAGGCACGTGAACAACTCAGCCGTGCCCCACGTCCACTACCGACAATGAAAATCAATCCCGACGTCAAATCGATATTTGATTTCCGATTTGATGATTTTGTTTTGGAAGGTTACAATCCTCATCCGGCAATCAAAGCACCGGTGGCTGTTTGATGAACAACACGCGGAGCCAATTGCATCCAAATTTATCGTTGATCGTTGCCGCAAGCAAAAATGGTGTCATCGGGCGCGACGGCGATTTGCCTTGGCATTTGTCGGAGGACCTGAAGCAATTCAAGAAACTGACTTTGGGGCATCACATTGTCATGGGACGCAAGACCTTTGACGCAATCGGTCGACTTTTGCCCGGGCGAACGACGGTGATCTTGACCACGAACAGATCGTATCAGTGTGAGGGTGCAGTTGTTTGTCACTCGTTGGACGAACTTGCCAATGTCATTGCTGACGATGACGAGCCGTTTATTGTTGGCGGAGCCGAGTTGTACCGTCAGACTTTGCCTTTTGCCCGCACACTGTTTTTCACCCGCGTGCATACGACACTCGTTGGCGACGCCACGTTTGAATTTGAGCCGACGGAATGGTCCTTGGTTGCTTCGGAGCGGTTTTCGAAAGGCCCCAAAATCGACTTCGATTTCACAATGGAAAAATACGTACGGAGTATTTGAGAAGACGGCGTAATTTGCGTGTTTTGCGGTGTTTTGAAGCCGTTGAAAATTCTGACTTCTTGCTCACTTTTCGGCATAAAGACGAAGACGTCGGACCGCGGCACCGATAATCAACGACAAGTGGTTTTGCTGAGTGCCTTGCATTTAGGTCTAGCCGCTTGCGGAAAGCGTGCAAAAAGCCGCATTCCTTGCTGATTTTCGACGTTACAGTTAAGATAGAAGGTTTACGAAAAAGACCGACATCGCCGTGCCTGCTCATCATCAAAAAGCCGAAAATCTTCGAGAAATCGATGATTTGGTTTCAGGGAAGAAACCGGTTTCCAAACCAACCATGCTTAAATCGTCAGTTGCCTCTGATTAGGCCGATGACGCTTTTCCCCAATTGATCGGCAGCTTGAGCGATTCGCTTTCTTCCAAGCTTTTGAATCCAATTTAAGCCATCGTTTTTGGGTGCCGTGTCACCCAGGGGAACGGAGTGCGCGCCGACTCAACCGGCCAATTCCGGCATGTTTTGTTTCGAAGTTCTTACCTGAAATAGTCAAAAAAAGATGACCAAGATTTGTTGTATTGGGGCTGGCTACGTTGGCGGTCCAACCATGGCAATGATTGCCCACAAATGCCCCAACATTGATGTCCATGTCGTGGACATTAACCAAGCCCGCATCGATGCCTGGAATTCGGACGTGTTACCCGTCTACGAACCAGGCTTGTATGAAATCGTTTCAACATCCCGCGGGAAGAATTTGCGATTCTCGACCAGCGTGGATCAAGCGATTCGTGATGCGGACATCATCTTCATTTCCGTTAACACACCGACCAAAACGTTTGGCGTGGGAGCGGGTCGAGCGGCCAATCTGGAATTTATCGAAAAGTGTGCGCGACGAATCGCGGAATCCGCACACGGTCACAAGATTGTGGTTGAGAAATCAACCCTGCCTGTGCGGACCGCCGAAGCAGTCAAACGGATATTATCAGAGGCTGGGAACGGAGCGACCTTTGACGTGCTGAGTAACCCTGAGTTTCTGGCTGAAGGGACCGCGATTGAAGACCTGCTGAAACCGGATCGGGTACTGATCGGCGGAGAAAATCCAGATGCGATCCAGGCCTTGGTCGACGTCTATGCCCATTGGGTTGATCGCAAGAACATCCTGACGACGAACTTGTGGAGTAGCGAGTTGTCGAAGCTAACGGCCAACGCTTTTTTGGCTCAACGCGTTTCTTCGATCAATGCCATCTCTGCCCTTTGCGAAGCCACGGAAGCAAATGTCGACGAGGTCGCCGCAGCGATTGGAACCGACTCACGAATTGGGAAGAAATTTCTCAAGGCTTCCGTCGGCTTCGGTGGCTCTTGTTTCCAAAAAGACATCCTCAACCTTGTTTACTTGTGCGAACACTTTGGCCTGAACGAGGTCGCGGCCTACTGGGAACAAGTCGTCAAGATGAACGACTACCAGAAACTGCGGTTCACGCGCAACATGGTCAAGCAAATGTTCAACACGGTGTCCGGCAAGCGGCTGGCGATTTGGGGCTTTGCGTTCAAAAAAGATACCAACGACACCCGCGAATCGGCTGCAATTTATGTGTGCCGCGACTTGCTCCGTGAAAACGCGATGCTGAATATTTATGACCCCAAGGTCTCTGACGAGCAGATTCGCAACGATTTGCGCGAGGCCATGTCCAACGAATACGGCGAACTGAACCAAGTCGACCGCCGCCTGATCGAAAACAACGTCCACGTGGTCGAAAGCAAACAGGCGGCCGCCAGCGGCGCCCATGCGATCGCTGTCTTGACCGAATGGGACGAATTCAAGACAGGCGATTTCCAGACGATTTACAAGTCCATGAAAAAGCCCGCGTTCTTGTTCGACGGTCGCAACATCCTCGATCACGCGGCCCTGAAGAAAATTGGCTTCGACGTTCACGCGATCGGCAAACGGATTTAGCACTCAGTCAGGGACATGTCAGCTAAGCGAACGGCGTCGGGAGCAACGAAAAAATTGCCCAAGAAGAAATCAACGACAAAACGGGTTTTGACCAAAACTGAAAAAGCTTGGTTGGCGGCGAGAAAGAAACGCTCTGAACTGCTCAAAAAAATCCACGTGGCCGAATTGAAAAATCTGGACGACACAACCGCAACCAATCAAGCAGTGGCGCTAGGCGTTCCCCGAGAACTTGTCCAAGCCAAACCAACAACCATCCACAAGCTCGCCGCATTGGGAATCAAGTGGCATCGTCAAAAGAGTCGAAAAAAGTAGAGTTGATTCAGCCACGCAAACACTTTGGCAAAATCGAATTTTCTTAACCCGATTTTGGTTGCCGCTGTCAAAGCGGATGAGATTTTTAACGAACTCGGTTGGGAATTTTGTTTTATTGGTGGCGTCGCTTTGCTTCGTTGGGGCCAGCCACGCCAAACCATTGATGTTGACGCAGTTATTTGGGCCAGCTTGGGGGCTGAAAAATCGTTTGCAAAATCAGCCGGGCGTTTTTTCAAACATCGCTTTGAAGGGTCAGAAAAAACGGCCGTCGAGCAGAGAATTCTTTTGCTTCGGGACGAAGACGGCATCGATTTCGACTTGTCGTTAGGCGCACTGGATTTCGAACAACGGGTGATCGATCGGGCAAGTTACTGGAAGATTCCCAAACACGGAAAAATCAAAACCTGTACCGCCGAAGACCTGATCGTATTGAAGGCCATTGCCAATCGGGACCAAGACTGGATCGATATCCAAAACGTCTGTATTCGCCAAAGTAAGAAATTAAATCTTAAGCAAGTAAACGCTGAGCTAAACGAATTGCTGGAGTTGGTCGACGAGCCGGAAATCTTGGGCCGTTGGCAAGCAATTCGCAAGTCGTAACCACAGATATGTTTTTCGATAAACAACAAGTTTTGACAATTGCCGAAGTGGGCTTGGCACACGACGGTAGCCTCGGTGCCGCGCATGCCTACATCGATGCGGCGGCGGACTGCGGGGTGAATGCGGTGAAGTTTCAGACGCATATCGCTGCGGAGGAAAGCACAGCCGCCGAGCAGTTTCGTGTCAAGGTTTTCCCGCAAGACGCAACGCGCTACGACTATTGGCAACGAACAGGTTTCGAAAAATTACAATGGCTGGAATTGGCGGGGCATGCACGCCAACGCGGCCTGATGTTCTTGAGTTCACCATTCAGCAACTTGGCCGTAGATTGGTTGATCGATTGCCAAGTACCGGCTTGGAAAGTGGCCTCGGGCGAACTTACTAATCGGCCGATGCTCGCGAAAATGTGCGACACCGGCATGCCACTTTTGATCTCCAGTGGCATGAGTAGTTGGTCGGAGCTCGACGAGACCGTTGCCTTCGTGAAGTCGCGGGGGAATCCGTTCGGCATTTTCCAATGCACGACGTCGTATCCTTGCCCGCCGAATAAATGGGGATTGAATGTTCTGGCCGAACTGGCCAATCGCTTTGGCTGCCCGGTGGGTCTGAGCGATCATAGCGGCGAAATCTACGCCAGCCTTGCGGCAGTTGCTCTCGGTGCGACCATGTTGGAATTCCACATCGCATTTTCCAAAAAACAATTTGGCCCCGATGCGAAAGCCAGCCTGACGCTTGAACAAACGGCCCAACTGGTTGAAGGTGTAAAGCAAATTCAAACGGCCCTGAAAGGCCCGATCGACAAGGATGCTCAGGCTCTCGAACTGAAGGGGCTGCATGATCTGTTCACCAAGAGCATTGTGGCGGCCCATGATCTTTCGGCGGGCCAATCCCTGAAATTCGCCGATTTGGCTTTCAAGAAACCAGGCACCGGGATTTCGGCGGCGAAAGCCGAGTCGCTGGTAGGGAAAAAATTGAAACGAGACGTTTCGCGAGATCACTTTTTTAGCGATGCGGATTTCGCCTGACACTTGCAGGAATCGTTGATGTCTAGAAAAATTTGCGTCGTCATTACCGCTCGTCCCAGCTACAGTCGCGTGAAAACCGCTTTGCAAGCGATTCAGGCGCACCCGGACCTGGAGTTGCAACTGGTTGTCGCCGCATCGGCTTTGCTCGATCGCTACGGTAATGTGATCCGTCAAATTGAAAGCGATGGCTTCAAAATCAACGAACGGGTTTTCATGGTCCTCGAGGGCGAAAATCCGACGTCAATGGCCAAGACCACGGGGTTGGGCCTGATGGAATTGTCCACCAGTTTTCTCAACTTGGCCCCGGACATCGTGATCTCCATCGCAGACCGCTACGAGACCATAGCGACGGCAATCGCCGGTGCCTACATGAACATCCCCGTTGCCCACATCCAGGGGGGGGAGGTTACCGGCTCGATCGATGAAAAGGTCCGGCATGCGGTGACCAAACTATCCGACATCCATCTGGTCGCCTCCAAAGGGGCTTACGAAAGGGTGCTCAAGCTGGGCGAAGACCCGCGAAACGTGTTCAACACCGGTTGCCCTTCGATCGATCTGGCGGCAGAAATCGCCAAGTCTCCGAAACTCGACTTTGACCCAATCAAAAAGTACGGCGGTGTGGGGAAGGAACTGGATCTGGAACGCGGTTACATCGTTGTTATGCAACATCCGGTGACTTCCGAATACAGTGACTCGCGGGCGCAAATCAAGCACACGTTGAGTGCCGCCGACGTATGCGGTCATCCAGTGCTCTGGTTCTGGCCGAACGTAGACGCCGGTTCCGACGGTACCAGTTCGGGCATCCGCAGTTTTCGCGAACACCATGAGACCTCGCAGTTTCATTTTTTCAAGAACATGGCACCCCACGATTTTCTGCGTTTGCTGATCAACAGCAAATGCCTGGTCGGCAACTCCAGCGTGGGCATTCGCGAATGTGCCTATTTGGGCGTTCCGGTGGTCAACATTGGCTCGCGACAAGCTGGCCGGGAACGCGGCCGAAACACGATCGACGTCGACTACGATGATGCGCAAATTCTCGCCGCAATCCGCAAGCAAACAGCAAACGGTCTTTACAAGTCCGATCCAATCTATGGGAGTGGTAACGCCGGCGAAAACATTGCCAATGTTTTGGCGAAATGCGAATTGTCGATTGAAAAGAAGTTGACTTACTAAGTGAATGAGTTCCTTAATCCGAACTCCTACTCTTTTCTCGGCGGGATTTGTTGAGTGAAAGTGCTGGGGATAATTACCGCTCGGGGAGGTTCAAAAGGAATTCCTGGAAAGAATCTCGTCAAGGTTTGCGGAAAATCGCTGCTGACTTATACGGCTGAGGCCGCACTCCAGAGCAAGTTAAGCCATGTCCTGATCTCCACGGACGATTCGGAAATTGCGTCAGAAGCAAAACGGCTTGGGGTCGACGTTCCCTTCATACGACCGGCAGATTTGGCCAAGGACGACACGCCAACGCTGCCCGTTTTACAGGATGTTGTTACGCGACTGGAAGCGACCGGAAAAAAATTCGACGCAATTTTCACATTGCAGCCAACCAATCCGCTTCGGCTCACATCGGATATTGATGGCGCGATCGATCTGTTAGCGAGAACAGAAGCCGATTCAGTGATTGGATTTTCCGATGTTGGCGAACGTCATCCCGCCCGAATGAAAACGATCGACGCGAGCGGTCGTGTCGTGGAGCCACCGTTTGCCGAACAATTTGAAGGTCAACGACGGCAGGACTTGCCAAAATATTACTTGCGAGATGGCTCGGTGTATTTGACTCGCCGCGATGTGCTGATGAATCAAAACTCAATCAAGGGACACGATTGTCGGGCTTGGCTGATTCCGAAGGAACGGGCACTCAACATCGACGAACCATTTGATTTGGTGTTGTGTGAATTCCTGTTGCAACAAGACATCTCGCGATACCCAGGAAGTCCGGCGGGACGTTGAAACCAACCCTGTTGATTGCGGAAAGCCAAGACTTTTCACCCAGTGCCTTGGGGATTTTATCGAATGCTTTCCAAGTGGAATGCGCCGACCTGGACCAGGTTGGTTTAAAAAGTCGAATCAAAGACGTCAATTGCTTATGGGTGCGTTTGCGAAACTACATTGATCGCTCGCTGATTGCCTCCGCTCCAAAATTGAAAGTGATTGCGACGAACACAACCGGGCTGAACCACATTGATTTGAAGGCCGCTGCTGAACATGGCATTGAGGTTGTGTCGTTACGAGGCGAAGTTGAATTTTTGAAGTCGATTCGCGCGACGGCTGAGTTGACGATTGCTTTGACGCTGGCGGTATTGAGAAACCTGCACGCGGCCCACGAGCATGTTTTGGCCGGCGGTTGGGATCGCGTTCCGTTCAAGGGTCGTGAGATCTTCGAAAAGACCGTAGGAATTGTCGGCTATGGACGCTTGGGAAGCATTGTGGCGGGTTACTTTCGGGCGTTCGGAGCCAATGTCCTGATTTGCGATCCAAAGCTTGTTGGTCAGCGACACGTCGACGGTTTCGAGGTTCAAGAACTTCACGACTTACTTGCTGAGTCTGAAATCGTAAGTCTTCACGCAAACTATACGCCGGCAAATGAGAGATTTTTTGGCCGAGCGCAGTTTCAAGCGATGCGCCCCGATTCGATCTTTATCAACACCGCACGCGGCGAATTGGTTGACGAAGCAGCTTTGGTAGAGGCACTTCGGGAAAAACGATTGGCTGGTGCGGCGTTGGATGTGATTTCATCGGAGCACGATCAAAGCGAGTGGTTGTCGAAGCTGCGAGAACTAGCACGTAAAAGCGGCAACATTATTTTGACACCGCATATCGGAGGCAACACCTTCGAATCGCTCTCGCGCACCGAAGACTTTTTGGCACAAAAACTAATCGATTGGGCGAGAACGAATTCGTGAATGTCACAAGCGCCCGATGCCTAATCGGGGGTTGCTTCGTTCTTCAGTCGCTTGTCATCGTTAAAACTCAAGTTCTGATCAGGCCGAGAAAAAATGTTTAACGACAAAACGTTGATGATCACGGGTGGCACTGGATCCTTTGGAAATGCTGTGCTGCGGCATTTCATGAGTTTCGGCCTCAAAGAAATTCGAGTCTTCAGTCGCGACGAAAAGAAGCAAGAAGACATGCGAATCGAATTCAAGAACGAACTGGTGAATTTTATCGTCGGCGATGTTCGCGACTTCAACAGCATTAACTCAGCGATGCGGGGCGTTGACTATCTCTTTCAGGCAGCCGCGTTGAAGCAAGTTCCTTCCTGCGAATTTTATCCAATGCAGGCTGTGCAAACGAATATTCTGGGTTCGGAAAATGTCTTGGAAGCCGCAGCGCGAAACGACGTTAAACGCGTGGTCGTCTTGAGTACCGACAAGGCCGTCTACCCGATCAACACAATGGGGATGACCAAAGCCATCATGGAGAAATTGGCGGTCTCCAAGGCTCGTGATCCTCGCGTCCAGGCAAATAACGGAATCATTTGCGCGACCCGCTATGGAAACGTGATGTGTTCGCGCGGCTCAATCATTCCGTTGTTTATCAAGCAGATCAAAGAAAACAAACCGATGACGATAACCGAGCCGCGAATGACACGCTTTATGATGTCACTCAAGGACTCCGTGAACCTCGTGTTGTTTGCATTTGAGAATGCCGACCCCGGCGATATTTTTGTGCAAAAATCGCCTGCGGCGACGATTCTGACTTTGGCCACGGCTCTCAAAGAAATTTTCAACTCAAACGTTGAAACAAAAATCATCGGGCCTCGGCATGGCGAAAAAATGTACGAGTCCCTTTGTGGCAAAGAAGAAATGTCGAAGGCCGAAGACTTGGGGAATTTCTATCGAATTCCGGCAGACTTGCGAGATCTGAACTACACGAAGTATTTCCAAACCGATGGACCTCGCTTGGTTGATGACGAATACAATTCGAACAACACGAAACAATTGAATACTGAAGAATTGAAGAAGCTTTTACTGCAACTGGACTATGTTCAGGAAGAATTGCGACATTAAAAATCCGATCCAAATAGGCAATGACGAAGGGCTTGGCTCTTGATACCGCTAGTAAAAACGAAAATTCCAGCACCTGACCGATTGATGCCCGAGCTAGAGCGAGTGCTCTATAGCGGCTACGTCGGACAAGGCGAAAAAGTGGACGAGTTCGAACGCAAGTTCGAAAATTATGTTGGCAGCGGCCATTCGGTCAGTCTGAATTCCGGAACGGCGGCTTTACACATCGCGCTTATCCTCGCGGGAGTGACTGAGGGGGATGAAGTCATTTCGACTGCGTTGACGGCCGAGCCAACCAACGTTGCCATCAAGATGGTCGGCGCGAAAATCCGTTACGCCGATATCGATCCCGAGACAACAAATATTTCGCCCCGCTCAATTCTCGAAAACATTACTTCGGCGACGAAAGCAATCGTTGTCGTTGACTACGCCGGTATTCCAGTGGACATCGGTGCGATTCAGGCGATCTCAGAGAAGAGCGGTATTCCGGTTATCCACGACACGGCGCACTCGATCGGCGCGAAATTCAACGGTCGGCTGAGCGGCAGCCATTTTCCCTTTACCACATTCTCATTCCAGGCGATCAAGCACATCACAACGATCGATGGCGGAATGCTGCAGATTGCGGACAAAGGGACCTATGAAAAAGCCAAGTTGGTGCGTTGGTTTGGAATCGACAAGTCAAAAACCCGCTTGGAAAACAACATCAAGTTTCAAGGCTTCAAATATCACATGAACAATGTGAACGCGACGATTGGCCTGTTGCAGCTTGATGACTTGAATGACATCGTGAATTCGCACATTGAAAACGGCAAGTACTTTGATCGTGAACTTCAGGGAATTCCTGGAATCGAGCTCCTGAAGTATTACCCGAAGAGCGAGCCATCGTATTGGTTGTACACGATGAAAGTCGACAATCGAGATGGCTTTGTCAAAAAACTTGCGGAGCAAAAGATTTTCGCTTCGGAGTTGCATCGGCGCAACGACTGGCACGATTATTTGAACGATTTCAGGCAGACGCTTCCGGCATTGGATTTGCTTTATCCGAAACTGGTTCATTTGCCTTGCGGATGGTGGGTTGGACCCGCTGAACGAGAACACATCGTGAACGCAATCAAGGCAGGTTGGTAGTTGCTCACAATGAAAATTCCGCCTCCAACAAAAATGACCCCGTTGTATCGAGTCAACGCACCCACGGGAATCGAGACAGCGATTGGCGAAGTGCTAAGGTCCGGCGAGCTTGCCGGAGGTAGCAATGTTGAGCTGTTCGAGAGTCGTTTCGGCAGCTTTATTGGTAATCCGCTAGTGACGTCGACTGGCGAAGTGTCGTCAACAATCGCAATGTGTTTGTACATGGCCGGAGTCCGCCCGGGCGATGAAGTAATTGCGTCGCCACTTGCGTGCTTGGCCACCAACATCCCGATCCTAAATCTATTTGCCAACGTCAAATGGTGTGACGTCGACCCCTTAACTGGAAACATGGATGCTGCCGATCTCGCGGCGAAGATCTCCAAACGTACAAAAGCGATCCTTCTTTTTCACTGGGCGGGAAATCCCGCGGACCTGAAGGCGATTTACAAAGTTGCGAAGGAACGCGAGGTTCCGATCCTGGAAGATGCTTCCGAAGCCCTTGGCGCAGAATTTGGCGGTCGACGAATTGGGAACACCGGAGCCGACTATGTGGTTTACTCTTTTTATCCCAACCGCCATTTGACGACGATTGATGGCGCGGCCGTTGCTTTCGGCGACGAAGAGCAATTTGAAAGAGGTCGTTGGCTAAAGCGCTATGGGATTCATCGACCCTCCTTCCGCGATTCCGATGGTGAAATCAACCCGGAGTCGAACATCATTGAAGGCGGATGGAGTTCGTATTTGAATCATGTTGCCGCGACGGTGGGAGTTGCTCAGATTGAGAGTCTCCCGGATCGATTAACGATGCACCAGGAAAACGGTGAGTGCTTTGATGCAGAATTGAAGTCGATTCCCAATGTGACCGTCCTGGATCGACCTGACAATTCCCGGTCGGCGTATTGGGTTTATACCTTCCTTTCTGACCGGCGAGACAGTCTGCTGACACACCTGAAGTCAAACGGTGTTCAGGCGTCAAAAGTTCATTTGAGAAACGACGTTTACAGTTGTTTTGGTGGACCGAGCGAAACGCTGCCAGGTGTCGATGATTTTTCCCGTCGGGGACTGAGCATCCCCTGCGGTTGGTGGGTCGATGCTGCCGAGCGAGAGCGTATTGTCGAAGTGATTGCTTCGCTTAAATGACCATCGAACTCAAGTCGCTACAAGAGTGCGCGACCGAAGCCCTACCCGCTTTCGTTGATTTGGTTGACGCCGAATTCCTTCGGGCGCGAGGCCGTTCAGGCAGCGCGCTTGAACGTTATCCAAGTTTGTTTGACGCACACAATCTAAATAACTTGCATACAGCGTGGTTCGGTGAGCAATTGGCAGGTACGGTTGCGGTCAAGGAATTCAAGCTGGAAATCGGCCCGAAAAACTTTGACGGAGCGATGCTGGGTTTTGTTTGTGTCAATCCAGAAATTCGCGGCCAAGGAGTTGGTTCAAAACTAATCGCACATGTCACGCAACTGTTGGCGGCGAAAGAACTTTCGTTTTCTGTCTTGTGGACGACGCGTCCAGATTTCTACCAGCGATTTGGCTGGAAGACGAATGATCAAGGCGTGATCGGTGAACTGACGAGCCCGAAAAAACTGGATGAGAGCATTAGCCCTAAGTGCCTTAGGGAATCTTGGCAACTCATCGAAGAAATTCGATTGAATTCACGAGAGGCCAAGGTTCAGCGTGTACGGACCGACTATCGCGTGGTGCCGTGTCCGGTGAAAGAAGTTTTTTGTTTTCTCAAGTCTGGCAAAACTGAAGGCGCGTATGCGATTGTCGGGAGCAATGGAAGCACCGGGATCGTCTACGAACTCGTTGGTTATCCCGCGCAGTTCCCCGTGGTTTGGTCGGACGTCTGCGGAAGATTTAACCGGATTTTGATCAATGACTGTGTCGGGACGCCTTCCTACCAGTGGCTCTCCCAGAACACCGACGTGAACTGGAAGCTTCAAAATCAGGCGATGTGGATTCTCGGACCCAATTCAGGAAGCGTCTCCATCGAGCAACTCTACGTACCCTACTTTGACAGGATTTGATGAATCAGCCAATTGGCTTCGACATCGGATAACCAGTAGTGCTTTTTAACTCGCTGCATTTTGCGGTTTTTTGTCCGATCGTCTTGGCAATCTATTTTGCCTTGCCGTTCCGCTTCAGGAACCATTGGCTGCTTGTTGCCAGTTACTACTTTTACATGTCGTGGAATCCCTGGTATGGATTCCTGTTGTTTTATGTGACCGCAACGGACTTCATCGCTGCGAAATTTATCGGACAATCCAAAACTCAGTTTGCTCGCCGGGTTTGGTTGATTTTGAGTTTGGTTTCGAACCTGGGGATGCTGTTCTATTTCAAGTATTACAATTTTTTTGCTGAAAACGCAAATTTTGTTTTGGACCAAACAGGTTCCGATTGGCAAGTCAAACTAATAGAAGTTCTTCTTCCGGTTGGAATCTCGTTTCATACCTTCCAGAGTTTGAGCTACACCTTTGATGTGTATCGCAGAACACTTCCTGTAGAAAGCAGTTTTTGGAGATTTGCACTTTACGTTTCTTTCTTTCCGCAATTGGTTGCTGGGCCGATCGAACGTTCTGCACATTTCCTCCCGCAACTGCACAAATACTACCCCTATGATCCTCGAAATTTTGAACTGGGATCCCGGCTCATTATTTGGGGATTTTTCAAGAAGCTCGTAATTGCCGATCGTTTGGCGTTGGTGGTTGATGAAGTTTATGCAGTACCGTCGGAGTACTCATCATTTTGGATTCTTATCGCGATGTATGCATTTGCCATGCAAATCTATTGCGACTTCTCTGGGTACTCTGACATTGCCCAGGGCATTGCCAAGTTGATGGGTTACGATTTGATGGACAATTTCCGACAACCGTATTTTACGACGAATATTCGGGACTTCTGGAGCCGGTGGCATATTTCCTTGAGCACCTGGTTTCGAGATTATCTGTATGTTCCGTTAGGCGGAAATCGAAAAGGCTTGGCAAGACAATGCTTAAATCTGGCCATTGTCTTTCTGGTCAGCGGATTGTGGCATGGTGCCTCATGGAACTTCGTCACTTGGGGATGCTTGCATGGCATCGCCATCGTCGGGTTTCAATTGATTTTTGGCGGGCGGGAAATGGGGCGATCGACTCTATTCAGCAAACTGTTGGGATGGTTCGTCACTTTTCATTTTGTGGTCATCGCGTGGGTTTTCTTTCGTGCAGATTTTCAGGATTCGTTACAGATCTTGAGTCGACTGTTCGATCCGGCCGCTCTTCAATATATGACTACCAAACTTCCACAGGCCCTGCCTCAATTGGCGATTGCCAGCCTGATGGTTGCGTTGCTGGTTTCCCTTGAGTGGCTTTCGCTCGGTCAACGCTTCGATGCAATGTTACAAAAACGCAGCACAACAACGCGTGTCGCAATCCAATACTTGTTGCTGTTCTGCATTTTGAATTTTGGCATGTTCATGCAGCCGCAACAGTTCATTTATTTTCAATTCTGATTTTTGTCAGCACGCTTGAGCAAATCAAAAATAATTCCTAATTCATGGCGATGGGCGGCAGTTGGTTTCTTGCTGCTTGTAACCTTGAATCATTACGTTGCTGACTGGATTTCCACGAATACGAAGTCGTCGAAAATCAATTGGCTCATCGAGCAACCTCCGCCAAAAGCTGATTGGGTGGTGTTGGGGTCTTCAGCGGCCTTGGCCAGTATTGACCCGGCCGTACTGTCATCTGAGCTTGGAAAAGATGTTTTGATGCTGGCTGAGGAGGGCGCAGCCTTTCCAGAACAGGAGTTGATTTGGAAACTTCTGATGGAGCGCTGTCGCAGCAAGGCACTACTGCTTGAAGTTGACGCATGGGGCGTTACAAACGTGGGATATTCCTGGCCATTCCATGAGTATCACTACCTATCCCATTTGAATCACCCGATAGTTGAGAAGACGCTCTCGGAGCAAAAGGGACCATGGCTGACGGCTGCTTGGAAGTACATTCCGATGCTTAAATTTGCCCAGTTCAATTCGAAATTTGGAATCGTGCAGTTGCCATCATTTCTCAAGGGCACTTCATTTGATCCACGGCGCGCGGGGACGAATGAAACGACTGCGATGATCGAAAGTCTGGTCGAGGCCTGCGAGACGGAGTTAATGACGGGTTGGGAATGGGATCGCAACCGAATCGACGCACTCGAAGGAATTCTCGAACTCGCAAAAGCAAACAGCGTTCAGGTTTTCCTGTACTATTCGCCCATCTACAAAAGCTGCCGAGTGCACGAAGAAGAAAAAATCAAAGGCTTTTATCGTGAACTGGCTGCCAAAACGAACATTCCGCTGATCTTCATCGAAGACGAGTCGCTTTTGGGTCAAGCTGAAAATTTCAAAGACATCACGCATATGAACTCGCGCGGTGCACACCGATTCACCAAGACGATCGCCGAGAGAATTAAAAGTACGGACCTGAAAGCCACGGAATAGGCATTTTTTCAAGACGGTATTTGAATAACAAGTGTTGTTTGTAATTGAATTAATCACGGTCTCGATCTTGCTGGGTTTCTTTACCTTTGCAATTCGATTGCCATTTTTGATCGTTCCATGTGGGGACAATGCGATCACGTGGTGGATTATTAACCGGCACAGAAATTCGAATAAGATCGAATATGCTGTTCCGGATTCCATCGTACCGGGTGTCTTGGGATATCCTCCGCTGCAGTATTTTGTGGTTAGCCGTTTCCCACAGAAGTATTGGGCGGCGATCGCCAATTTTTCGAATCTGGCGTACGATAGTTTCGCCGTCGTGATCGCCTACCTTTGCACAACGCTGTTTTTTGTTTCGCAGGAACAAGAGCAACCGCAGATTCTGGCGATTTGGGTTGCCGTGCTGTACGCGACCGCGCCACTTTTGTTGCCTGTTACGGCGCGGTTAAATGGTATCAAAGCACAGTCGTTAGGTTCATTAATTTCGCTGGTGTACTTTGTCAGCCTGGGAGCCGCGTACGTCTACGGCTTCCACGTTTTTTACCTTGTCGCAGCCTTTTGCGTCATTTTATCAATTCTGTCTTCGGCGTTTTCAATCCAGAACATTGCCTTTGTGTCGGTGCTCCTTTCGGTTTTCTACCTCGACTGGATTCCGGTTACGGTCTTTATTGGAGGCGTGTTGCTGGGATTGGCCATTCCGCCATTGGGAATTCTCAAGGTACTTAAGTTCAAATTAAATCACACGTTGTTCTTGCACCGGAATCGTGCTGGAATGGTGTACGGGCTCGACAAGGCGCATCGAATTTCCGATCTATTTGCCTTGCCATTTTTGCTGTTTCGGCGTCCCGATCAATTCATGCATCTGGCGCTCAATAAGAATTCCTATGCGTCCGTGATTTTGAATCTGCCGATCTTTCTGTTGCTTTGCTTTTGGCTTATTTCGCGACAGGACTTGGCAGGGTTTTTTCTCGAAAACAGCACGACTCGATATTCGTTGATGGTTGTTCTGGCTGGATTTGTACTATTCCTCGTAACGTCCCAACAGCCTCTCGTTTCGATGGGACCAGGAGATCGATATTTGGGCGAATACAGTTTC
Organism: Pirellulaceae bacterium; assembly: GCA_040081565.1. Taxonomy (GTDB): domain Bacteria; phylum Planctomycetota; class Planctomycetia; order Pirellulales; family Pirellulaceae; genus BJ22. The sequence goes on from JBEBGH010000025.1 coordinate 17,319, forward strand.
CCGTTCATTGCGTTCCTGGCGGTTGTTGCCATGGCACATTACGAAATTTCTCCCATTTCGATGCTTTACGTTTTACTGATGCAACTATCGATGGTTGCACTCGCGTTCACGTACATGGTTCGGGGTGATGTCGCACGCGAATTGAAAAAGCCATTCTCCGACAAGGCCGATGAACAAATCGCAGAACACCTTCAGAATTTTGAAGAATCACAAAAAATACTCGTAGTCCCCTTAAAATCCAGTTTCGTTCTTTCGGCGAAAGTTGACCGCCCGTCAATCAAGTTTTATCACCAGTGGGTGTCGAATGGAGATTCGGGTTTCGCCTATCAACAACAGGACAGCGAGTCGTACAATTGGCCTCGACGAGAGTTCGCGTACTTTTGGGAAAAATATGGAGTCGACACGGTTGTTGTCAGACGAAATTCGCTGACGAAAGAAAAACTGGAACAACTTGTTGCGGCGAATGACTGGCCGAAGACATATGAAAACGAAGAATACACGGTCTATCGAAAACAGCAGGCCGTCGGAAGTTCATGAATAAGTTAGTCCGCCAAATTCTTTCAATTCTCGAACCGAACGAGAAACGTCAATTTTTCGTGCTGTTGTTCGTGATTATTGGAATGGGAATCACGGAAGTCGTTGGTGTCGTTTCCATTTTTCCATTCATGCAAATTGCTTCCAACCCACAAGCAGTCGAAACCAACAAGTGGTTGAGCTGGGGCTATGAGTCCTTGGGTTTTCAATCAACCAATGCCTTTATCACGTTCTTGGGCTTTTCGGTGATTGCCTGTTTAACCTTCAACGCGTCCTTCACCGTGTTTGGAAATTGGTATCAGCAAAAGGTGGTTTGGAATTGCATGAGCGCATTGAGTGTTCGACTACTCAATCAATATGCTCATCAACCCTACACGTTCTTCCTCCGCGAAGGCACTTCGGATCTGGGAGGCAAGGTGCTGGTAGAGGTAACACAATTGACCACCAAGGTATTGCTGCCTCTGGCCCAGCTTCTTTCTGGGGCCATTGTTTCACTGTCCATCCTGGCGCTGTTGTTCGTGGTTGATCTGCGATTGGCGGCTCTGTTGATCGCTACGCTCGGTGGAGCGTATATGGCGATGTATTTGGGAATTCGATCACTTACCTATCAGATGGGAATTGATCGCCGAACCGCAACGCTTGCGAAATTTCGTTTTGCGGGAGAACTTTTGGACTGCATCAAGGTCGTCAAAATTCACGGCCGAGAAGAAACTTTTGTTCGGCGTTTCGAGGGTGAATCCCACAAGGTGGCGGTAATTGAGCCCAAACTTGCATTGTTCTCATCCTCACCCCGCTACTTGATCGAAGCAGTCGCTTTTACGGGCATCATCTTGATCATCATGTTCCAGCTGAATTCGAAGGGCACGGTCGAAGACATTCTGCCGACGCTGAGTCTGTTTGCGATCGCTTGCTATCGATTGTTGCCATCTCTCCAAAAGGTATTCGTTGCTGCGAGTACCCTGCGATACAGCAAACCGATCCTTGATTCGCTCTGTAACGACATGAAAAATATGGAGCCCGCAAAGATTGAACCAACTGATGTTGAAAAATTAAAATTCAAAGACAAGATTGTCTTGAAGAATCTGCAGTTCAAGTATGACCGGGGGGACCAACCGGTATTGAACGGGGTTGATCTGGAAATCAAAAAGAATCAAATCGTGGCCTTCGTTGGACCTTCCGGTGCCGGGAAAACGACACTGGTCGATATCTTGATCGGTTTGATCAAACCGTCGAATGGCGAAATCCTGATTGACGAAACGTCTTTGAATAACATCAATCCGCGGGCCTGGCAAAAAATCGCAGGATATGTCCCACAAGATGTCAGGCTGTACGACGATACAGTCGCCAATAATATTGCATTTGGATGCAGGCCGCATGAAGTCGACCTTCGGCGAGTCGAAGAGGCCGCAAGAATCGCCAACATCCACGAATTTATTTCGAAAGAACTTGAGCAAGGATACCAAACCAACGCCGGCGAACAAGGAACCCGAATGAGCGGGGGTCAACGGCAACGCATCGGATTGGCCCGCGCTCTTTACCACGACCCTGAGGTGCTGATTCTGGACGAGGCAACCAGCGCTTTGGACGGAGTTACCGAGGAAGGCGTCATGGAATCCCTCCGGGAAGAAGCGAAAAACCGGACGATCATCATGATTGCCCATCGTCTCTCCACCGTGAAACAATGCGACGTCATTTTTCTTCTGGAAAACGGTCGAGTCATCGCCCAGGGGAATTACGACGACTTGATTAATGGAAATGAGTTGTTCATGAAAATGGCCCGAATGAATAGTGCGGAAACTGTTGGATAGTTGTTTCGTTTTTTGGCAGATTCGAAGCGCACGTCGAACTGAATCCACAATAACAAGGTAAGAAAATGTCAATCAAGAAGATTATCAGCTCTGGTTTGAAAGTTCCCCGAGAATTGATGAAAACGGTAACCTACCGAATTCGACGGGATATCTCCGTAAACCCAAAATGCAAAAAGATGTTGAAGGACGCACCGCCTCAACTGTCCGGCACTCAGCAAAAGGTACTCGAAGAACTTAAGGGAACGGGAATCTCGCTGGTGAGTCTCGAAAAACTCTTCGACCAAAACGCACCTCATTGGATCAAGTTGCTTTCCCAGGTTAAGGACGAATTTCTTGGGAGCGAACGTGTTAAGCGAGAAATTGCCGACCGATTGAGCAAGAACCCAGGCGGTACGAGTAAACCGTATCGTGTCACCCGCAATGTGCGTGACGATGAAATGCCGATTGACGATCCCGTCATGCAATTGGGATTGCAGTCCGAAATTCTCGACGTCGTGAACTCCTACATGGGGCTCTGGACGAAACTCGTCTACGCCGACGTCTGGCATACTTTTGTTCGCGGCGGTTCAGCCAATCGAGAAGCTTCACAAAATTGGCATCGCGACTGGGAGGACGATCCCTTGGTCAAAGTCTTCTTGTACATGTCAGACGTCAATAGTACCTCGGGACCTTTCGAGTTCATCATGCACTCGCGCCGTGGCGAGAAGTACACCAGCCTTTTTCGACCGTCGAACCTATTGCCTGGCTATCACAACTACCCAAGTCCCGAAGTGATTGCGAAAGAAGTCGAGAAGGAACACATTTTGTCGTGCTGCGGTCCAACTTGGACCATCATTTTTTGCGACACAAGTGGTTTTCATCGCGGTGGCTATTCAACTGACGGGGCGCGAACGATGGGACTGTTGACCTATGTATCACCAGCCTCCGCTTGCCCAAACTATTGCAAGCTCAATGGAAAAGCGGACCTGAGCAAATTGGCACCCGCCGCCAAGTTTGCTTTGCAAGATTAAGTTTCAAACGCACGCAGGTTCCTTGGCCTCGCTCGCCAAGTGGCCGTTAACATAAACTCAACATTCATTCGCCCGAATTCATAGCATCGCATTGCCAAAGATCTTTTTGAATATTACGCATGGCTTTCAGGCCAGGATGTTGTTGCGCAGCAGAATTGCAGAGGAGCTTCTGGATGCGAATGCGGAGTTGGTCGTTTGCACCGTGAACGCTGATGAGCCTTACTTTATCAACGAATTCAGTCATCCTCAGCTTCACCTTGAGAAAATGCCCACGCGCACAAGTCATTGGGAATCGCGCTTGTCGAATTGGCGGCAGTATTTGCTGATGAATCCCAGGCTCGGTGGAACGCTCAATCACAAACGAGAAACACTTAAGCGTGAGAGGCCTGCCCGCTATTACGCAACACGGGCTTTGAATCTATTCCTGGGAAACATCACGTGGTTGCGGCGTTTGTACATGTTCGCGGAGGCTAAACTATTTTCGGCACGCGAATTCGATGCAGTTTTTTCAAAACACAAACCGGATTTAGTTGTGACCGGTACGCCGGGCTTTAACAAACACGATGTCCATGCCCTTCGTTCGGCAAAACGTCTGAACATTCCAACGGCAACCGTCATGCTGTCTTGGGACAATCTGACGTCGAAGGGTTACATGAACGGAACTCCAGATCATTTGTTGGTTTGGAGTCCGCTCATGGCACAAGAGGCGGCGGAGTATCACGATTTTCCCCGCGAAAAAATTGCCGAAACGGGTGCCGCGCAGTTTGATGTTTACCATGCCGCAAAACAATCAACCGACATTCTGGCTTGGAGACAAGACAACCGAGTTCCGGTGGACGCATTCCTGATGATGTATGGCACCATCAACCCCGGAATTTGCGGACATGAATTGGATATTCTTAAAGCAATCATTGAACAAATGCGAAAACAAGAGTTGCCGCGAAAGCCGTTCCTCTGGATTCGCCTCCATCCGCAAGTCGTCAATGGATCCTGGAAGAGCTCCCTCGAGCCGTTTCAGAATCTGGAAGCCAATGATGTGCATGTCGAGGTTCCTCCTGTGACCGATAGCAAGCTTGACTGGGACCTACCGAAGGAAGACTCGATACACCTGAAGGACCTGATAGCCGCCTCGGATATGGTCATCACGACCAGCTCGACGTTGAGTATCGATGCCGCCTGTGCCGACACTCCTGTCGTCAATGTGTTTTTCGACGGACGCGAAGTCGATCCTGCGTTTACCGTCGCGCGTTTCAAGAAGTACACCCACTATGCGAAAATCTTGGAAACGGGCGGGATTTTCATCGCCGATACAATCAACCAGTTCGCCGACGCCATGCAGCGTTACGCGAACAATCCGGCTGCCGATCGCGCAGGCCGGCAGACAATTGTTGAACAACAGATCGGTAAACTGGACGGCAAGGCGGGCGTTCGAACCGCCAAACGACTTTTGGAACTGGCTCAATCTGGAGCAAGGCGATAGTGGCATCGACAATCCAATCCGATGCCCCAATTCCTAAGACGTTGATGGTGACCTGGGGGTTTCCTCCGGTCACGCTTGGCTCGTCACAGATCGCAGCCGGACTTGCACGTCAATTCAACTTCGACGAAATGGTGGTCGCTGCGGAAAAATGGCCGGGATTAGATAGAAACAATTGGGATGATGAGGGCGGGAAAAAACCGAAAGTCTATTTCATCCACAAGCAATGGCCTTGGAAATTCAAAAAAACGACACGTCTGCTATTGATGCCTATCGTCCTCTGGCGACTCATGCGAGTTTTCAAGCAAAGCAAAGCCAAACAAGTTCTCGCCATGTTTCCCGACGAGTACTATTTATTCCTGAGCTGGTTGATCACCCGCTGGTATCGAGTTCCGCTTTACTCTTATCTGCACAATACCTATTTGGAGAACCGAACCGGGATCAAGAAAATATTTGCGAATTGGCTGCAACCCAAAGTCTTTCGCGACTCTCAAGTTGTCTTCGTAATGAGCGAGGGAATGGAGAACGCCCTGACGCCGAATAACCCGAGCATCCAATTTGTGCCATTAGTACATACCTTCGAGCAGTTGCCAGTTCCGCTCCACGAAATCCCTGTGATCAATCGCAACTTTCGCCTTGCCTTTATGGGGAGCCTGAACAATTCAAATCGGGAAGCCTTTTCAAGAATTGCCGGCGTTCTGCGACATTTTCCAGATTGTTCCTTTACAACCTATTCTGAGAATACCGCCGGAGATTTTGCGTCGATTGGGATTCGTGCAAAGTCGCTCACGCATACCCGCGTCGCTTTTGACGAGGTTGTGGATGCCTTGCGGAAACACGATCTCCTTTTTTTCCCGCACGGATTTCAGGGTGGGCTCAAGGAAATTGAATATCAAACAATTTTTCCTACCCGAACGACGCCCTATTTATTGTCGGGCATCCCGATCATCGCTCATTCCCCTCCAAACGCATTCTTGACGCAATGGTTGCGAAAACATGATTGCGCTGAAGTTGTCGACGTGCCGGATGAGGCAGCGTTGATTGCGGCCATTGAAAACTTGATCAAGAATCCCAGCCGTTGCCGCGAGCTTTCGGAAAATGCCCAGCATGCGGCGCACATGTTTTACGGACCTGAAGTGATTCGGGAACTTAAGAGCCGACTGTCCGGTCAACTCAATTCCGCTTGGTCAAAAAACTCTTCTATGGCGACCAAAGTCAAATCATGAACAAACCTCAATCAATTGACGATCCAAATCGTTTTGCATTTGGTGCAAATTGGACGAACTTTCTCAAGCTGCTGAACGACGAAAGAATCCAGGAGTCGGAGGCCGCAATCAAAGCCCTCCTGATGGTTGACCGTCTGGATGGCAAAACGTTTTTGGACATTGGCTCGGGGAGTGGACTGTCCAGCTTGGCCGCCAGGCGACTGGGAGCGAAAATTGTTTCGTTTGATTTCGATCCGCAATCGGTTGCTTGCACAACTGAATTGAGACGTCGTTACTTTCCAGACGATCCAGATTGGATTGTCAAAAGTGGCAGTGCTTTAGATGCCCAGCTTCTGGAAACGCTGGGGAAATTTGATGTCGTTTATTCCTGGGGGGTGCTGCATCACACCGGCGCGATGTGGCTCGGAATTGAAAACTCGCTCCAGCGAGTAGCTCCCAATGGGAAATTGTTTATTGCCATCTACAACGATCAAGGGATCAAGTCTCATCTCTGGTGGTTGATCAAGTGGTTTTACAACAAGCTGCCGTGGCCTCTCAACAAAATCTATGGCTATAGCCTTGGTTTCTTGGTAAACCTTTTGAATATCCTTCGTTACACGATTCGGCTGAAACCGATGGCGGCTATTAGACCGTTGATTCGGAAGAACCATCGAGGCATGAGTGTTCGTTATGACTTGTTGGATTGGATGGGTGGATTTCCGTTCGAATTCGCAACGTATGAACTCCTGGAAAATTACATGAGCGTTCGCGGCTTCAAGCTAATCAACGGAAAAAGAGCAACCAGTTTGGGTTGCCACGAAATGGTATTCGAGCGAAAACCCTAACATCAGTTCTTAAAAAAGCATTTTCTTTAATGTGTGGCATAGCCGGTTGGCTGAATTTTGAAAATCTGCAAAGCGAACCGGAAACGCTGCGCGCCATGGCGAATTCGCTTCGCCATCGCGGACCCGATGGCGAAGGATTTTACGAACAGGGCCCAATTCACTTGGGTCATCGCCGTCTCAGCATCATCGATGTGGCAGGTAGCCCGCAACCGATGACCAATGAAGATTCTTCGGTTTGGCTGGTTTTCAATGGCGAAATTTTCAATTTCCACAAACTGCGAGAGAGCTTGCACAATGCCGGTCATTGTTTTCGTACCGCCGGTGACACCGAAACAGTTGTGCACGCCTACGAACAATACGGCGAAGATTTCCTGAATCATCTGCAGGGACAATTTGCTCTGGCGTTGTGGGACCAGAAAAAGGAAATATTGATTCTCGCCCGTGATCGCATGGGCCAATTGCCGCTTTATTATTTTCGACCTGACCGGAATCGGATTTATTTTGGCTCTGAGTTGAAGGCCTTGTTGAAACATCCGTCGGTGCCACAGCAGGTGGATGCCGACTCGCTGGATGCCTATCTGGCTTTCAAATACATCCCCGAACCGCAAACCATTTATACGGACGTCTTCAAGCTGCCAGCTGCCCACAAACTTGTGATGACCCGCAACGAGTGCCGCATCGAGCGATACTGGCAGGCTCCTTTCGGAAACGAAGTCGACATGGGTGAAGACGAAGCGTTGCAGCGTCTCGATGCACTGCTTAATGATTCAGTTCGCAGCCGAATGATCTCCGACGTGCCACTCGGAGCCTTTCTTAGCGGCGGGATCGATTCTTCGTTGGTGGTTGCGTACATGGCGGCCAATTCAAGCCGCCCGATTCAGACCTTTACCATAGGCTTTGACCAGGAATCACACGACGAGCGGCGCTATGCCCGACAAGTTGCCGACCGATTCAAGACCGAGCATCATGAATTCGTGGTGACGCCTGAAGCCGCCGATGTGATTCCAAGGATGGCAGGAGCATTTGACGAACCTTTTGCCGACAGCTCGGCGTTGCCGGTTTTTTATCTGGCGCAAATGACGAGGCAGCATGTTACCGTTGCCTTAAATGGCGATGGAGGTGACGAGTCGTTTGCCGGATATCGCCGCTATTTCGCAGCAGCAAAATTCGAACGATACCGAAAGCTGCCGCGTGTGCTGCGTGACGTCGTCGGCGCGATGGCAAAAGCGGCTGCCAAGAGTCCGCTGAAGAATAGAACATCAATCCGACGACTAAACCGTTGGAGGAATTTGGAAAATGCGAGCTTGGGCCAAATCTACCAACAAGCGGTCGAGTGGCCGACAGCGATTCGCCACCAGCTGTTGTCGCCGGAAATGCGACAGAGGCTGAAGGGGCAACAGAATCAAGTAGCCGATGCAGTGGACCGAGCGATTGGGCACGATACGCTAAATCGGATCATGCAAGGTGACCAACAAGTCTACCTACCGGGGGATTTATTGGTAAAAGTCGACCGAATGTGTATGCAACATAGTCTGGAGGGTCGCTCTCCTTTTTTAGACTATCGGATCGTCGAATTCGCGGCGTCGCTGTCGTCGCGGACGAAGGCTCCACGATTGCAGTCTAAATTCCTGCTGAAACGACTTCTCGGAAAGTTTTTCCCGAAAGAATTTGTTGAGCGGAAAAAGATGGGCTTTGGCGTTCCGATAGCAACTTGGTTCAAAAACTCGACCTATCTTAACGACATGTTGACGCAGGCCGCAGAGAAATCTGATTTTTTGGATGGAAAAAAAGTCAAACATCTGCAAAATGAGCATCACGCCAATTTAGCGGATCATTCCAATACTCTTTGGGCAATTGTCATGCTTGAGGCGTGGAAACAAAACTGCACCGTCAATTGAAACCACTACAAAAACATGAGTAACTTTCCTGGCGAAATGCCAGGCACTTTTCCAGGCCAAATGCCGGGCCACATTCCAGGACCGCCGCCGATCCACGGGTATGGGGGACAACGTCGATTTGGACAACCACAGAATCAGTCACCCGCTCGTTCCGTTAAGCCTGACTGGTGGACTGGATTTTATTTTTCCATCATCGCAATCATCTGTTTAATGAATCTTAATGGCATTTTGTTCGTGATGTTCCAAATTGATCGACTTGCTTCGATCATCATTTTGGCCTCCGGCCTTTTTATCATCGTCCGCACGATGAGCCTTTGGAACCAATGCTTGGGGCCAGCAGGGAAATGGTTCATGGCGTTTCTGATTTTGTATGTCGCCATTGGCGCGACCATCAAGTTTGACATGACATTGATCATTAGCCATCTGAACTCGATGTTCCTTGTTTTTGTGAGTGCGCTGGTGGCCAGGGACTATGCGCGCCGCAATCAGACCCCAAGGTTTTTGACAACCCTGACAATTATCGCTGTGCTAGGGGCTTTTACGGTTTATCTAAGTCCGTTCTTGGGAAGCTATTATGCGAACTTGAGAATGCTGGATCGTCTGAATATCGCAGGACGATGGATGGGTTTTTTTGCCAATCCCAATGAAACGGGAATGGCGGCTGTGAACGGATTGGTTGCTTGCCTCGCGATTTGGTCCTTGCCCGCAGGATCAACGAAGTTGAGAAAATATTTGCCGTTAATCGTTTGCGGATTGGCCGTCGGAGTTGTGTTGACGTTCTCGCGTGGGGCCATGATTTCATTTGCAATCATTGGAGTTGGCTACGCCCTGTTTTCTCTACGCTTTGATGGCCGAGCCATTGGAACGATCATCGCGGGTTTGTTTGTGTTTGGAGCTTCCTACTGGTTTTTCACGGCTGGCTACAAGAGTTACGAATGGACGAACGAACAGAAAAAGCGTATTCAAAGTATCGAAAAGATGATTACCTTTGAAGAAACCACTGAGAGGGATACGGGAGGACGTTGGAATGGGGTTCTTGCTGGTTTGGATTATTGGCAAGAGAGTCCAGTTGTTGGGCATGGCTTGGGAACAATGCACCGCATGCCGGAAAAATACTTTGGTGGCCTCGGTTGTCACAACACGCACATCATGG
>JBEBGH010000255.1:0-7788 GCA_040081565.1 Pirellulaceae bacterium
CTACGATGCTGTTGTCGAGCGACTTCCACTGGCAAGCCGCTCACCGCATCAATAACGACAGAACAAAATGTTGCACGGAAGTCGGGCTTGCGTGCTGTTTTTGAAATCAACGTGCATGGTCCCGACTCCGTGAACATAGACGTTCGGCCAAGAAGAAACACGTTAATGCAAATCGATGCGAAAAGTATTTCTTCCGTATTGGCCGATTCCAGATGGATTGGCGCGTGCCTCGCGCGCGCTCAGTTAGCCTTGTCGCAGGGCATGGAAGCCGAGGTTGTAGCACGAACGTTATACGAATCGAGTTCCCTCACTCTCCGTGGCAGCCGCGATATTGTCGGGCGGCTGCCTTTTGCGAACCTGTCAGAGTTTCTCGACCCGCGTCAAAAGACCGGTTCTGCGGAGAACCCGGTCACGAAGCTCTTTCCAGCCGCCGTGACAGAGCGGCAGTTTCTCGACGAAATCGAACGCTTGTCGGACGACCGATCAAGTGTTACCTATCGCGACGAACGTTTTGGAAGTCATTCGTTGGTTGACTTCACCTTGCTCGAGGGCGAACTGGAACTTCCGATCAATGTAAAAAACGCGGGAACACGGTTTGAGAACGCGGCGTCTTTGGTCGGCCTTGATCCCAATGACTGTATTCCGATCCCTGCCTACAAAGCGTATGACGCGATTGAGAAAGTACCGAACCTGCTTTACGCCATTTCAGTCGACTATGCATTATTGGGAAAAATCGAGAGCCAACTGATTACACGGCTGTCGAAAGAAGAAGCGCACGTCTGGCATGTCCTAAATTCCTATGCTGGGTCCCTTATCCGTGATGCAGAAGACCGCTTTGTTTACTCCACCGTGAATCGTCACTGGGAAGAGTTCTCTGCGCATGTGGCATTGCCGGTTTTTCGCGTCATTTCAGCACGCAAGGCCATTCGAGTCTTGCAGACTCAACCGAAGCGCACGCCGGGAATCGGATTGCGGGCTTGGGGCACCGGTGCCAGCGCTGAGGTAAATGTCCACATCTCGATCACCAACGAAACGATGAGTTGGCGGGAAATCCATCGTCGAATCAGCGATGAAAGCCTATCCAATATCATTAATGCGGTAAATCGCAAGAAAACTGAAGTCGTGTACGATCCGGAGATTTAGGATGATCGCAGCAAGCTTGTTCTCCGGTTGCGGAGGAATGGATTTTGGAATTAAAGCCGCCGGCTTTCAAGTCGTGTTTTGCAACGACTTTGACAAGCATTCATGCTGCACACTCGTCCACAATGGATTTAAGAACGTCGTTCATCGCCCTGTATCCGAAGTCTCGGGTGATCAAATTGTATCGGTGAGCGACGCCTCGTCCGACGGGATTGATTTGCTTTTTGGAGGTCCGCCTTGTCAGCCATTTTCCAAGTCTGGCTATTGGGTCCGAGGTGATACGCTGAGGCTCGATGACCCTAGGTCCGATACGCTGGCACAGTTTTTTCGACTAGTCGAGCAAGTCCAACCACGAGCCTTTCTTTTGGAAAACGTTCATGGCATAAGCTACTCCGGAAAGGAAGAGGGATTCAGGTTTATTCTCGACCGAATTCAATCAATGAATCGGTCAATTGGCACTAAGTACGACCCTACCTGGAGCGTGATAAACACTGCTGATTTTGGTGTGCCTCAAACCCGCGTTCGCTTTTTCATGGTTGGTATGCGCGATGGGACGCGTTTTTCTTTTCCGTCACCGACGCATAAGCAGCGCGAAGATCAGTCACCGACACTTTTCGAATCCGATTTAGAGCCACACTTAACTGCTTGGGACGCTATCGGTCATTTGACACCCGACCCGAACGAAAACCTTGTTGTCGGCGGGAGGTGGGCTGAACTGCTGCCTTCGATTCCGGAAGGCGAAAATTACTTGTGGCATACCGACCGAAAGAATGGGGAACCGCTGTTCGGATGGCGGACTCGGTACTGGTGCTTTCTTCTCAAATTGGCGAAGAATCGCCCATCTTGGACTTTGCAAGCGCAGCCCGGTTCGGCAATTGGCCCGTTTCACTGGGATAATCGTAAGCTGTCGTGGCGTGAAATGGCAGCATTGCAGACGTTTCCAGAGTCATTTTGTATCGACGCACCACGAGTGGAAATCCAGCGCCAGATCGGAAACGCGGTCCCTTCACTAATTGCGGAGATCCTCGCGCGGAGTATTGCTGTGCATCTTGGTTATTCTATCCCGACTCGACCACCATTGTTGGCGCTGCGGCGATCTGAGCAGATTCCTCCTGCCTCAAAAGTGGCACGAGTGCCGAAGAGGTATAGTGAGCTTATCGGAGTTCACGCCGCGCATCCAGGAACGGGAAAGGGGCGATCCTACGAACGCAAGGCCGAATCAGGTAAGGGTCACCCTTGCGGGTGACCCTCCCCACACCACCGGACATGCGGGTCCGCATCCGGCGGTTCAACGAAGACGGGCAAGCGCTGCCCAGTGAGTCTTGAGGCTCAGAACCCCTGTTCGCCTAGCCACGCGTTGGTCAGGCCAACTCCACTGGCAATGGCCTATACCGATCAAATACCGTGCCATGTGCCATGGGCCCTTGCGGCTGCGGGCGTGACGGATCGCTTGACGACGTGGCACACCCAAGCGAATGAGCATCTCTCGCCTCCGCTTCGGACACCGCCATTGTTTCCAATAGCAAGCGCGAATCCGGCGACGAAGCCACTGGTCAAGCCGATCGAACAGTTTCAATTGTGCTGCCAGACCAAAGTAACCCATCCATCCACGAGCATAGCTGCCCGGTCCGGCCTTGTAGGACGTTTCTGTTCGTAGCCTTGAAGATTGGGCTCCAGCTTCGTCCCCACCCTGGATCGCTCCAACGCAGTTGCCTTCGCCTCGTGCTTTGCCAATCGGAGTTTTCATTTGGTATACTGATCTCCTTGAGAATCCCAGTCTCGCACAGTGGACTCAAACCCCATAAACTCATGCCCATGACGGGCGTACACAAAGCATTGGACCGAAGTGCTCGATCGACGCGCTCTGAATTGGTGAGATTTTCTGCTCGCACTCGGTCAATGCGGGCGTTATATGCTGTAGAATACGCAGATGCAAAGCGTCTACCTTGAAACTACTGTTGTTGGGCACATTGCTGGTCGACTACATCCAATCGCAGCCGTACTTGCACGACAGCAGGTAACAAGACAATGGTGGGACTCTGCGTCTGATCGGTATATGCTGTTTGTATCTGACCTTGTCATTGCCGAATGCGCTGATGGGGATGGGGACGCTGCGAGCGAACGGCTCCAAATTGTGGAAGGTATTGACGTTTTGCAAACTACCGCTGCAGCAAATGAGCTCGCAGCGTCGCTGATTGCAGCTCACGCCGTGCCACAATCGGAACCACGTGACGCACTGCACATTGCCTTGGCTGCGATCAACGGCATCAACTATTTGGCTACTTGGAACTTCAAGCATATAATGAACCCATCGACCCAGCATTTGATTGACGCGGTTTGCCGCAATGCCGGCATCGAGTCCGCAGTGATTTGCACACCGGAACAACTTTTGGTGACATATGACGATTCCTGACCCAACCGAAGAAATGAAAGCGATTCGGCACCGCTTAGGCGCTGAATTTGACTACGACCTCGATCGGATTTTCGCGGACATCCAGCGTCGTCAAGCGGAATCAGGTCGAACGTATGTGACTAGGCCGTCTCGCAAAATCGCAAATAACAAAGCGATGCAACGGAGCGACGGTGGCGACGTGTCTGGTACCGCTGAGTCAACTCCCGCCGCCCGCTGATCGCCACTGACTATGACGTCCTGGGTTTGCAAGTGTGGTGTCGCAGTTTTTTGTTTTTTACATGATGGTGCTTTTTGGCGGTGCCTTTGCTGGTGAGCTTCGAGGGAGTGGGGCGGTTGCTGTTGACGACGACTGCTGACAAGGATGTTTGATTAAGCGACTATTCGAGGTGTGAACGCATTTCATTCTGGTGTGCCTGCTGGTGCAGGTTGCGTTCCCTCAGTTATCCGTGCACGGTTCGTTGATCCATCCCGACGGTCCGCAGGCTTCCATGACCACCAGATCGATCTGGTATTTCGTGAAGACATTCGCCAGGTAGTTTCGTTCGGTCGCAGCGGTGAGGAACTCATGCTTCCGGGTTTTTTGTGTCGAAAAAACAACACGTCGTCTTTAATTTGCCAAGATCTAGTGCGAGAATTTTCATGGTTGATGGTCCTTGGGTTTGGGGTTGGTATGATTGTGACAGTAGTTGCTCACCGTAACTCAAGATCACCGGTTTGAGTCGCCAGATCTTAATCGAATGACTCCCGCCCCATGCCTAGGACTTACATCGATTCTTTATCCCCTGTTGTGGCGGCAAAACTTCGTCGACTGGTCACGGGCATCCATGCAATGACACGAACGTTTTGCTGCCGGATCCACATTGATCGACTGTCCTTCATGACCAAAAAAGATGTGTTAGAGACTTTTGGCAAAATGGCAGACTCTTGGGATGAGCCAGTCGAGATTCAAACCGGACAAGAAAACGGGGAATACGTAAATGTTCTGATTGAATCCAAAGATCCCTTTACAACGTGGGAACGGATGAAGTGGCCGCTCGTGGAATCCAAACTTCCAGGCGGCGAATTCTCACGGGCAATGATCGTGACTTTGACAGGTGATAATGGATGGGATGATTACTTGCTGCTCCATCATTATGACCGCGAACAAGACCTTGACGCACTGCCGAAAACGCCGGATATAAACGGATGAACCGAAGACCGCACTCGTACTGTGTTTTCTTTTCGGAGGTCAAGTGAAGGTTGCTGCTTATCAAGCCTCTCTGGCCGCGTGCGCTGACCGTCTGGTCATTTCCTTGATCCGCCAGCAGGTTGATCGGTGCGAGGCGCTTGGCGTGGAACTACTCTGTTGTCCGGAAGCGTTGTTGGGGGGGCTTGCAGATTACGTTGATCATACACAGCGCATCGCCGTCGACACGAGCGCGGATGATCTGGATCGTCTCCTCGCGCCCCTCGCGAGCGATCACGTTACGACAGTGGTTGGTTTCACCGAGCAGGGGAGCGACGGGCTCCTGTACAATGCTGCTGCGGTCTTCTCGCGTGGTGAGGTCCTCGGCATCTATCGAAAGTTGCATCCCGCCATAAATCGGTCTGTTTACCATGCCGGGACAGAGGCACCTGTGTTTACGGTCGGCAACGTTACGTTCGGCATCATCATTTGTCGCGATTCCCTTTTCCCCGAACCGGCGCGGCTCATGGTGTCGCGCGGTGCCCAAATCCTTCTGGTGCCTACAAACAATGGAATGCCGCTGACAAAGGGTGGAGAAGAGATCGTAACACAGGCTCGCGCTTGTGATATTGCCCGTGCTTTGGAAAACAGTGTGCCGGTCGTTCGCGCAGATGTCGCCGGAAACCATGATGATCTTGTATCTTACGGTTCTTCCTGTATCGTGGATCGCAACGGGCGAATGGTCGTCACTGCCACTACAATGAAGGCCGACTTGGTAGTTGCTGACATCGACGTTGGAAGGTTTTGCCACACCAATAGCTTGGAGAATATTGTGCCCGAACATCGCCAACATGATGTTCCGCGTCTGGTCTAAAAAACGGATTCACCGAAGTGGCGATTGGTGCGCTATTTGAAATTGGATCATCGATCATCGCCACTCGGTGATCCGTGTCGGTCGGCCGCTCGCTCTAATCACAACCGCAAATCAATCAAAAGGAGGACCATACATGAAACCAGTGCTGATACTTCTTCTGGCAAGCACCTGCGCTTTCTCGCAAGTGATCGCGCAAGACAAAGAGAATGCAACTGACCGAGCAGCCATCGAAGCCCTCGGCAAGCGCTGGCAGGAGACGTGGAACCGACACGACATGGACGCGCTGTCGACGTTGCCGGCGGAGGACGTGGACTTCGTTACGGTAGGTGGGCCGAAAGGTTGGCTCAAGGGGCGCACGCAATTGCGCGACGATCACGCGGCGAAGCACAAGACGCGCTTCAAAGACAGTGTGTGGACGACAAAGGAGATGCACATCAAATTTCTCCGGCCGGATTTGGCGGTTGCCCACGTGCTATGAGGTGGTGCTGTATTAGGGGGCCACGGGTGGCCTAAAATGGAAGTCCGCGAAAGGAACCCCAGATGCCAAGGAAGACACAGCCCCGATCCACTGTTCGCCGTCAGTACGACGACGCCTTCAAGGAAGAAGCCGTTCAGATGTTGATCGACGGACATTCCGCGCAGTCGATTGCCGATCGACTGGGAATTTCCGGCACGAACTTGCTCTATCGATGGAAGCAGAAACAGCTGGAACAAGCCGGTCCCGTCGGCGAACAGATCGATTCGCGACTTCGTGAACTTGAGATGGAATTGCAGCGTGTCCAGCGCGAGCGGGACGTCTTAAAAAAAGCTTTGATCATTTTCGGCCGCCAAGAGTGAGCGAAATTTATCCGGCAGCTCAACGCATCGTCGATGACCGTGTCGCTTCCGAGCGAGAAGTCTGCCAGTTTCTGGAAATCGCGAGAACTCCGTTTCAACGTTGGAAAGAACTGGAATTGTCAGCCATGGAACAGGACGACATGAATCTGCAGCCGCTAGTCGTAAGCATCTTTCGCGAGCACCGGCGGCGTTATGGCACGCGTCGGATCGTTCGCAAGTTACGCGAAGAAGGACATTCGCTGGGGCGTCGTCGCGTCGCAAAACTAATGGAAAAAGCGGGACTTAAGGCGATTCAGCCCAAGTCCTTCAAACCGAAAACCACGGACAGCCGACATCGATTGGGGTACAACGAGAACTTGATTCTTGATCTCAAAGAAGTGAACGGACCGAATCAATTGTGGGTCGCCGATATCAGTTACATGCCGGTGATGTCGTTACCTTTCGCTTACCTGGCCGTGCTCATGGATCGCTTCTCCAGGATGATCGTGGGTTGGCAACTGCGAACCGATATGACCGATCAGCTGGTGATCGAAGCGTTCCAGCAAGCCATCAAAACACGGCGGCCAGCCCCAGGTCTCATCCATCATTCTGATCGCGGCGGTCAATACGCCAGCAAACGATATCGATCAATGATCCGGCGCGCAGAGATCAAACAAAGCATGAGCCGCGCCAACGAATGCTACGACAACGCTTTTATGGAATCGTGCTTCGGCACCATCAAGAACGAACTGGAAATGACCGAATACAAAAACTACCAACTTGCACGCGCCGAAATCAACGACTACGTCCGCTACTACAACACCAAAAGAAAACATTCCGCCATCAACTATCAAAACCCAAGCCAATTCGAAAAATCAATAAACTAACCCAAGAGACACCGTGGCCCCCTAAAACGGCACCACCTCACTATGGTCCACGACAGGCGACCGCGTCCCACACATCAAGCATGGCGAAGGGCGAGAAGGAATTTTTATGTGGGTTGTGGAGAAGCGAGAAGGCAATTGGTTGATCATCGCTTCGCAGAATACGGAGAGCATGCCACCTTTGCCTGGACAATGAATCGGTCGAACCTCTTCATGGCCTCTGATGTCAAGTAGTACGGACCTTCGGCGGCAATAAAATCGAGGATTTTTTTCAGCGGTTGGTTTTGGTGAGTTCCCTTTTGTCGAGCCCCGAGTCGGCAACGAACGGAGCCTGACGAGCGTTCTTCACTCAAGGCGAATACAACCGGGAAGAAAAGAACCACGAAGGGCACGAAGAGCACGAAGATGGAGGTCGAGCGGACGCTCATCGCCGAGTTGAAGGTCTCCGAGAAAGTACTGGGTACTCACGAAGCCCAAATGTTGACCAATCTCGTAT
>JBEBGH010000256.1:0-7749 GCA_040081565.1 Pirellulaceae bacterium
GGTGGCCCACCGAACTCTTCATACGAATGTTCAAGATTGTCGAACGCGGTTTTAGCCTGCGCCGAGCGCCTTCGCATAATCGGCAGCAATCTTGATCACTTCTTCCAGATAAGGAGTCTTCTCGATCGTTTTGCTTGAACTGTTGACTTGTTGGTCGATCAACTTCTCATCTTCTTTTTCCTTGTCAAATTCCTTCCGGCGAGCCAAGTATTTTTCTTTGTTCAAAGAAGTTGACTTTTCATTTTTGAACTGAACGTATTTTTCAATACGTCCGGCTTCTCGTTTGAAAAAGTCGGAATCAGCGATTCGCTGTTGGGCCTTGGCGTTAAGCGATTCAACCATTTCTGGCGTTATCTGGCCCATTTCAACGTGGCTAGCCGGTGGAATTCGGTCGAATTCAACTGCATAATCCAAATCTGATTCGGCGACGTCCATTTTGTCGGTAATCGAGGGCAGCACTACATCGGCGAGAACACCTCGTTTTTGGGTGCTGTCCCCGTCAGGTCGGTAAAACTGCTGCATGGTGATTTTCAAAGCGCCATGGAACTTCGGTGGATTATCTGAACGATAAATCAATTCGTTGAGGTCGATCAAGCTTTGAACGGTGCCTTTGCCGTGGGTAGTGGAATCGCCCACGATCAGGCCTCGTTTGTAGTCCTGTACAGCGCCGGCCAGAATCTCGCTGGCGCTGGCGCTGAACTTACTGGTCAAAACCACCAACGGTTTGCTCCAACTCATTCCGGTTTGTAAGTCATTTAGTTTTTCAACGCGACCGTCGGGGTCTTTGACCTGAACCACTGGGCCGGCATCGATAAACAAACCAGTGCAATCGATGGCCTCCCGCAAACTCCCGCCACCGTTTTGGCTGAGGTCGAGGACTAAGGCATCAACCTTTTTCGCATTGAAATCATTGAGGATTTTCTTGACGTCGCTAGTCGTGCTGCGACGATTCTCGCTGTTGGATTCCATGTCAGCGTAAAAGCTTGGCAAACGGATGACGCCAACAGTGAACGGGCTGCCGTCCGCCTTTGTGCCTTCTTCGAATATCTGGCCGTGGGCCGCTTCGTCTTCCAAAGTAATCTTTTCGCGGACGATTTCGATCGTTTTGATCTCATCGGCACCTTCCTTCAGGACAGCCAATCGAACAATCGTACCGGCCTTGCCGCGAATCTTGGCCACAACATCGTCGAGCTTCATGCCGACCACATCGATCATTTCGGTTCCCGGAGCTTGACCAACCATCACGATTCGATCTTCAACTGCCAATTGGCCTTGTTTGGCCGCTGCCCCATTGGGAACGATTCGTTTGATCACGGTGTAGCCATCATCGTTCGCCGACAACGTTGCACCGATCCCTTCCAACGCCAGTCGCATTTGGATCAGGAAATTCTCATAAGTTCGCTTGGACATGTACGAAGTATGCGGATCGAAACTGGAGGTCACGGCCGTGGTGAACATTTCGACCACATCTTCGCTATCCATTTGGTGCATTCGTTTGGCGTACATCGAGTAGCGTCGTTTGAGTCGCGTGACGGGGTCGTCTTTTGCGTTCTCGGCGCCCTCTTCGACCAGCAAGTTGTATTTGATCCGTTTGCGCCAGCGTTCGTTCAGTTCTTCCGAAGACGCCGCATAGTCATAGGCGTCGCGATCGGTCACCATTTCTTCATCGGCGGTAAAATCGTGCGTAGTGTCCAACCACTTCTGCGAAATCGCAACGCTTTCATCCACGCGTTGTACGAAGCGTTTAAAGATGTCCAAGGCGATGGTGAACACACCTTTTTTGATTTCATCATCAATTTGCGTTTGCAGTTTTTGGAATTCCTCAACGTCGGACTTCAGAAAGTAAACTTTCATCGGGTCCAAGTTTTTGAGAAAGGTCCCCAGGGCACGCTCGGCCATCTTGTCGTCAATCGGCTGGCTGAGCAAGTGATCCCGTTGGATCAACTGGCCGACCACGCGCACTGCTGTGCGATCAGCCTGAGAGACCGAGGTCAATTTGTCGTCTGTTGTTGGCGCGGAAGTGGTCGTCTCTTGTGCCAAACCGGTGGCAACCAAAGCAGTCCACATCAGGCTGAAACTCAACAATCGGGTCGGCTGGAAAAAAAGTCCTTTTCGGCTGTTCATGATTTACCCTGAGTTTAGAAAGGAGTGAAAATCGTCTGGACTGAATCTCACTCAGTT
Organism: Pirellulaceae bacterium; assembly: GCA_040081565.1. Classification (GTDB taxonomy): domain Bacteria; phylum Planctomycetota; class Planctomycetia; order Pirellulales; family Pirellulaceae; genus BJ22. The sequence continues at coordinate 2,182 of JBEBGH010000256.1, forward strand.
GTTTGCAAATTACAGCTAGGACGAACCGAACGAACGCCTGCTGGCCGGTGACTCGGCAGTGCCAACAGTATATCGCGTTTCGCGGCACGAACCCGAGTTGAAAAAATGTTAGACAGAACGAATTACGGCGACAAGGTCGATTTGAATGCAAAACGGGTTTCCGCTCGCGTTTTCGAAGGCAAACTGCATGGATTCGGACTCGCCGAACTTGTCCCGGCATGATATCCGTTCCCTGAAACACCAGTTTGTCGACGGTTTTGGGACCGCTCGTTATACTAGGCTTTCGAACTCTCCGGCTATCGCCCAATGGAGTTGGTTTTTCAGGCCTTCCGAAAAAAACGGTAAACGAACCGCCGAGATGCTTTGATTTTTCCCGCGACGTGGAATTTGATGTGACCGCTTACCTCCTAATGAATAATGGCGTCAACTCGGGCGCTCGTTTCGAACTGAACGAAAAAGGCGAGAACTTACTGGGGCGCGATTGGCAATGCCAAATCGCACTCAATGATCCCCAGTGCTCGCGCGTGCATGCTGCCATCTACCATGATGACGAAGGTTGGTGGATTACCGACCGCGGCAGCAGTAATGGAACTTTTGTCAACGGACAAACCATTGATACGGCACGGCTGATGCAAGGCACGGAGCTGCGAATCGGGTCAAATTATTTCACCTTTAAGTTGCCCGAGGCAAAACGATCTACTCCAGAACCAAAAGCGGAGGAGGCCAAGACCGCTACCGTCGTTGCCCACCGCTCCCAAGACACGAATGAGTTTGGCCAAACCACGCTTAGCTTTTTGAAGGGTCCAAGTATCGGCCAGGAAATGTCATTCCTGTTGCAATTGTGTGTGAAGCTGTTTGGAACAAGCGGACCCGACGAAGTGATTCGCGTTTGCATGACACGTCTCTTCGAACGAACGGAGGCCAACGTCGCTGGCTTTCTGTGGCTGAACGATGCGGGTCAGCTCATCCCAAAGATCGTGTTTCCGGAACACGAGGCCAATAAACTTCTGCTCCGCAAGGAACTCACCAAACGCGTCGTCCTTGAAAAGCAGGCGATTCGCGTCGAGTACGATTCAGCCGACAAACATGGTGGCTATGCCGACGCGATTTGTGTGCCGCTGATTTCAGAAACTCAGGTCGAAAACGAAACGAAACTTCAGGTCCAAGGGGCAATCCACCTGTATCGCCAAAGCCAGCGGTTTCAGGATAACCACTTGGAACTCGCCGCCGCGATGGCCAATATTATGTCGCGTGCTCTACGTCAAGCCAACTCGCGGGCAAGCCTCGTTGCTCAACACTCAAGCCTGGTCCAGAAGACTGGGGCATTTGATGAACTAATCGGCGAAAGCCCGGAAATGCGGGAACTGAATTCCAAGGTCGCGCGTGTGGCCAAGGCGTCGGGTTGCGTTTTGATCCGCGGCGAAAGCGGCGCTGGCAAGGAACTTGTCGCTCGCGCCCTCCACCGCAACAGCCCTCGCGCCGAACGCCCGATGCTGACCGTTAATTGTGCGGCGATTCCACGCGACTTGATGGAGAGCCAGTTGTTTGGGCACAAACAAGGAGCCTTTACGAGCGCCGATCGCGACCACATCGGCTGGTTCCAACAGGCGGACCTGGGGACATTATTCCTCGATGAGATCGGCGAGTTGACGCTTGAGGGTCAAGCTAAACTGCTTCGCATTCTCGAGGGCCACCCCTTCATGCCCGTGGGAAGCGCCGAACAAATTACCGTCGATGTCCGCGTCATTTGCGCAACCAACCGAGACCTCCGCGAATTCGTCAATGAAAAACGCTTTCGCGAGGATCTGTATTATCGCCTGAGCGTGTTTGAACTTTACATCCCACCGCTACGCAATCGCGGCGGCGATATCCAATTGTTGGTCAACTATTTTCTGAAACACTTTCGCGAACGACATGGCAAATTCAATCTGGAGCTTTCGCCAGAAGCGAAAGAGTTGCTGCTAGGCTACCATTGGCCGGGCAACGTCCGGCAGTTGCGAAACGTCATCGACTCGGCAGTCGTGATGGCCGACGGGAATCAGATCGAGGTTCAGGACATTGGCATTCGCGATCCCGAGGGAGGTGGTGAGTTGTCGACATTGCGAGTCGACTTTTGGGAAAAGAAATTGATCGGCGAGGCGCTCCAGCGCACCGGCAACGTCGTCCCCGAAGCCGCCAAACTCCTCGGCCTCAGCCGCGCGACTCTCTACCGCAAGATTGAAGAATACAGCATCAATCGCAATAGTCATTAGACTGCGTTTGGCGTCTTATGCGGCACGTTTGAGGCGTTGGTCGGGCTCGATGGTCTGAATGATCACGGGCGGATCGTGGCGGTTGATGTTCACGTCGACCCCTTCACGCCGTAAGTTTTCTTCCAGTTGAAACAAGATCTCGTTCTGCAACGTAGACATCACCGACCGCGAAGCCAGATAGATTCGCAGTTCATAGTCCAGCGATTGCGGACCAATTTTCACCAGCACCGCACTGGGTTCAGGATAGTCGAGAACCTGCGATTGTTGCCGCGCGACGTTGAGCAAAATTTGATGAACTTGTCGAGTATTGCTGCCGTGAGCGACCGAAATCGGAAACACAGCCCGCGAAATCGTATCGGTCAACGTCCAGTTCATCACGTCATCAGTAATGAATTTCTTGTTCGGCACAATCCACTCGCGCCGGTCGGAGTCCATGATAGTCGTCGCCCGCAACGCCATTTTCGTAACGGTTCCCGAAACATTATTGACCGACACCGAATCGCCGACCCGCACGGGCCTTTCGATCAGAATGATCAAACCCGAAACAAGATTGGCGAAAACTTCTTGCAGGCCAAAACCCAGGCCCACCGTCAAACCAGCCGCCAGCCACTGTACGCGATCCCAATTGAATCCCAGCAGCGAACTGGCCCAGATGAGGCCGACCAAGCCTACGAGGTAACGTGTCAAAAACGTGATCGCAAACCGGCCACCTTTGTCGAGCGGCAAACGGGCAGGCAAAGTCAATTCGATGAGTCCCGGCAAATTGCGACTGAAGCTGAAAGCGACCAGCACAACGACCGCAGCCACCAACATTTCCTTGAGCGTAATCCAGGTTTTGGAACCGTCTGCCAGAATCTGGTTGCCTTCCCAAAGATTTACTTTTTGCAACAACTCGCTGACTGGCAACACATCGGCCCAGACTTGAATCACAGCCATCACGACGCCCAAAAACGCCATGACGTTTAAGACCTTTTCTACCTGCCGCGCATTCGTGGCCAGATCGGTGTACTTCTGTCGCGCGGATGAATCTTCAGGATTGATTTGTGCTCGCAGTCTTTGGCGATACAGGTCAAACACGTGCATTAACAACGACCAGCCCAGCATCAAGCCCATTCCGGCGAGCAAGCTCCAAAGGATCCGCGTGCCCAACTGCTCGGCGGCGAATCGATAGCCGACTCCAGCCAGAATTGCCAGGGAAATCGGCAATAAGGAGGCCCACCATTTAAACCATCGTCCGCCACCAATCCAAATCGTCGGAGCTTCGCGATCTCGCGTCGCCTCGAACCGCATGATCGCTCGCGCCGCCTGCCACATGACCAGGCCCAACGCAACCATCGCCCCCATCAAAACGAGCCGCCCCAGCGAGTCACTGAATTTCCCGTCGGCATATCGTTTGAACGATTCACAAACCATCAGCAGTGGACAAATGATCCAGATGGTTTGCGATAAGGCCTTTTGCAGGTGCTGGCAAACCGGATGCGACCATCCGAGAGTTCCACAAGCAAATCCATCAGCCGAAAAAGCCCGATACAGAATGGAAGCAACCAACAACAGCGGCAACGCCGACCCAATTCCATAAGCCAATGTTGCCGCCAGAATCTGGCTTTCACCAACTGCTTTCAATTCCATGTAAACGAAGTACGACAACAACGGCAATGTCATTGACGAGACAACTGTCCAGACGATTGGCTGAAACAGTTTCCAGATAACTTGGGGATTGATCATGATCAATGCATGTCCTTTTGATTCACTCGTACTCATTGGCCCTGAATGGCCACTTCCGTTGCTGCGTCGACCCGCGAGAGTTTTCGGGATAACCATCGCAAGAACAGCAACCCCACGATCCAACCAACGGCATCGAGCGGATGATTCACCATACGCTCTCCTAATCCGGTGACTAATCGAATCCACTGCAGCGGTTGGGCGAGTTTCCAGATCCCTTCCGAGCCGCTGCTGATTGTTTCCAAACCTAAAGGCTCAGCGTTTTTGACCCACAACAACTTGTTGTCCAGGAAGTACCTTTGGTCTTTGATCGCCGCAATCATCTTTTCACGTTCAGCCGCCAACTCGATCAGGGCGTTGTGTAGGTTGTTGTACGCGGCGACGAGTTTCTTTGCGCTTTCCATGTTCTCATGGGTCTGCTCCTTTCGCTTTGCCGTTGACGGCTCAGCCTCCAGAGCTGCAAGGCGTTCCTTTTCTTCGTCAAGTATTCGCTCTGCCTGCAGCAGTTCGAGATTGACGTCCTTAATTTGCCCCCGAGTTTCATTGTTTTGAATACGAAATTCTGCCTCCGAAGGCAATTTGCGATGCGTGGCGAGCAGCAACATCTGCTTGCCTTCCGTCAGGCCAATCCGCTCAAATTTTTCACGCAACGAAGCGGTCGTCGCGTTCAGGGTTTCAACTTTTGACGCCACGCTGACCTTTTCGTCATCGGTAGTTTTCGTTAACTCCTCGACTTTGGTGATTCGCTCTTTGACCGAAGCGGTGGTGTCGGCAGTGGGAATCGGGGGCGGAGGCGGCGACGTAGTCGCGTCAGCCTTGGGCTCATCAGTTTTTTCCTGAACTGTCGAAAAGTTGACGGGGGCAATTTGGTTTGTGCCTGCTACAGGAGTGCCAGCCTCGCCTTGTTGCAACTGACGAAGCTGCCGAAGTTTGAAATGTATGAGGAAGGATCGCAGATCCGTCGCTCATGCAAATCGGTGCGCTCGAATATCGTGGAGGGTTATGGCAGACGTGAATACAAGCAGGACTTCGTGCTGCGGTTGACCTATGCTCTGGCTTCCAATGACGAAACCATCGACCATCTCGACACCTTGCGCGAAACTGGCTCGCTTGTGGACGAGCCACTTTATGAAAAACTGCACGAAAACCTGACGCACCTCGGCAAGAAGCTCAATCTCTTCATCCAAGCCGTTCGCGAAGGCCATCGATCTTCGAAGTAGCCTTCTGGTATCCAGCATCAAGAATCCAGCATCTGCCATCTAGTCCCATGAAACCGGTCTTCGAAAAAGTGCCCAAGCGCCAGTGGGAGTCCTTCCACTGCGAGGTGGTGCGTGGACCGGACTATGGGACGCGGTGGCATTTTCACCCTGAGTATCAGCTCACGCTGGCGATTGAAAGCAGCGGGCACCGTGTGGTGGGGGACAACATCGGCACGCTGACGGACGGCGACATCGTGCTGCTAGGCTCCAACCTGCCGCATGTCTGGCATCAGGACACCGGTGGCAAGGCACGGCAGGTACATGCGATCATCGTTCGCTTCGACGACACCTTCCTGGGGCGCGATTTCTTCTCGCTGCCGGAGGTTGAGCCGGTC
>JBEBGH010000257.1:0-7740 GCA_040081565.1 Pirellulaceae bacterium
CAGTTGGCTCTTTTTTTTCCACGGACAACCATGAGCGACCTTACTCCAGTTGAGAAATTCAATAAAGCCGTCGAAAGCAAGCAAAATGTCAAGGACGAGCCCGAAGTCACCATTTGGACGGGCTCTTACTCGGCGAAAGCCATGTACGGTTCGTTTCTGATTGGAGCACTCGTTACGGTGCTGGCGATCGTCGCATTGGTGATGATTTCCAGTTTGCGAACTTCGTGGGGGATTTGGACGGTTGTGGCGGTGCTGTTGCTGATGTGGGCCTATCTGCTCGGCGTGATGGCCTATCGCAAAATGTCTCGTTCCTACGAATTGACCAATCAGCGCATGAAACATCGACTGGGTTTGTTTTTCCGGACGGCCAATCGGGTGGAATTGATCGACATCAGCGATGTGACGTTTTTGCAAGGTCCTGTGGAACAAATCTTGAATGTCGGCAAGATTCGAATCAAATCAACGGACGTCACCGACCCAAACTTGGAACTGATAGGCATCGCCGATGTGAAGAAGGTCGCGGACATGATCGACGAGCTTCGTCGCAAGGAACGCCATCGCCGCGGTCTGCACGTTACCAACGTCTAGTGCAACCTCAAGTCTGGGATTCAGGCTTGGGAGAATCGGAGAGCTTGCGCGCTTCCGATAAAAATGGAAGCGGAACGGCGCAAGCCGTCCGGTATCGACCCCAACATTGAAACTTGACAATGCACGAGTTCTTTGGCGTTGCTACAAAGGCTTACGATTTGCTGATACGGGACGGTGCATCGCGAAAACAATCGGAACGAAGAAAACTTGGCCCTGCACTCAGTTTGAGTAGAGCAAAAAGTCCAACTTTTTTCTGCTCAACCGCTTTCGAAAAAAATCGCGAACCATTAAAATGGATCGCTGTCAAACGAAGTAGGCTTGCAGTCATATTCGACTCAATCTAACTTCACCAGCCTCCGTAGCTCAATTGGCAGAGCAAATGACTCTTAATCATTAGGTTCTTGGTTCGATTCCAAGTGGAGGCACTGATCATCTTACCGCCGAATATCCACGTCTAACTTACCTGTCGACGTTCGACAGTGCGGCCTTTTCTGGAAGTCGCAAACGGGTATTTACCCGCTTGCGCGAAGAATAGGAACCGCATCAATGCCAAAGCTTAATCACGCAGTCCCCTCGTATCGTCACCACAAAGCCTCTGGTCAAGCTTTCGTCGAACTCAACGGCAAACGCATCTATCTTGGCAAATTCAAGTCTGCGACGTCCAAGACCGAATACGAACGCCTGATAGGTGAATTCCTATCGTCCGGTCGCCAGCTGGCAGACGAAACCGCTGCCGTAACGGTCACCGAAGTCTGCATCGACTACGTCAAAAAAGCCGACGGTTACTACCGCAAGAACGGACAACACACAAACGAATTCGGCACGGCCAAGGGAATCCTCAAGGAACTGCGGACCCTGTACGGCAAGACCGACGCCGCGGAATTCGGACCGATTGCATTCAAGGCCTTCCGCCAACGCCTGATCGACCGAGGCCTGCGCCGGACCACAATCAACCACTACTTGGTGCACGTGGTCGCTGCGTTTCGTTTGGCCGTGGAAAATGAGAAGTTACCGGTTCACGTCTATCAAGCTCTGAGAGCAGTCGAACGCCTGCGGCAAGGTCGAACCGTGGCCAAGGAAAGCCGCCGAGTCTTGGCCGTTGACGTGGAACTGGTCGAACAAACACTACCGCACCTGCCGCCGATTGTCGCCGATATGGTCCGCCTGCAACGCCTTACCGCGATGCGTCCGGCGGAAGTCTGTAATCTGCGACCTTGTGACGTGGTCCGAACCGGTGACGTTTGGATTTACACGCCTGCGACTCACAAGACGGAACACCACGGACGCCCAAGAATTATCCCGATAGGCCGGGAGGCTCAAGCCGTTCTTGTTCCGTATCTGCTGCGGTCCGCCGAAGTCTATTGTTTTTCGCCTGCCGAAACGATGGAGCAATCCCGCCGCAAGCGAAATCTCAATCGCACGACGCCGCTGTCCTGCGGGAATCGACCGGGAACGAACCGCAAACGACATCCAAAGAAAGTCGCCAGCATTCAATACGATAGTTGTGCTTATGGTCGCTGCATTCGAGAAGTCTGCAAACGTCACGACCTGCCTACCTGGGCCCCGAATCAACTGCGGAAACTGGCGGCAACCAATATCCGGAAGGTTTGCGACCTTGAAGCGGCACAAGTCATCCTCGGGCATTCCAGCAAGGCCGTCACCGAAGCCTACTACGCCGATCCCGACATTGCCGCCGCGGTGGAAGTGGCACGAAAGATTGGATAGATTTGAACCCATAGAAAACAAGTCGGTTCGCGGCTGATCCCCGCACAGTAGGCCGGCGGGCATTGTCGAAGCGGTTCCTCAATGTTCGCCGGTTTACGCCGACGATAAGGAACCGCAAGAGATGTCAAAAGAATTTATCGAACGAGCGTTTTCGCATTTTTGTGGTTTAGTCGGGTCCGATGCATTTCGCAAGTTGGACGAATTAACGCCTGTATTGACCGTTTTGCGCAAAGCTTGGCTTGAAGAGACGCAAACCGTTTTTCCACTATCGATTGCAGAATTCCGTTCCATCGAATCATGGTCAGAAAACGGCGAAGATTTTAATACTCCGATTGGTGGGAAATGGCTGCATTATTTGAGCATTCAAAACCAAAAATTCTTAAGACATCCAGAACACGAAACTAGGTTTTCTGACGAACAGTTTATGCGTGACATACTTCGTGATCAGATTAAGGACTTTTGGCCCATTGGAGTATTGGCAACTCGAAGTCTCGACTATCGGAGTCCGGATTTTCGTGGGGGCGGTTGGGCGCAAGGTTATGTAGTCGCCATTGCCAACAACTTTGACGTTGGCAATCGTTGGTTGACGTCTTTCAGAAAATGGGACAACACTCAGAAACTACTAAAGTTTCAATTTGACCGCCTCAGAAATTATTTTACCGCTTATTCATTGAAGCTGTCGGCATACCCTTTTGACAAAAACGAAATTGTTCCCCCGCCCAACAAGAAGGCTGCACCTTTATTTGGGGCACGAGAAATGGACATTCTACTTAAACCCGCAAATATTACTTTTCAAACCTTAAAAAAAGACTATCGAAAGGGAATGCCTAAAAACATACCGAGTAGCGGAAGACAACATGTCTTCGATTATGGTGAGCTCGTCAATTGGATCGTTGGACACAAGCCAGAGTTGCAGAATTATCTTCCTTCGGACTGGGAACATGCCATTCTTATCATTTCCCAAAGTGTCCGTGCCGAAGGTCAGTCCAATTAACTATTCGGTAAGTATTCGGCAATATTTCGCCAACTATTCGGCGCTACACTCTCTGCGTTTTTCCTAGATTTTCTCGCGTTTTTCCGAATTCTTTCAGTGCCAACAGCACTCAATGAAAGGAAATTTGCGAATGATCGACATCGACACAGACCGTTTGATTGAACTCTCTGAAGTCCCCGCCTATCTGGAAAAGAAAACTGGCAAACGTCCAAATCTCGCCACCATTTACAGATGGCGACAACGAGGCATTGCTGGGATTTATCTCGAAACCGTTCTTGTGGGCGGCAAGCCGTTTACGTCAATTTCGGCTCTCAATTCTTTCTTCACGCAATCGCAATTGGCCAAGCAAGGAAAGCTTTCCAATGCCACCAAGGAAGGCCTCAAGCGGGCTCGCCTGATACGTGAACGCCAACTCGAGACCGAAGCAAAAGAACTTGGAATCTAGCACCGACCCTAACGGGGTGCGGTGCGGGACCTAAGACGGATTTCTCACTCGTCGATCGGGGTTCGACTCCCCGGCACTCCATGAAAAAAGGCCCGGCATCGTGCGCGGACCTAAGACGGATTTCTCATGGAGCATTGTATCAAATGAACGCTAGGACGCAAACATCGAGTCAAATGGAACCCGTACTCGGCGAATTTTGTGATGACGGATTCTTCCGTATTTATGGTTCGAAAAACGTCAACGCCCTCACTTTCAACCGCCCAAGAGCTGGTACGGTTGACAACGAAAAGAAAATTGAAGAACTCATTTACGGAGCATTACCGTTTGCGTTCAAGAAAATCTACTGCCCTGGAATGGTTCGCTGCACCGGGCATTTCCGACCGATGGACGTGGAGAACGTCTTAAACCACTTGGCAAACGCCTACCTATTCGCTGCCCTGTCGAAGGACAAGTCCGTGAATCATCGCGACGTAATCTTGTCGGCACTGATCGGCGGTGGACGATGATTGCCAAAACATCGACCCCTTGGCCGGACAAGATTAGCGACGACGCCTTCCACGGACTGGCTGGTGAATTCGTCGAGCTGGTCAAGCCGCATAGCGAAGCCGACCCCGTAGCATTGCTGATTCAATTTCTTGTCGGCAGCGGTGCCTACCTTGGCCGGAATGCGTTTACGATGGCCGAAGCTTCCCGTCATCACCCAAACTTGTTCGCCGCTATCGTGGGGAACTCGAGCAAGGCCCGGAAGGGTTCGTCGTGGTCGTGGGTTCGTCAATTTCTTCTGCAAGTCGATGAACAGTGGACAAACTCAAAAGTCTGCAGCGGCCTCATATCTGGGGAAGGGCTGATCTATCACGTTCGCGACCCGATCATCAAAACGACTCCCAGCGGTGAAGCCTCAATTATCGACGATGGAGTTGACGACAAACGCCTGTTGTCCGTTGAAGAAGAATTCAGTGCGGTTTTGAAAGCTGCGGGACGGGACAAAGCCACGTTGTCAGATGTCATGCGAAAAGCTTGGGACGGGAATCAAACGCTGCGGACGTTGGCCAAGAATTCACCGGTTACTGCGACGGGATCTCATGTTGCGGTCATCGGTCATATTACGACGATGGAACTGAAAAGCCTGTTGGCCAACGTGGATTGCGTCAACGGGTTTGGCAATCGTTTCTTGTGGTGTTTGGTGCAACGGGCTCAACTATTGCCGCATGGAGGAAATTTCGCGATCGAAGACCTGCGACCAATTGCGAACAAGCTGTCTGACATCCGCAACGCGTTTGATTTCGTTCCCTGTCAGATTCACCGCACCAAAGCCGCCGATATCGCTTGGGAAACGCTTTACCATGAACTGGCGGAACCAAAGCCCGGTTTGCTCGGACCGATCACCGCACGGAGCGAAGCCCAAGTCCTGCGGCTGTCCTTGCTGTATGCACTTCTGGACAATTGCCGCGCCATCGACGAAGAACACCTCGCCGCGGCCAAAGCCGTTTGGGACTACTGCGACCAGTCCGCCGCAATCATCTTCGGACATTCGACCGGTAACCAATTGGCGGACAAGATTCTCGGCATCGTTACCGAACACGGAGCGGGGGGAATATCGCGGACCGAATTGTCCGCCAAGCTTGGCCGAAACAAACTCAAAGCCGACATCGACGCCGCGGTCGACCTGCTGATCGAATGCCAACGCGTTGAAAACTTTACGGTTCCAACGGACGGTCGACCAGAACACCGATTACGACTGATCGACGCTTGAACGAAACAAACGAAGTAAACGAAGAAAGACCCTTATTTCGTATCTTTCGTTTCTTTCGTACCAGACACCGGGCGGGACTCATAATCTGCCTGGCGTTTGGATGCGGAACCATACCTGAACGCACAGATATTTTTTTGGTTAGAATATGGCGATCGACTTTGGCCCCCCCGGGCCATTAAAGGTACTTGGACGACTTGCGATAGATTGCGCGGTAGGGTAAGACCGCATGGGTCCAAACACACAGTCCAACTCGTTTCGTTTTTTTGGGGTAGGGGAAGGTTTGTCGGCTACTCGTCAAAAGTAAAAAAAAGTAAGTTTTTTTTGATAGTTTTCGGGATGGCTACCACAATCGCCAATAAGCTCAATCTCAACTAACGAACTCCCGGGCGCTAATGAATCGCTGGAATATCCCCCCATCCCTCGAGCTCGAGATCCTCGAGCGGGACCTATGTTGCGTCTATTGTGGGGTTGAATTTATCGCAGATAATCCGGAGAAAGGCCTCCGCCGATCTTGGGAGCATATCATCAACGACGCTCGGATCGTCACGAAAGAGAACATCGCTATTTGCTGCCGCCGCTGTAACGCGAGCAAAGGGGCGAAGGATCTCCGCGCATGGCTCGACTCGGATTATTGCACACGAAACGGAATTACCCCGGCAACCGTAGCGGCGGTAATCAAGAAGGCGCTCGAAACCTACTAAGGGGATAGCCCCCAAGATTTTGAGCAACGCCAGAAACCGTGGACCCTACCCCAACCGAGCAGATTATTTCGCAAGTTTTGGGGCCCGGGGGCTGTCGCTGAAATAATCACCCCTTTGAACTTTTGCGATGCGCCAAAAGACCGCGATGCTTAGGCCCCGCGTCTTGGGCGAACGCCGCAACAGTACCTTGAAGGGGGGCTGAAACCAGAGCGGGTAAATACCCGCTTGCGCTTTTCGCCTACATCCAATCCCCGCGAATTCACGCAATTGAATGCGAGAGATTGCAAACTGACAACCGAATGATAAACTAGTGAAATCACACAGAAAACGCTGAAAAACGCGGGTTTTCGGGGACGCCTCTTAATCATTAGGTTCTTGGTTCGATTCCAAGTGGAGGCACTGATCATCTTACCGCCGAATATCCACGTCTAACTTACCTGTCGACGTGCGGCCTTTACGCGACGTACAAAAACCGTACTTACGGTTTTTGCAGAGCCCATGAGGAACTGCAACAATGTCTCTCACGTCTAATTTCGTCCCGATACACGCCTCGCAATCAACCTTACACAGCCGCCAGAATATACGGCGAGCTGTTTGATATTTGTTATCGGGCTTTGAATGCAGAATCCCTACGAGCCACCATCCGCCTCAGAAACGAACAAAGTTCCCGAACAGCTGCGCCCATCTCGTTCTTCGAAATGGGCGTCCGGAATCACGATCGGATTGAGCATTCTTTTGATTGTTGCCTTCTGCATATCTGCGAGCAGACTGATTCCTCAGGCAATGCGCCTTGAAAACGATGCACTGCTGTTTCCGGCACAATTCCGGAATTCTAACGATTCGGCAGTTCGGGCGAGTTGGATACTTGGGATTAGTAGCATTGTTCTTGCTGTGGCTTCTGTAATCGGAATCGTGTTCTCGCTTCGCGAACGATTGCTGACGGCTTGGGGGATACTTGCGTTCTGCATTGCCGTTTTTGTAATGGTAGCGATCGTTTTCAGCCCGACTTGACCGTTTGACGTAGACGAATTGGCGGAAATAAAAAACAGACTGCTGGTGAACTTCAACGTTTCAAAGCTGAAATAAAGCACCAAACGCTTTGTACTCTGATTTCCTTCGTGCTCTTCGTGTCCTTCGTGGTAACATAATCGGTGTCACTCGTATGGTTCTCTGCGGTACAGCGCCAAACGAAAAACGTGTCCTACGAATGTGTGATTGTCAGAGTTCACCACTCAAGACGTAAACGACGGGCAGAGGGAAGATAAGAACCACGAAGGACACGACGAGCACGAAGATGGAATTCGACGATCTTTCCAATCGCATAATCGGCTGTGCAATTGAATTCCATCGGCACCTAGCACCGGGTTTTCTCCAGTCGGCTTAAAGGCAATGTTTGGTACATGAATTAAGCCGTAGCCAAATTGCCTTTCAACTTCAACTTACGCAGACGGTCCGATGCTTTGTACTCTGATTTCCTTCGTGCTCTTCGTGTCCTTCGTGGTAACCTAATCGGTGTCACGCGTATGGTTCTCTG
>JBEBGH010000601.1:0-1950 GCA_040081565.1 Pirellulaceae bacterium
CTGTTTCGTCGTCAACGGTCGTTTTCTTTTTCGCCTGCTTCGTTTTGGTCTTGGCTTTCACCGTTCTCACGGCCATCAGACCATTTGATGTCAAGAAAACATTCCGTGCGTAAACTGCCAAGGCGACGAGCAAAAATGCGTGCCCTAAAAATTGGGTATTACCCAGAACCAGGGCGAAGCTTACCCCAATCGATTGAGTGACTTCCGGAATTTGCAGCACGAGTGAAGAAACGTAGGCGACTGATGAGATGGCAGCCAACGCGAGACTTCCGCGCGACAACCGCAATTCAACAAACCCACGAATGAACAAACCGGCAACAACCAGTGCCTTCGTGGCCCACAACGACCAAAACAGAAGCGGTGATGACGATGACAAATGAGATTCATCGCCCAACATCTCATCGAAATTCACAATGCAGTTCATACTGCTAAGCAGCATAGCTCCCGCAAACAGCAACCAAATGCGGTAGGTGCCGCGATAATCATCGCTGCGGTGTTGTCGAAGCGAGTAGATTTGCAAACAGACAAGACAAGCCAACATCAGAAAAGCCGTGGAAAACCAAGCGGCAATCGATCCGCTCTGTACAAGCGAAAATTTACCACTGATTGCGGCTGGCCAACTATTGGAGAATGCCAGATGCAACAGATTGAGCAATATGACGATTGTTGCAACAGCGGCTAAGAACAGAAACACAGCCTTCGGCCGTTTAGGAATCAGGTCGGTCGTTCGCAATTGAAAGCCGCGTCCAGCCCGACGATCGTAGCATGCCGTTGGCTCAACCGCAGTGGTCGTACCTTCGCGTTCGAAAGCGCCGATCGAAACCACTTCATTGACGTCATCCTCGTTTTGCAAGGCACCGTCGATGACGACACGTCGACGTCGCTGGTCATTTCTGGCCAAGTCCAAACTCCTGCATTCCGCCAGCAAACATCCGCTAGCACCGAGGCGCATCGGGTGCGCAGATCATTCAGAGATTTTTTCGGCAGAACACGGCCTGCTGGGTGAGACGTTTTTTGAATGGCGTAATTGCCCGACCAGCTAGCTGGATGTCATTAGGAATTGCTTCCCTAAGTGCCTCAGCCACAGCGATATTGCAGAGTCCGACCCGCGGCAACTGCTTAAACACATCGGTTGGAAATCGTTCCCAAACCGCTAACGGTCACTTCAATTTGGTCGCCAGATTTCAGGAATACTGGAGGAGTACGTCCTGCACCGACACCGGCTGGAGTCCCAGTAAAGATCAAATCGCCGACGTCCAAGGTAAAAAACTGGGAGAGGTAGCTTACCAAGTGCTCGATTGGGTAAATCAACAAACGGGTGCTGGCGTCTTGCATCACCTTACCGTTTAGTCGCGAGGTCACATTCAGTTGACCGGGGTCTGGGACTTCGTCTGCTGTCGTAATCCACGGGCCGATGGGAGCGAACGTATCAAAACTCTTGCCTACCAACCACTGTCCGCCCGGTCTGCCTTTTTGCCAATCGCGGGCGGAGACATCGTTTCCGCAGGTGTAGCCGAGCACATGGGCCATCGCGTTTTCTTGCGGGATGTCTTTGGCGCGTTTTCCGACAACGACCACCAATTCGGCTTCATAGTCCACCTGATGGCTGATTTTAGGAAGCACAATTTCGGAATAGGGTCCATTCAATGCCGTCGGGTATTTGCTGAAAATGATAGGCAGTTCCGGAACAGCACCGCCCATCTCGGCAGCATGGTCCGCGTAATTCTTGCCAATACAGATGATTTTTGATGTCGGTAACGCTGGGGCGACCAGCTTGTTGCGGTTGATCTCGAACGTCGAGCCCGTGAATGGTTCGAATCCTTTCCAGTCCGCCAGCGAAAAATCGTCGGGCAACTTGACCGCTTGATTCTCAGAGACAACCTTGGCCCAGGTTGTGCGTCCATCCAGATTGAGTTTTGCAATTTTCATGTTTATCAGGTTTGTAACGAT
>JBEBGH010000258.1:0-7728 GCA_040081565.1 Pirellulaceae bacterium
GCTCATATTTATCGCCCAGTATTTTTCCTTTGTCGTCGTCTGCGGAAGGAGAGCGGACTTCTGGAGCGGCTCGAAACGCATTCGACAGCGCCGCATCAAGGGCATCATCAAGCTGTCGTTGCGGAACTGACACGTAGAGTGCGGTATTTTCCAGGCTCTTCGTTGTGTCTTGTTTTTCTTTCATGAGTGACTCCGCGAATCAACCGACCGCATATCAAGTTCTTTCCGTATTATTGTCAATCAAAAACCTGTTTTCGCGGACTCGTAACTGAACATTTGCACTTTTTCGTTTAACGCCAGCCGTAGCGGCGGATTAACCCGCGATAGCCGGCGCCTAACGACTGGGCGTCAAACGATTTATGTCCGAGCAAGCGGGAAATGTGGCGATGTCCGCCTAAACCATTATTTGAATACTCCCTCGCGAAACGGATAGCCAGTAATTTGCGAAAACCGCAAAAAAATGGCGAAACACAAGATTTCACAAAAAAAGTTGCCGCGAAAAACTTGGCGGGCGGGATATGTCTTTGGGTACGAAAACGCCTGAATCAAAAAAGGAATCAGACCATGAGATTAAATGCGATTTTCCTGTTGTTGACAGGATTCTTAACTGCGCCAGCTTCTGCGCTAGACATCGTTAATGGCAATTTTGAGAATCCACCCATAGGTACTGGCACATTCAACTTGGTTTTGCCCGGATGGAGCCAATCACTCGATGGCCAAGCCGCTGGAGTCTGGAATATTCCTGCCGATTTTTCCCAGTTCGATGCGGAGGCGCCTGAGGGCACGCAAATCGGGTATTCCAACAACCTGTCCATGGCCCAGCAGTCGTCTCGCATTCTCACGGCGGACGCAGTAGCGCTTTTCGCGTTTGGCGGACGACGCAATGATGCAAATGCCGGCTCATTCTTCATGGAGCTTTGGGCGGGAGGCACAGTAGTCAACGGTGATGTTTCGGGGGGAACACTTCTCTCAAGCGTCAATTTCGATCATACGCTGATTGCGCCAAGTTCGTTTCTCAACATACAGACCAGCTACACACCGATCCTTGGCGACCCTCTCATCGGTCAGTTACTTTCCGTCCGCTTCGTAAGAACTTCCGGAGTTCAAATGAACATGGACGCAGTCCGTTTTAATGCTGTTCCGGAACCATCTTCCGCGATGGCGGCGCTGATTGTGGGGCTGGTTGTCGGATGCAAGAGGCGAAGGCGACTATGAAATCCAATAGGCGCTAACGGCGGATGTTGATGGCTTGCTTCGAGAGCAGTTAGTACTAAATGGACTGATTTCCAGTTTGATTATTTTAATGTGAGAATACCGATGACCCGAATCCAGATGCTCGCCTTGATCGCGGCTGCTTTTGCCTTAACCGCAATTTCCGAAGAACCCGTTTGGGCTCAAAGTCGGACTGAGGTGATTGCTCAAACGGGCCAGGCTGCTCCGGATGGCAATGGGACCTTCTTATACTTTTTATCATCGCCTGTTTTGAACAACTCCGGCCAAGCGGCGTTTTCGGCACGTCTAGACAATACCAGTGGAGGCTACAACAACGACGACAGTGGTATTTTTCTAGGCAATGTTGGAAGCATCACTCAGATCGCGCGCGCTGGGCATTCCGCCCCCGATGGAAACGGGACGTTTGAAAATTTCTATGCCCTAGCGCTTAACGACTCAGGCCAAGTGGCATTCAATGGATTACTGAGGGGAATCAGCGGAGGTTTCGCCGAAACCCAAGGGATTTTTCGAGGCAGCGGCGGCAGCGTCACACAGATCGCACGTGGAGGGCAATCTGCCCCCGATAATAACGGAACCTTTGGCTTTTTCAACAATCCCGACCTTAACAATTCGGGCCACACGGTGTTCCAAGGAGCTATATTCGATTCCATCGGCGGCGACGACGACGACAGCGGGATTTTTGGTAGCAGTGGTGGCGGGATCAGTCAGATCGCTCGAGAAGATCAACCCTTGCCTTCTTACCTTGCAAAATTCTCCCAATTTTTCGTTCCCGCACTTAACAATTCGGGCCAAGTAGCATTTCGTGCGAATCTTGTCCCGACCCATGTCCATTCCACCGCTACCCAGGGTATTTTTCAAGTCAGCGGCGGAAATATCAATGTGATCGCCCTTGATGGGCAATTGGCTCCCGATGCCAACGGAACCTTCAACAGTTTCGACAATCCCGTGCTTAATAATTCAAACCAATTGGCCTTCCGCGCAGGCTTGATCGGAACCAGCGGCGGCAGCAGCGATAACAACGGGATTTTTCGAGGCAGCGGCGAAATTATCACTCAGATCGCCCGTGCAGGGCAATTGGCTCCCGATGCCAACGGAACCTTCTCTAATTTCGGCAGTCCTGCACTTAACGATTTGGGCCAAGCTGCATTCTGGGCAAATCTGACCGGAACCAGCGGCGGCAGCAGGGACAACATTGGCATTTTTCGCGGCGGTGGCGGCAGCGTCACTCAGATCGCCCGTAAAGGGCAATCCGCCCCCGATGCCAACGGAACCTTTCTCGGTTTCGGCGATCCAGTGCTTAATAATTCGGGCCAGGTGGCCTTCGATGGCTATTTGGACGACACCAGCGGCGGGCTCAGCGACGACGGTGGCATTTTTACGAGCGATGGAATTGACTTTTTTCAGGTCATTCGTGAAGGGGATTCGTTAGGCGGGGGCATCATCGACGTCATCAATGGCGTTTCGCTCAATGAGCATGGCCAAATCGCCTACCAAGCCACGCTGATCGGAGGCAATCAAGTCATCGGCCGTTGGACACCCGAGTTGCATTGGCGGAATCCGTCCAGCAGCACTTGGGACACGACCGGTCGCTGGACTTTGGGCCTGAAGCCCGCCTTCGTCCACGACGTGTTCATCGACCCGGCCGCCAGCCTGACCGTCACGGGTCCGGCGACAGACACGACAGTTCGAAGTTTGCAAATCGGCGGAGGAACCGGATTGGCGACGCTTTCGCTTCAAAACGGCTCGAATCTCTCGGCAACGAATGGAGTTACGATTCGCTCGACCGGGACACTCACTGGCGATGGAGTTGTCTCCGGAAACATTGAAAATCAAGGCACGATTGTGGCGGATAATCTGACCGTCGTGAACGGCACCATTTCCAATCATAATACCATTCGCGGGAGTGGTCGCATCGACGCAGGCATCATCAATGCGGCCGGTGGTCGAATACGTGCCCTCGCTGGTTCGGAAATGTGGCTTTCCGGAGAGTATCTGTTTGTCAATGAAGGTCTGGTCGAGGTCAACAATTCCGAATTGAAGATCGACGCATACGTGAACATTCTGCCAGGTACAGGTTTGATTTCGTTGCGAAACGGTTCGTTGATTGCAGATGCCGGAATCGGCAACGAAGGCAGCATTGCAGCAACTCTTGGAGCTTCGACCATTCAGGGGGACATCGCGAACACCGGGACGATCCAGGTCAGTGGCGGTGCGCATGTTACGTTCTTCGGTGACGTCGAACAAAATGGTGTCTTGCAAATCGCTCGTGTCGGAACCAACTTAGGTACCGCGGTATTTCTGGGTGAGTTCACTGGGAGTGGTGGTTTCACGGGGGGTGGCGACTTGTTTGCGCTCGGTGATTTGCGCCCTGGCAATAGTCCAGCCAGCGTTACGTTCGACGGCAATCTGTTTCTGGGTGTTTCGAGCGATGTATTCCTCGAGTTAGGCGGGCAAGGTCTGGGTGAGTTCGATCAGATGCTGGTCACCGGTGATCTCAACCTGGCAGGCGATCTGTTTATTTCCGTTGATCGATGGACACACTCTGGGCTTCAACCAGCAGTATTTGATCGGCGATGTTGGCGGCGCTTTGCTAGGCCGCTTCAATGGATTGGGGGAAGGCGACTTGGTCGGCATATTTGGCGGGCATGAACTGTTTATCTCCTACACCGCCGGCAGCGGCAACGACATCGCGCTGTTCACCGCAGTACCAGAGCCAGGTTCGGGCTTGATACTGTGTGCATTATCGCTGGCGGCATTGCTTCGTCGTCGCCGTTGATTGGGGCTGCGTCAATTCTAAAAAGCGGGGTTCGTAGTACCGGCTTTAGCCGGAATCGCCGCATGAATGCGGGACTACGAACCCCAGGCGCGACTTCGCAGCCGAAACACCTATCGGGTGAGCCGCGAAACATTAGATTTCATAAAAAAAGTTGCCGCGAAAACGCTTTAGGCCTGGATATCTCTCGGGGAGAAAAAACCACCCGCCTTATTCCAACAGGACAACCGCCATGAAATCCAGAAAAAAACATCTCAAAGAACGTCGGGTCGCAGAATATTGCCAATTAGAACCCCGGCAGTTGATGGCAGGCGTTCCTCAACTGATTGACATTAGACCGGGCGGCGGAAGTGCAATTCCATATTTTCCGGGTTCGATAGGCAATTGGATGTTTTTTTCTGCAGATGGACCTACAGGAGGTCGTGAACTTTGGAAAAGCGACGGTACAACTGCGGGGACCACTTTGGTAAAGGATATCAATCCTAATCCTAGCTCGGCAAGCTCTCACTCTGATCCACGTTCGTTTACGAATGTGAACAACACAGTTTTCTTTTCAGCTGACGATGGAACTACCGGTCGCAATCTTTGGAAGAGCGATGGAACGTTGGCGGGAACTGTGATGGTCAAGGATATTTCGTCGATCACGACGTTGTCTGTTGGTGATATGGCCAATTGCATGGGCACTTTGTTCTTCGTCGTGGGCGGCCGAAGTCTCTGGAAATCGGATGGGACCGATGCGGGCACAGTCCCGCTCAGAGAATTTGATCTCGGACCCAAGGTCCAACTCGTCGAGGATTTGAAAAACGTCAACGGAACATTGCTTTTTACAGCCTATGATTCCGATGAAGGGGGAGCAGAATTATGGCGCAGCGATGGGACTGTCGCTGGCACTGTGCGAGTGAAAGATATCTTTCCGGGAACCTACACAAGTCCTGGCGGGACCCGTCCGAACAGCAGTACTCCAGATGATTTGACGAACGTGAACGGAACGCTCTTTTTTACGGCGCAAACATCGGCTGGGCGTGAGTTGTGGAAAAGTGACGGCACAGACGCCGGAACAGTTCGAGTTTTGGAAGCTGGTATTGGCGGTCCCGGTCTTAGGCAATACGAAACCTTTTTGACTAACGTCAATGGTGTGCTTTTCTTCGCATACGATAACTGGACTCATGGCCGAGAACTTTGGCGCAGTGACGGAACCGTTCCCGGCACGACGATCGTCGCCGACATTAATCTCACTCCTGGCACCTTTGTTGGAACGACTCTGTCGTCGAATCCCCAAGACCTTTGCAATGTTAATGGCACTCTGTTTTTCACGGCCATTGATACGGATGGCAACAGGCGACTGTTTCGTTCGGAAGGAAGATCAACCAGTACGCAACCGATCGCGGACGTCCCGATTGTCGGGCATGACATCACGAACGATGCCTACGATTTGGTGAATGTTAGTGGGACCCTGTTTTTCTCTTCGCTGGATGAATCTGGAACTAGACGAGCCTACTTATCCGATGGCACACTCAATCAAACGCGTGGATTGTCCAACACTTTGGAAGTGCCTGACTTCGATCCTAAATTTGGACTGAACGTGAACGGTCGATATTTTTTCAATGCAAAAAACGCGACCAGCGGTTACGAAATGGCGGTGTTTGATACGGGCGATGAGGCTGCCGTCGAGTTCGATGGCGTTAAAGGTCCGTTTGTCAAAGGACCGGGTGTTAGCTTTCGCGGCATCGTTGGAGCCGGGGTCGTCAGTTACGGAGTCATTGGAACGGGAACGGCCCCGCCATCGACGCCAACTGATCTGGCGGTCATTGATATTGCAACGGGCGCACCGCCGTCCAATCCATTGCACTTCACCAACGTCAACGGAGCGATGTTCTTTTCGGCGATCGGCCCGTCGGGTGATCGTGAACTGTATCGCTCAAACGGGGCCTTTGCGACTCGGTTCGACTTAAATGTTGGCCTTGGTTCGTCGCATCCGCAAAATCTGACGAATGTCAACGGCGACCTTTATTTCACCGCTGAGACGCCGTCGAACGGCCGCGAGCTTTGGAAATATGATGGAACCACCGGATTCACTTTTCGCGTGCGTGACATCTGGGGCGGAGTCGATGGTTCAACGCCGCTCAATCTGACCAATTACAACGGACGATTGTTCTTCTCCGCCTACACACCAACCCACGGTCGTGAACTTTGGACCACTGACGGAACGAATGCCGGTACGGTGATTTTGAAAAACATCAACACAGCCGAACAGAGTTCCGATCCGGCCTGGCTGACGGTCTCGCGCAACACGCTGTACTTTGCGGCGACGTCTGTTTTGGGCGGACGTGAACTGTTTAAGAGCGACGGAACGGCGACCGGAACAGTGCTGGTCAAGAACATCAACGAAACCGTCTCGCCCACGATTGGCAGTTCCAATCCCAGCGAACTAATTGATGTCGACGGGCAATTGTTCTTCGCGGCGAATGATGGCATTAACGGCATCGAATTGTGGCGAAGCAACGGATCGTCTGCCGGCACGACGATGGTATCCAATATTAATCCGACAGGCAGTTCCAATCCGGCAAATCTGACGAATGTCCGCGGGAACCTGTTTTTCCGCGCCACGACATCGGCAAGCGGTGCTGAACTTTGGCGCCGCAATCGCTGGAATGGCGCTACGGAAATGGTCGAAGAAATAGCCCCTGGTGCAGTTTCTTCATTCCCGACGTCCTTGACCAACGTTAACGGGATCCTGGCCTTCGTGGCCACGACATCAAGTAATGGCGCGGAGCTTTGGCGAAGTAACGGGACGGATGCCGGTACCTTTATTGTGAAGGACATTGTCCCTGGCACCGTCAGCTCAAGCATTTCCAATTTGTACAATCACAATGGACATCTGTTCTTCTCAGCCAACGATGGCACCAATGGGGCGGAAGTATGGAAAAGCCGATTGACCGACGCCACGACAATGATGGTCAAGGATATTCGAGCGGGAGCAGCCAGTTCCAGCCCGACCGGTTTTTCTGGGGCGGGCGTCGAACTCTATTTCTCGGCGGACGACGGAATTAGCGGCCGCGAATTGTGGGTCTTTCGTCCAGATCTTTCAGCGGACATGCCACCTGCTCTGATGCTCGCGCCAAATCAATTGAAGCCAGCATTCATATCATCAGCAAGTGACTTGAATTGGGCTTCCTCGATTACAAGTTCGAAAACCCAACGGCAGTTGATGAATTCAAGCGATGAAAGAAACTTCGCCCTCGAAACGCCAGCAACTAGCCGCACGAATTCGCCGACAAACATGTTTGCCGAACGAAAGCAACATGTCGTCGTTCGCCAACTTGCCGCGAACCAACCATCGACCGAACGCGATGACCTGTTCGCGAATTGGGAACGGCTGCACGAAGCTGACGCCTTGGAATTTGGCGTTTGACGGAAGCAATCAGACCAGCGATTGGAAGAATTCGCGAAACGAAGCTTCAATTTGTTCGGCAGTCGATCCTGACTCGGCGAATCACCGGACCGCATATCAAGCGGAAAAGAGCGAAATCCAGGGTTTCATAAAAATAGTTGCCGCGAAAAACTTGCGGGGCTGGATATGTTGGGGAACAAAAAATCACCTGAACCAATTTGACAAGGCAACCGCCATGAAATCCAAAGCCCTGAAATCCAAAAAAGCATGTCGCAAACCAGCCCCGTTAGCGGGATATCGCCAATTAGAATCCCGGCAGTTGATGGCAGGT
>JBEBGH010000602.1:0-1945 GCA_040081565.1 Pirellulaceae bacterium
GAAATACGGTTACCAAAACGAGATGGACAAGCGCTCGGTCTACCAGATTTTTCACGGTACGGTAACGGCCGACAACAATTCGTTCCTGGTTACCGATTCTGGAGACGTCCCCCAGGGCGAATCCAGCTCGACAAATATGCTGTTGCCGGAAACCGATTTCGGCGTCGACTCTAGCTATGGCAACCCCATTACCGGCCTCACACCGTGGGGCGGCTTTGACGTACCTTTCACCACCAACGGCACAGGGCCCGGCGGAACGAACGGCTCTGGTGAACCACAACCTGGCGATTCGCCCTTGACCCTTGGCACCGGCAACAACCTCGACCTTGGCCTGTTCTCCAGTGCCTATGGCTACAAAGGCGAAACCGTCGGCGCATCCTTCGCTTGGCAACTTCCAACCACCGGTACCCCCACCGATCCCGCCTCCTTCGGCGACGCCGTCTTCAACTCTGGAAACATGCTGAATAACGGCGGAACCAATGAGGCGGATGGACAATCGGGCCAGCTATCACCGGGCGACTTGATCAAAGAAATCCTAGTTGCGAAATACGGAATGAATGATCCTTACGTTTGGGCGTTTCTTCAGTCAGGCGGTCGCATTGAAGTATTTGATTTTTGGTTTTTTTCTGGCTACACGGATTTTTATGAGGATTCTGAGCATGAATGGGCGCCCGTCTTTCAGTTAGACGACAACTTGGCCGTCAATCCATTCGCTGCAGCAGACATCGTTTACCAAATGCTTCACGATCACGAGGACGCTAATTTTGGAAAGTTCGTGCATGACAAAGATTTGGTATCTCAGGCTAAGCGTCGAATGGGATTGGCTGCAGTGCGTGCCGCCGATCGTTCAGAAGAAGTATTGCGAATCGCGATGTCAGCCTGCGATGCAGGTGAATTTGTGATGGCAATGCACGACCTCGCAGACAAAAAAATTCCAATAAAACAGAAGCTATTGATAGCGGCGTTGGTTGCCATCCCGTTTGTCTCGGCCAAATTTGGAAAAGCCGGTGATTTCTTTGACTCCAACGGAAATGCGATAAAATCAAAACTCGACGAAGCCATGGGACTATTTAATTCATCGCGTTACGTATATCCGCAATCCGCAGTGGCGATGACGGCGTTTCGAGCGGAGATGCGGGCTATCAAAGAGGCATTTAAAAAGGCCCGTGGAGGTGTTGATCCGGATCTATTCAAAAATTGGGATAAAGTTGTATTCGAAAATGGAAAACCGGTTTTCGCGAAGTTCGATCCAATGACGAACACAATTAACGTCTATAGAGGTGCAGATGAAATATCGCTTATGGAGGAGTTACTCCATTTCGACATTCAGCAGCGTTATCTGAAAGGCCATGGTTTAACCCATGCAGAGTTTGTTGCGATGGCATCAAAATGGACGAAGCAGCAGTGGATTAACTTTCGTGCGTACCACGAAGCCGAAGTAAAACGACGGTTTTTGGGTTTAGGATTTACGGAACGTTAGGGAGAATTTGATGTTGACGAAAACAAATGTTAGGCCGGTGTATTTTGTTCGTTTCGATCCCGCGTTGGATCATCGGCTTATGATATTGTGCTTAAATTGCACTGAAGTACTATACCCAAAAGAGATTCAAATTGGAAATAGTAGTGAACGGCTCAACATTGAAATTGATAGAAGTTTCTCGGTGGGTCATAGCAGCATGCTAGAACGGGTAGCCAATGAAGCACGGGAATTAGCAATGGGATTTGACTTTGCAAAAATCGACAAAGTCTTTCGCTCGCGGTTTGTGGGTCTAGCTGTCTCTGATTCGGAACCGCTTACGATTTCTACTCTTAAAATTGGCTTTGAGTTGACCACTAAAACGCTCTTTGATCTTCCTCGGTTCCAACTGAGTATTCTTCAAAGACAATCGGCTTTGATGGATGATTCCGAATTCACGGTTCCAATTGGCATCGAAGTTGTTACATC
>JBEBGH010000603.1:0-1944 GCA_040081565.1 Pirellulaceae bacterium
GAACCGGGCCGCGCGGGACGCGGTGCTGGCCATGCCGGCGCCGGGCGACGCGCTGCATGATTGGTGGTGCTATCTGGACTGGCAGCAAATTTGCCGCTATCCAGCAGGAACATGCCTTCGTACGTGTTCTCAGCCAACTCCGATCTCCAATACTCAAAAATGAACGACGCCCGGCAGGTGTGGTCGATAGAAAGGTGGACTTTGTAACGTGTTTGTAGGGATTTGCAACGCAGTCCACAGCGTTGCAAACTTGAAAGTCGAAAGCCAATTTCCTCAGGTGATACAGACTCAGTTGATGCCATCCGGTTTTGCGATTTGGCTTTCCGGTTTTGGGCCTTGCTTCTCAATTTTCTTAGGTTTCACGTCGTCCGCAGTCGCGTTGATCCGATTCATCGCTACCGCGATTCCTGATCTCGACCAAAGCTCAACGCCGTCGGCCGCAGTGACGATCGCGTGCTCAATCGTTGTGGCTTCTGATTTGGAGTTCTTAGACAGCACAAAGTCGGCGGCATCCATCTGTCCCGGCGGCCGGCCAATGCCGATTCTGAGGCGTGCGTACTGTTCAGTTCCCAGTTGCTGTCGGATATCTCTCAGTCCTTTTTGGCCGCCATCTGAACCCGAAGCTCGTATTCTCAACTGGCCTAGCGGCAAATTGAGATCGTCGCAGATGACCAACAATTCCTCAGCCGGGATTTGAAAGAACTCGACACACTGACGAACGCTTCGGCCACTGTTATTCATGAAAGTGAGTGGCTTCAACAACCAGTGTCGCTCCGATCCCAGTTCCAACTCCCACGCTTCTGCTTCAAACTTGATCCTAGGTTTCGACAGGAAGTGCCGACGAACGAGTTCGTCAATGACTTCGTAGCCGACGTTGTGCCGGGTCCGCGCGTACCGATCTCCGGGATTTCCCAAACCGACGATGACTTTCATGGCGTCGCGCCGACCTCATGAATGTTGTGCCTTGGAGGCCGGAAAACGAACACGGGCGGAAAGCCCGCCCGTGTAAAAACCAATCAAACCGCAAGCACCCAAAACCGCGCTGCGTTATTTTTTGCCCGATTTATCGTCTTCTTCACCGGACTTTTTCTCTTTCTTGATGACTTCGGGTTCGGCCCCGCTACCGAGTTCTCCTGTCGGCTCTTCCACCACAACCTGATTGATCACTCGAACAACAATCGCATCTGGGCTGTTGAGAACTTTGACTCCGTCTGGCACTTCCAAATCCTTGACGTGGATCACCTGGCCAGTGTGGAGCGCACCCAATTTGACGATGATGCCGTCCGGAATTTTGATTGCCAAGCAATCGACATGAACCGCGTGCAGCGGGTGGTCAAGCAACCCGCCAGCCAACACACCGGGAGACGTCCCCTTCAAGACAATATCGACGTCAACATTCACACGTTCGTTCGCATCCACACGCAAAAAATCGACGTGCTGCAATTTTGTGTGGAATGTGTCCCACTGCGTTTCGCGGAGGATTGTCGTTTCGATTTTACCGTCAAGTTCGATGTTCACGACACGATGTGTCGTGTTGACAAACGCCGTGACTTCTTTCGCCGGGAACATCACGGAGATATTGTCTTGTTTGTGGCCGTACACGTTTCCAGGGACAAACCCTTTCAACCGCAGGCGACGATTTTCAGAAGTGCCTAATTTCGATCGTTTCTGAGCGACCAGCTTTGTATCCATGACCAAATTACCTCAAACGTCTGTGCGAGCCGAACTTGGAAGCCTCAAAGAAGCCGAGCAAGATAACGGGGGCATCAAAACGCTGCAACCAAGGTAGGAATCAGTCCCACGGCTGGTTAGAAGTTTGGGGTGAGTTGAGTTTGCGATCACGTGCCACCCAATTTTTCAAATTGGGCCAGCCGTGGAAATTGGGCCAGCCGTGGAATCAGTCCGATGCGCTCCGTCGGCCGGGACGGTAGCCTTGGCCTGGCT
>JBEBGH010000026.1:0-26930 GCA_040081565.1 Pirellulaceae bacterium
GAGTCCGGGAATCCGAGTCCCGACCACGGTTGTCGGCCAATGCGAACAGGTACAGAAGTCGATTGTTGACGAGCCATGACAATCGGACAACTTCGAGTTTCGGCTCTTTCCGCTCCAGAAGAAACGCTGGCCGACCATGGTAGCGAACAAGTCGGGCAATCGTCTCGCGCGTTGCCAGGTCACAGCCGAGGTCGCGAAGAACGCCGCGGGCCAGATGTTCGCCCTTGACCGCATGTTTCGGCGAGGTAATTCGGCCAGTTTCCCCGTCGGACTTCGAGGTCAGCGGCTTGGCCGCGTCATGAAACAAAGCTGTCAACGTCAACACAGTCCGTTCATCGGAGTCTAATGTCTTCCATTCACTTAGCCGGTCAAGCTGCTGACACACCATCTTCGTGTGAGTCCATACATCACCTTCAGAATGCCACCGGTTATCCTGAGCGCATTCTGACATCGCACGGCACCAGGCCCGCGACTCCGCCCATGCGAAGATGTTGTCGAGCGATGCCTGTTTGAGCGCTTGCCAATTCATGGCCAAATATCCACTCCTTCGGCCAGCTGATTCGGCACAATCGGGCGTTGCAACCAATGAGAGCCGGAATTGACCACGACGGTCAGGAAGCTTGGCCGCACAAACTTGAATCGTTCGACTACGTTTTCTTCGTTTTCGACTTTGAGATAGAGTCCTTCCATTTTGTCACTCGGATCTGTTTCGGAATGGGCGAGTTCCTCGTTCAACTCCAACGACGAAATCATTGCGAGGAGTCGCTCGCGCCATTGTGGCCCTTTGAAGCTGGATCGGCAAAGCAAAGCGGTAACTTGGTCTAGCGAAGCCGCCACACCCCGGTGCAGCACCGGGACCGACGCCAACGGCAATCCACGCAGCAATTGTTGCCTTGCGGGTGTACTCAGAAATCGTGTGGTCTCGAGATCAAAGACATCGAACTCCAGGAAATAGTGCGGCAGATTGTCGTAATAGATCGTGTGCTTTGCATACATCCACTCGCCGTAAACAATGTACCGGTCGCGGAGCACTCGCCAAAGTTCGGCAGCCTGCGCGTTTGCCCATCGCTTGAATAGGTCAAAGTGCCTCTCGCGTGGACCCCCGGTCAGGAAGTGCCCGCGGCTTTGCAAATACAGTTCGCCTGCCGCATTGAAGCGCAGGGCCGCATTAGCACCATCGACCTTTTCTTCGATAACGAGATGCCGCCCTTGGAGGTGCTGGAAAGGAACACTCTCAAGATCTTCATCACCCGGTTGCAGCCGGGAGCCTTCGAGGTGTGGCGTGCGTGGATATTTCATAAGGCCCATCATGAATCACCCTTCACCGTCGCAAGAGCCACCATGTGGTTCAAAACGTGGTCGATGCTGATCCGCGAAACCCCGGCCCGCTGAAACAAGGCTGTCAGCTTTCGCTCGGTGAACAGGTGGATGTGCTCCGGGTTGTCGTCCGGTTTGCTCGGCACTGATACGATCACGAACCGACGGGATACTCGCAACGTCTCGGCAATTGCTCGCTCCGGATCGGCCAGATGTTCCAGCACCTCCAGCATCGTCACACCATCGACCGATGCATTGGCCATCGGCAACCGCGTCACATCGCCCACTTCAGCGGTCAGACGCGTAATGCCGCCAGATGAAACAGCACGAATGTCGCGCACACGATCGTTTCGAACGTCCATGCAGTGAATTCGCAAGTTCTTGAATTCCCCGAGCAAAGGCCAAAGAAATGCCCCCCGCCCGGTACCGATATCAAGCAAATCTTGCGGAATGAGTTGGTGCAAATACCCGAACACACGGCTTACTCGTGGCAAAAGCGACATTCGCTTGAACTTGTGAAGCCGCAGGCCGGCAGCCAATCCGTGTTGAAACAACTCCTCGTCTGGAACGGCTGGGGCGACAGTGAGCGAACCGCGGATGTATGCACAGGCCACGTCCAGATGGTAGCGCGAATTGAGTTGGTCCATACAGAGAATTCCCCAGATCATCGAACGAACGGCATGGTTTGACTGTCATGAATCAGTTTGAAGGCGGTTGAAACTGTATCGATTTTTCCATCGGCAAAGGGAATTTCGGCACCCAACAATCAATCACACTTTGTAGTCTTCGCGGGCGGGGTGCCAGACGTCGATGAGGTAGCAATCGGTAATCGAGCGACCACTGTGAGGAACGTCGCCGGGAATGATGAAGACGTCACCCGCTCGCATGTGATGTGGAGTCCCGTCGACCGTCAATTCAAACTCTCCGGAAATCACGTTGACGACTTGCTGGTGTGGATGCGAATGATTTGGAATAGAGTGATTGGCCGAAATTGTCCAGTGACCAATGGTCATAAGGTCAGTATGAACCATTTTCCCGTGGTAGCCAGGAAAGGGAACAAAGTCCTTCACATCGTCGAGCTTAAGGCGAGTTGGTTTCATGTCGTTCACAACCAAAGTACCAGTTAAAGTTCAAGTTTTGGAATCCGCTACATAAGTTTACCGCCTCGGAGCGATCAATGACCATGGGACCAGCTTACGATCTTGGCGACCTGTGGAATCGGCGCCGATTGCCAGCTCGCGAATCTCGAACTGGATTCGATCCCGTCCTCCATATTGAGCCAATACCCATCACAAGCGTTTGACGCCATACTGTTTATGAGCCCGAAATCGATTATCCTGCGGGTTGGCAATTCAATTCAGTACCAGCATTTTGGAATTGAGTCATGAGACGCAGACGCCTGTCGACAATCGGTATGTATATGAGCGCGGCGCTGGTTGCCGCTGTCCATGCATTCTGCTCTTCTGCTGCCATTGGTCAGTCGACTGCCTTACCGAAAACGGCAACCTACAAGCCCGTTGTTGGCCAACCGCACCCCGACTTCATTCTGCCAAATATCAAAGACGGATCTGCCGTAAGACTTTCTGATTTCCGAGGCAAGAAAGTTCTACTTGTTCATTTCGCTTCATGGTGAGCGGGTTGCCGAAAAAACGTGCCCGTGTGGTACGAAGCGATGAAGCCTTTTATCGAGAGCGAGAAACTGGTCATGCTGGGTGTGATCCAGGAACAACATCCCGATCGGTGCCAACTTTTCATGCAATGGAAGAAACTCGATTTCCCGATCGTTCAGGATCTGCTCAACACCAATGGCATTGATGTCGTCCCCCTTTATGTGGCGATTGATGAACATGGAGTCGTGCAGGCAAATCCGCGAAGCTCCGGAAATTTTGCGGAAGAATTCATCAACGTGAACTACCTACCGCCACAAGAAACGGCTCCTGTTCTCGATGCAAGAACGGCAAGCGTTGAGTATTGGACCGATAGCGATTCCCAGCCGCCATCGA
The DNA here is from genome assembly GCA_040081565.1 of Pirellulaceae bacterium. GTDB lineage: Bacteria > Planctomycetota > Planctomycetia > Pirellulales > Pirellulaceae > BJ22. The sequence goes on from JBEBGH010000026.1 coordinate 3,321, forward strand.
TGAGCAGGTTGTTAGGTTTGGCGGATGCCTCGATCCAGTGGCAGCCCAACCAAGAGCAGGTCGCAAAGGCAATCAAGGCGTATACCGAAATCCTTGAGTCGGACGCGTCGCGAAGTGACATAGTGTTTCGTCTGGGAGCCGCCAATCGGTTGCTCTATGAACTAAGTGCTCAGCGCGACAAGAACTTGTTTACGAAAGCAGTAGACCATTGGGAAAAGGCACTGCAAATGAATCCCAATCAATACATCTATCGTCGGCGAATTGAACAATACGGTCCTCGACTGAAAAAGCCGTATGCTTTCTATGATTGGGTTACCACTGCCAGGCAGGAAATATTGGCCCGAGGGGTGGATCCACACCCCCTGGCGGTCGAACCCAACGGTGCGGAATTTGCCGACCGGGCACAAAACATGACGATCGACAACTCCGGTAAAAACCCGGCTCTAGAGTATCGGATCTTGCTTGGAGCCGATAATTTGGTCGAAGTTCACACTAACTTCGTGCCTACTCAACCTAAGCCCGGCGATGTAGTCGCGGTGCATGTCGGTTTTTCCATTTCGGGCACCGCCAAGTGGAATCACGAAACGTCGCCTCTCGTCCTTTGGATTTACAAGCCAAAAAACGATATCAAGCTCTCGTCACAGCTGATTTCCGATCCGACTCCATACGCACAACTCGAGTCACAAGATCCAGTTGCGATTTCATTCGAAGTCCAAATCCCGAAGGATCAAAAAGGCACTGTTCGGCTCGAGGGATTCGGATTGTTCAACATTTGCGAATCATCGAATGGGAAGTGCACCTTTCGACGGAAGAACGTGGTGATCGAGATTCCGGTTAATAAATAGTGTTGAATGAATTGCACCAGTGGTGGACACAACTTACGGGAAAGCTGAATTTGCGTTGGTTGATGCGAATACGATTCCTCGCCTACGGCTAAGGATAAAATGAGCAAAACGGAATCATTTTCATGAAACATCGCCGCTTGCTTTTTTTGCTGCTTTGGCTGCTACAGCTGATCATATCGCCACAGGCGTCCGTGTTCATCGCAGCCGACCAACCCAATATCGTCGTCATTATGTCCGACGATATGGGCTACTCCGAAATATCGGTTGTTACGGTGGGGAAATTCGGACGCCCCAACTCGATGCGCTGGCGGCTCGCGGCCTTCGCTTTACACAGTTTTACAACTCGGCACGCTGTTGCCCCACTCGCGCGTCTTTGCTTTCAGGAGTCTACCGGCATCAGGCCGGCGTTGGTCTCATCACCGGTGACAGTGGACTGCCCGGATACCGCGGGGAGCTGGGTCGCAACGTGATGACGATTGCCGAAGTGTTACGCCTTGGCGGATACCGCACTTATATAGCCGGGAAATGGATTGGAAACTTGTGCGCTACGATGAAACCGGAAAACCTGCCCGGCTTCGACCGTGGGAACTCTACCACATGACGGCCGACCGCAGCGAACTTAATAATCTGGCGAAGGAACGCCCGGACAAAGTGAAGGAACTCGAAGAAAAATGGGAGTCTTGGGCGGCCAGAGCTCTGGTGAGGCCTTGGCCCTATAAGTTCGAGGGGGAATGAGTTGGGGAACAATCGGGATGATTCTAAAGCTGACTTTGCAAACTTGCGGCGGATGATTGTCCGCCGGAGAATTAGAAAATGCCTACACGTTAACCTTCGGGATCGTCGAGTAGGGCTTGGAGTCGCGTGGCGAGGGAAGGGGGGAATCGCGCGGGCCAACTGGCATCGATCAGTCCGATCAGAATCATATCTCTTAAATGTGTCTTGTCTTTGTCGCGATAACTATTCAATTTCATCTCGACGAGCGATTGCAATTCAACGATGCGTTTCTGGTTGATTTCAACAGCCTGTTCGATCCCGGGTGTGGGGCTGGCGTATTCCGGTTTTACTTTGCGATTGGCAATCAGAATGTGGAGCCCCTGACTGGGTTTTCCATCGGGTCCGTCGAGGAAAATAACCGTGTCCATCACTTTGTCGCGAACGAATCCCGCCTGTTGCAAAGCTTCGGTCGCACGTGACAAGTCGTCCTCGGCAAGCAGCAAGTCGACATCGCGCGTGTTCCGTACGGCACCATCGTCGATCGTTGCGACCCAAGCCGCCACTGCATTGCCGCCGACTACTGCATAAGGGACATCCGCCTCGCGCAATGCCCGACATGCCCGATTCAATCGTTCTTGAACGAGTTCCACGGCCCGAAACATCCTTTGAAAAACATCGAGTCCCTGCTCGCGTACCATGTCAGCCAATTCTTTAGAGTCCATGGTTTTTGATTATAGCCGAAAGAATCTAAGAAAAAGTGCAAAACGGCCAAGAGGCGATATGCAAATTGCTCGAGCCGAGGAAGGTGCTGACGCTCAAGGAGGTGCTTTGCGGATCAATTCACTTGCTTACGCGGCTTGCTGGTTTTGTGGCAAGAGAGAACTCGCTTGCTGGCGCTGCGTTCTGGTAATAAGGCAGGAAGGAGCTCACTTGCTTGCGCGGCGTGCTGGTATTGTTGCCGCCGTTCCGTACGTCAGCGGGAGCAAACGACATACGAGCTTTAAACCAAAGACATCAAATACAGCATCTCGGTGCAGATTTGGGCGGAACGCTCGTCGTATCGTTGCGATTCGAATTCGGTGTCGTCAGCGACTTTGGGGTCTTCGTAGCGGATAGGCATGCGAAGGTCACAGCCCATCACTAATGGGCAAGCCTCATCTGCTTGCGAGCAAGTCATCACCGCACAGTACGCCTTCGTTGGATTGGGTGGTTCATCGAAGGCCTTCGAATAACAAACTTGCGGAACGGAGGCGTCCGACCTGTAGACGTTGTAGCGTGGATTGGCTGCGGTGGGGTCGTCGGCGACGATTTTCAGCCCGCATCGCCGCAAGGCCGCAACCGCACGCGGGTTGAACGCCGTTGCTTCCGTCCCGCCCGAAAATGTTTCCACGCCGTGGAGCCCATAATACTCGGCAGCTACTTGTGCCCAAATCTGTGAGAGGTGGCTGCGTCGCGAGTTGTGGGTGCAAATGAAAGTCAATTTTGCCGGCTCAGATTTGGACAAACGGTCGCGAATGTAGTCGGCGACTTTCGCGAGATCCGCTTTACGATCACTTGGGATCCCATCGAATCGTGTTGTTGCGTCCGTCAAATAACGCTTTAACTGCGGATAGAAATGAGATGAAACGTCTGCTGTTTTTTTCATTATTAAATTGTTCCTCAAGGAATAGTTTAGCCGAAGAAGACGGCCTTTGGCCTTACCCAAACATCAGCCACGCCATCAGAAAGGTGAGAGCCAGATTCAGGCTTTGGCCGCACACATAGAGCACCACCGGCTTTCCACCGCGCAGGTATTTTGCAAGTTCGCGAAAATTGCTTTCCAATCCGATTGAAATAAACGCCAGAGCAAAGAGCCAATCGCGAATCATTTCGGAACCATTCTTGACCACCGCATCGACGAATTTTGTCCCGTTCGGTAACCAGGCTGCGATTGCAGAAAACGCGAATGACGCCACCAGGAATCCGATGACAAATTTGGGGAACCTATACCAAATCTCCCAAGCGTTGGTTCGGCCGTCGACGGGAGTTACTTCGACAAACCGAACCCAATACAAAGCCACGCCGAACGCGACGACACCAATGAGCACGTTTTGGATCATCTTGATGGTCACCGCCGCTTCTTCAGCCTCCGGACCAACCATTTTTCCGGCAGCACCGACGGCTCCGGTGGAGTCGATCGTGCCTCCAATCCAAGCCCCACCGACGCGCTCGTTCATTCCCGTGGCTTTGATGACCTGCGGCATGACGATCATCATGATGACGGTAAAGGCCATCGAGATTCCAATCGCCAACGACAATTCTTCCTTCTTCGCGCGGCAGGCTGAGGCCGTCGCAATTGCAGCAGACACACCGCAAACGGCCATATCGGCAGAGACGACCATGTTCAGCGTTCGCGATTTGATTTTCAAAACGGACTGGCCAAACCAGTAGGTGGCCACCAACACGATCGGTGTGACAATCCAGGCCACGACTAAACCGCGCGGACCAAGTAGCATCAAGACGCCAAACAAGACTTTAGCTCCCAACAAAACCAAACCAGTCTTGATGTACAACTCAGTATGCATCGCAGGGCGAAGCCAATTGGGAGTGCCAATCGTGTTGCTGATTAACAAACCGATCAAAATCGCCCACAACGAATACTCCAAACCGTAATACTTGAGTTCTGTCTGTGCTGAGAGGACCAATGCGGCCGCTGCTAACCCAAAGACTCCTAAAAATCCGCAAGTAAATCGGGAAAGACTCACGCCGCGCAAAGAGGTTCCGATCGCGAAGATAGCCCACACGGCACCCAGGGTCGCGAGCAACGATACTGCCGAAAAGGCACTCGATGGATTCGTGGTCCATTTCGCCGGCGCGGCAAGGTAATGTTTCAAGGGATTAGCAAAATCCGACGGACCGCCCCCGGCAAAATAAACAACCGCGGAAAAAAAACTCAAAATCGTGAGCCCCAGCCAAATGGCCAACCAGTCTTCACTACACCACCAACGAGGCGAACTCACAGACGTTGGGTCGTCAGAATTTGAGATGCTTGTCGACATTAGTTCTCGTTCAGGTTGTTTGGAATGGTCCCAATTCAGCGGGCAAGGAAATCGTTGTTTTAGTAAAAACTCTTCTGCCTGAACACCCAATCCGCTTTGCTTCCTGCGGGGACGTGAATTGCCTGTATTTCCTTGGTTCTTTCAACCACTATACTCGCAAAACCTCTTCGACCACTCCGCGACAAATTTCATCAAGTAAGATCATTTGGTTAGCATTAACGAAAAAAAAGTGAACCGCGTCCATGATTAAGACTCGTAAGAAGAACTCACCATCAATCGTCCGCATTGTTGTTTCAATTTTAGTAACACTCCATTTGGTACTTCACGTCGAGAAGGCCCGTAGTCAGCCGACCTCGCCGCCGCCAAAGAAGCCGAACGTCATCTTCATTATTACCGATGATCAAGCGGTCGATACCATTGCTGCCTGGCAGACCTGGGGGAACGACGAATCGCAGGTCAAAACGCCGAATCTGGACCGACTTGCCCGGTCGGGCACCAGTTTTCGAAATTGTTACAACATGGGCTCGTGGTCTGGCGCGGTCTGCATTTGCAGTCGTTCGATGTTGATGAGCGGTCAGACGGTGTGGAAGACTCAGGACCTTGAAAAGGAAAAATACAAAGCACAGATTGCCGCACACGAACTTCTCCCTCAGCGCATTAGAGCTGCGGGTTACAGAACCTGGATGTCGGGAAAGTGGCATCTGTCTGCACCAGTGCGAGAAGTATTTGATGAAGTTCGAAACCTGCGCGAGGGAATGCCGAAAACGGTCGCGTCGGCTTACCAACGACCGCTTGAGGAGTTGGAGTCAGCCGACGAAAGTTCGCCAGCCGATGAATGGAAGCCTTGGGACATTGCCAATGGTGGTTATTGGCAAGGAGGAAAACACTGGTCGGAAGTCGCAGCGGACGATGCGGAGGAATTTCTTAAAAAAGCAGACGAAAGTAGCCAGCCGTTCTTTTTGTATTTGGCATTCAATGCACCGCATGATCCCCGTCAGTCGCCCCAGGAATATGTCGAGCGCTATCCGCTCGATTCGGTTGTCATTCCAAAGAACTTCCTGCCAGTCAATCCGCACCATCAAGCGATGGGGCTTGGCAGCATGGACACGAAAGCCCTACGCGATGAGGCTCTCGCTCCCTTCCCGCGCACTGAATACGCGGTTCGCATCCACCGCCAAGAGTATTACGCGCTAGTTTCGCACTTGGACACACAGATCGGCCGCATCCTACAGGCTCTCGATGCCAGCGGACAAGCGGATCGGACATTGGTGGTGTTTACCTCTGATCACGGACTCGCTGTTGGCCGTCATGGTCTGATGGGCAAACAGAATCTCTATGAGCACTCATTGCGAGTGCCAATGATCATCATGGGGCCGGGAGTTCCCCACGGAAAATCAATCGAAACGCGAGTCTACATGCAAGACGCGATGGCTACCGTTCTGGATTGGGCCGAAGCGGACCAATCAAATATTGATTTTCGGACGTTGAAACCTCTGCTTGAACACGACCAGAGTCAAGGTGAGCAGTCGAGCGAGAGAACGATTTACGCGGCCTATCAAAGTCATCAGCGGGCAGTGATCGCAGAAAACCACAAATTGATTCTCTACCCGGACAGTCACACGAAGTTGCTCTTCGACCTCACTGCTGACCCGTTGGAGATTCACAATCTTGCCGAGGGCACCGCGACGATCAATTTGCAACAACGACTTTTTCAACAACTGCGCGAGCAACAGATCCTGCACGTCGACACGCTTGATCTGCGACCCATGTTTGGTGACTTGCTTCGTTAACTTGATTCATTGGCTTAGGCTGCCTGCAGCGGTCGGAATTGTTTCGCCCATTCAATCCAGTCCGTCACCTCTTCCAAATCAGGTTTCTTCCCCGAACGGACGATTTTCATTCCTTCCTTGGTATCCGAATAGGGACCGACCAAGTTCAGAAGTTTTCGCGGATTCATCTGTGCCAGTTCCTCTGGTTCGCGAACGCCGCAGGCCACCAACAATTGTGCGTCGTGCCCGCGAAGATTTGGGACTTGGCAAACCAAACGAGCTTGGTCTTGCCAGGCTCGAATCACGTCGGCCGAGATGCGTTTGAAATTGATGCCTTCGGCCATTTGTTCCGAAGTCGTCTGCAGAAAGTCTTTTATCGTATTGATTCCCACGGCCACAAACCGTTCAGCAGTTTTTGGTCCGATGGACGGAGCTGCTTCGACCGAGTCCGATAGGTTCAAGAAGAATTTTGTCGGACCAGCACTCGCTGTCTTATTCTCTCGGGTCAGGTTTCGGTCAGTAGATTGTCGTGTACCATTGGAATCCGTAGCGTTTCGATCCGATGTTGCAGCCTGGTTGTTGAGCGGCCGGAGAAAATTTTGTGCAGATGTTGGCCGTAGGGAGCGGCTTGGACGATCTGGTTGCAACTGATCGCGTGATTTCTCCTCATCATCTGGCGATAAATCTTCCGCCGTTCTCTCGTCATAGGCACGGGGGAAACTGGTGAAGTGTTGACCGGCCTTGTATTCCCGCGGTTGGGTTCGATCGAAATAACGGCCGCGGTTTTTTGGAGCCGCCTGTTTTGGAGCCGAATTATCTGGAGCCCGGGCGGGAGTTTCGGATTTACGTCGAAGCCTGCGGCTATAGCCGCCGTCGCGACGCCAGCGATTCCGTGTCGAGCGAAGTGATTGGTACCAATTTTGAATTCGATTTTGATCAAATCGTTCTGGACCGTAGGACAAACGTTGACCATCGGGGCTGACCAGATAACGGTTGATTCGGGCCAAGAGTTGATCATGTTGCGTTGCATCGAGTTGTTCCGGTTCTACTAATCCGCACGCGACGAGCAGTCGCGCCTCGCTTGGGACCAAACCTGGAACACAGATCAGCATCCAAGCCTGGGCCTGCCATCGATCAACTTGCGATGGAGTAAACCCCTTGGCTCGCACGTTGGCTGGCAAATCCTCAGGATCAAGGTCCAACAGGTTCTCGACGTTTGACACTCCTGCAGACGCCAAATTGTTCAAGTGCATCGTGTCGACCAAGTCGATATTGCGGAGGGATGTCTTTTCATCGATTTCATTGGCGATCGGAGTTCGCGACGTGAAGCGGTTTGATTCGGCAGGACGCAGCTCTTTCTTGAGCGTCACGTCATCATTGACGACGCGAATCGTTTCCCGCAGTGGATTAACGAGGAAGGCCGGTTTGGTATCCACTCGCTCGCTATAAACCACTGCTCCAGCGGGTGGTGTGACGTAAGCCGATTGATTCAAATCCTTCCAGCTCAACGCCGAATGCAGGGCATTTTCGCGAAATTGCAGGCGGCTTTCGGCTTCATTGGAATACGAAGTGATCACCGTTTGAACGGTGGGCACTGTCGTGATTCGGTAGTCGCCAAACGAACCGATGGTCAACGAGTTGTACCAACCGGGATCCAGGCACGCCTGATCGTTGAGCAACAAGAATTGGATGCCTTGTTGACCGAGTTCTCGAAGCAGAGAAAAGACGCTCTGAACTTGCGACGTCGACAAGGCTCCAAAGAGATGCTCAATCACAACCGGCAGTTCGAGACCACTGTTTCGCAAATGGACTCGCGCCGCGATTCGCAACGACAAAAGTATTAGTTGTTGTTCCGCGACGTTGAGCGCGGTAATGGGGCGGTACCCATTTGTGCCGCAGGCGGCTTCAAAGTTGCGGATCGAATTGATTGGCAGACGAATCGAACAAGGAACTCCGAGCAAGCTAGACGCGTGGCTCTGCGCCGCAGTAACAATAGGATTCTCAAAGTACGGTCTAACCGTTGCGTCTTGTTCGATCTGGTTCCGCAGAATGGAAAGGTCAGCTTTCAGCCGTTCAATCTCGGCAGTGATCAGGGCAATACGCTGACGCAGGGCATCACCGTTGGCCAATCCAAAGACTCGCTTCTGCTCCAGCCACTTTTCCTTTTCGAGAATCAGCGACTGGACGCGAGCATCAGCCCTCGCAATTTCGGAAACCTGCAGATCGCGGCGATTGAGCAATTCACTCAAGCGGGCATTTTCCTCCAGTTGGTCCTCGGCAATCACCCGCAGTTCGACACGAGAGATTGAAGGTTCGTTGCCGAAGAGACGCCGACGAGCTTGGAGGTAGCCTTCCTGTCGTGCGATCGTTTGAAATTCCGACCTGGGCTCGGCGACTGCTTTGGCTCCGATGGCGTCATGTTGGCAAAGCAAAGTTAGGGTGTCGTCGAAGGCGTGGCGAAGTTGTCCAATATTTGCGGCGATCTCGTTGAAGTATCCACGAAGCAGTTTTAATTCGTGAACGGCTGCATGATGGCGAATTTCCTTATATTGTCCACCCAACTCATTACAGAGGGCAGCGAGCGACTTGTGCAATTCAACGCAGTTAGTGCGGACCCGACGGGCAGCATTGCGGGCCTCCTGGCTGCTATCCTCGACATGCCTCGCTGCAGCTTGGTCAGAGTCAGCCACGAGTCGTTCCATTTCGACCAGCAAGCGATTGGCCTCGAAATATGGATGTTGGCTCTGTTCCAGCGTCAGTTCGTTCCATTGCACCATTTCATCGCGCAACCGAATGCGTTCGGTTTGGATTTCTTCCTGGAAGCGAGTCCAAGCGGCGATTTGACGATCCAGATCATCCAGCCGCTCATATAAAAACGGCGTGATGCCGTTGGGGCCTTCCACGGGCACTCTGCGCGGTTGATTTAAGTGATCGCGAATTTGCAGTCGCAGTCGTTCAATTTGCTGATCGAGATCGGTCAGTACTTGCCGCAGGCGATCGGAATCCTGACGTGAAACAAAGATATTGGACTCCAAGCGAGTTAATTCCTGATCGCATCGTTCTCGCTGCAACAGTTCGTTGCGTTGATAGTTTTCAACTTCGATTTGGCGAGCGCTGCGTTCGCTCTCCAGCGAATCCAATTGCCGGCGCAGGTCGTCTAACCTCAAGAGGCGCGCTTCGGCACCTCGCCGCCATTCAACGTACTCCGACTCGGAATTAAATCGTTGAGCTTGAAAATAGTCGGGAAACCGATGGGACAGCACACTTAACAGAGTTTCTAACCGCGTTGTCGGCTGATCAAAATCCCAAACGAACAACTCAGACTCCAGGGCGAAAGGTTTGCCAAATGGCAACTCTATCGGGTTCAAAGATGCTGCATTGGATAACGAGACGACATCCAGTCGATTCATTCCATCTGTTGAACGTGTTAAGCGATACGATTCACCAGCTACCGATACATGGAGACGTCCGCGAAGTCGTGCGGCAATTTGATTCCTTTGCAGGTCGGAGAGTGAACCATAAAGAACGTGCTGGATGAAGTCGGCGATTGAGGCCAGAGGTGCTTTGCGGTCCGATTGAATCAGGTTCAGGCCGGGATGAATCCGCAGCAGTGAGATCTCCGATTCGGATTGAGTTCCGTCGATGATTAAATCGCTCAGCTTCATTGAATACTCCATTCTCGTCAGGTCGCGGTCCACTTGCGACTGGCTGGTTACGGCACTTGCAGTTTCATTGAGGGAAATTCGCCACTCCAACATGGCGACGTGCCTGCTCCTCATCTCCAAAAATTTATCTTGCCTTGGGCAGATTACCTAGGTCAGTTATTCGGTGTCTTTCACGCTAGCAATTTCGTCAGCGGCGATTGCCAAGCGTAATTCGAGCCCGCTCGAAAAAATCGCGAGTGGCCAGTAACTGACGTGGGCGCGCGTTGACACCGACGATGAAGTCATCAGGGGCTAAACGACGAACGGCCGGGTTTGAGGCGGAAAAAAGGCTGGCCTTTAAGCCACTGCCCGCAACAGCGTTTCGCTTGAACCTTGCAGGATCCGCGAAAGATTATTGACGACGGATTCGATTTCCGCCGGTTGCAATTCGGGAAAGATCGGCAGGCTTAGGACTTCGTTGGAAAGTTTTTCCGTGATCGGCAAGCTTCCTTTTTCATATCCGAGGTAAGCGAAACAAGCCTGTCGGTGCAGCGGGATAGGATAATAAATTTCTGAACCAATTCTCGCGTCCGCCAACTTCTGACGAACGGAATCACGCTGGCCGCCGGAGATGCGAATCGTGAACTGGTTCCAAACGTGGCCGCATTGGTCGAGGGAATTTGGGAGCACGATGTGTTGCCCCAAACCGGCCTTGTTCATCAAATCGAAGTAGCGGCGGGCGTTGTCGGTGCGCTTTTGACTCCAGGTTTTCAAGTGCGGCAGTTTCACGTTAATTAACGCAGCCTGCAGTGAGTCCAAACGACTATTGATGCCAATTTCTTGATGATAATAACGAGGTCGCATTCCGTGATTCGCCAACAAGCGAATACGATCGGCCAAATCGGCATCATTGGTCGTAATAATCCCGCTATCGCCAAAGCCACCGAGGTTCTTGGTGGGGTAGAAGCTGAAACAACCCACGTCGCCGATGCTGCCGGACTGTTTGCCTTTGTACGTTGCTCCAATTGACTGGGCGCAATCTTCGATCAAATGCAGTCCGCGAGCCTTGGCGATCTCCAGCAGCGGATCCAGGTCGGCGCATTGCCCGAATAGATGAACAGGAATGATAGCCTTGGTACGGTGCGTAATCGCTTCTTCGACCGCTTGTGGATTCAGGTTATACGTTTCCAGATCGACATCGACGAAGACCGGTTTGGCGCCCAAGCGAGTAACGCAACTCGCGGTTGCAAAAAAGGTAAAGCTGGGAACGATGACTTCATCGCCCGACTGAATATTGACGCCCATGAGAGCCAAAAGCAAAGCATCGCTGCCGGAGGCACAGCCAACCGCAAATTTGGTTTCGCAAAATTGGGCGAGTGACTGTTCGAGCAGTTGGCAATCGGGCCCGCCAATAAACTGTCCGGAGTCGAGAATCCGCGCGACTGCTGCAATAAAGTCATCCCGAAGCGGTCGGTTGTCACGACTTACGTCCAGCAGGGGAACGGGGGTGGATTGAGCTGGGGTCATGCGACGTGCCTCCTTGCAGCGCGAATAGTGATCAAGTCTGGGAATTTGGTGGTGGCCAAAACAATGTGGTGGCCGATGCCAGTGTTTTTCGCCCGGTCATCGGAGCTGCTGTCGTCGCCGCCGTATCAGGTTCAGGCGGAAAGGCTAAACTTTCCGAGCAGACGGGTCAAGATTGACTGATCACGTGTCTTTTTTGCTGCTGGCAAAAAGAAAAAAACCGCTTGTTGCCAAGCGGTTTGGTTTGATTTTCGAAAATCTTCGATTGACTTTAGAATCCGGCCCCCGCAAAGGCAGCCTCTTCGGCAGCTACGATTCCCTCGCACACCGAACCGAAGGCACCGAAGGTGAATCCAGGACCGATATCGCCGTTTTGGAATCCGTTGGTCGCTCCATCCAGCTCGATGCGGAAGTCGCCAGGGGCTCCGTTGTTTACGAACACCGGCAGGACGAATCCGAACGCATTGTTGGACATTGCAAGACAGATATCGCCAGTCAAACCGTTCACGAATTCTGCATCGCCCGTCGGGTCGTTATTGATGATCGAATTGTTTGTCATGATCGAATTAATCGTCGAGCGATCAAACGTTTCCATTCGCAAACCACGACCCGTGTTATTGGTGAACTGATTGTCAGCAAACCGAGTTGTCAGCACACTGGAGTCAGAGGATTGCATATCCACACCATTCAGGGCATTGCCATCTGCCGTGTTAGCTCGTACATCGGCCAACAAGCGGGCGTCACCTTGCGATACCAGCGAAATACCGTTGAGCGTGTTTCCGTTAGCGGTGCTGCCAACCATTGTCAGACGAGTGCGGTTGTCGATTGGATCAACAGGAGGTGAAACGGTATCTAGGCCCAATGCTGTGACCGAGACGCCGTTGCCAGTGTTGTTGCTAAACGTCGAATTGATTAGGGACACGTCGGTGAGAGTTCCCTCTGCCGTGCTGGCGAGGAAGCCGTTCCCGCCGTTGCCAGAAGCTGTCGTCGAATCAACGCGTATCCGGTTGATGAAGCCTTGGTCATCGTTGTTGACATTGAAGCTCATCCCATTGCCACCATTTCCGTCGACAATTGAGTTGGTGATAGAGAAGTCTACCAAACCATCTTCAAAGACTTGGTTGCTGATGCCGTCACCACCGCTGCCAGTTACGGTAACGTTTTCCAGCACCGAAGTCATCGCGGAAGAGGTACCCGAGCTGTCGCCAACCAGGAATCGAATTCCGACACCCGCATTGGAGTCAACCGTGTCGCCATTCATATTGACGAAGTGCGACGCTCCGGCTGTAGATGAAAGCTGAACACCGTCTCCGAGGTTATCCGAGATCGTGTTGTTGGACATGTTGGTGTTCACAACCGTTCCGAGGTTGTTTGCGTCAACTCGGATGCCAACGATGTTGTCCGTGATGCTGAGATCTTCCATGACGATCGTTTGGGTTCCAACGTTTTGCTGGATGTTGATGCCGACGCTGTTGCCCGTGAAGTCCGTGGTTCCAGAGGTCGTGCCGATCAAGGTGCGACTCCCAGGTGTTCCATCAACCCAGTCGACGATATTCAAACCATTGGCACCGTTGTTGGTGAAGCTGGAGTTGAGCACGCGAATGTTGCCTGTCCCGCCAATCACTGACACGCCGGAGCCCAGGTTGCTGTCCGAAGTGTGGCCGAGGATATCCAAGGTCAAACCGTTGCCGGAACCGTTCTTGAAGTTTTCCAGGCGAATGCCGTCCCGATTATTATTGCTCGTAATGTTACGCAGGAACGTAATCGACTCGGCGTCGTAGTTAACCATGTGGATGCCGTCGCGACCATTAGAGTTTACGACATTTTCTTCAAAGTTAAACACTGAGGTCGGATCGCAGGCGTTCTCTAACAAGATGCCATCCCTGCCGTTGCGTTGGATGTCGTTGCGAGCAAAGTTCCAATCGCCAGACAAATCGTTCACGTAGACGCCATCCAGAATCGCGCCGCTGATGATGTTGTCCTCGATGATTCCGCTGTTGATTGGGCTGCCAACGGCAAAACCATTGCCGTAGATGGCGTAAGACATCCCGCCGCTGGAACTGGCACCGTCAATTATGAAACTGCGAACGGTATTGCGATTGGCCAACGTTACGGCAGGGCCGTTATTACGACCGGTAATGACTGGTCGAGGAATCGACAAGTCGTTACAGAGATCGAAGAAGCGACCGCCTTCCAATGGAATCAGGTGTTGAGAACCGTCACCCAGAAGCAACTGGCCATCCTTCAACACGATTCCCGTGTTGTAATTGCGGACGGTACCGTCGCCGCGATGGACGAAGATGATGTCGTCGGTTCCCGATGCATTTTGTGCATTAAGGAGTCGATCGAACGGAGTCTGTGCACGACCATCGCCAAAGGCTGGGTCGGCGTTGTTATCGACGTGCCAAACGTTGTAAGGTCGTCCAGTGTCTGGATCGATGGCATAGACGATGTCTTGTTGGAAGCGAACGATATGGTCGTTGCGAATGGTTGGCTCCAGATCGCGAGCCAGTGCAGTGTGTTCGTTGCCGCGAGCGTTGGCACCGAACAGGAATGCTAATTGCAAAACCCCGGTCAGATCGAAACGATCGTCATAGTTGACTTCCGTATTGATAATCATGCCTTCGAGCAACTGGAATCCTAATCGTGCACGACCGCCACCGAAGGGGTCGACCAATGCCGATTGATATCCGTAACCGCCGAGGTCAAGCGTACCGTTGAGCATCGACATCGAACGTGGCCGCAGTCGCAGTGTCACGTCAAAGCCTTTGAGGGCCGTATCGATTCCAGGGATGATCACGATTCGGTTGTCGACGAAGCAATTTTCCAAGCCGTAGGAATGGTCCGACGTACCGACGGGAAAGTATCCGTTGCCGATCACATCCCAACGACGGGTTTTGATCGAACCGTTGATTCCTAATTGAGAAAACGAGTGAGCAAAGTCGCCTTGTTGGTCGTCGTCGTAATCCGCCCAAGCACCCATGGTGAAATCCGCACCGGCAGAATGAACGCTGAAGACCCGGCTGATACCCAGGTTGCCAAAGAAGCGACCGTTTTCGAGCGAATAATGGAGCTGGGATTCGCCCAGCCATCGTCCGTCGAGGGCATCGCTAAACAGCCGAGTTTTCCCGCCGAGAGTCAGGTACGAGCCCTGATACCCAAGGCCGCGGTCGGCCAAGTTGGTTTCAAACCAAACTCGCCCCGGCATACCAATTTGAAAATCTCCAGCTACGGGCTGGAAATTTCCTTGTGGCCCCATCGCCCCTCCCGCCATGCCTTGGTCATATTGACCCGACGCAGTCGGTACCCAAGCGATCATTGCCAAGGCAAACCAGAACAAACCCAGTCTCGTCTTCATCGATTTCTCCCGCGGCAAACGGTTCAAACAGAATTCTGCCCGCATAATTCATCCATGTTCACAAATTCGGCGCAAGCGCACCGTCAAAAGTCCTACATGTGATAAAGGGAATCGACACGACAAGATCATGCCCATTAGAATTTTCGTTACAATTGCTTCGATTCGTACATTTTAGGAAGTTGCTGTCGCGCGAATTGCCAGCAATTTGTGCCAGCAAAATGGGAAACGAAATTCACTAGGGCACCAAGGCTGCGTGGCTTCTCATGATTTTGACCACTCTCGACTGGCTGATCATTGTTGGCTACGGAATCATCACGTTAGGGGTGGGCCTTTATTTCCGCCAACGGGCTTCGCAAAGCATCGGCGAGTTCTTTGTTTCGGGCCGCTCGCTGCCGTGGTGGGTTGCCGGAACCTCGATGGTTGCCACAACATTCGCCGCCGACACACCGCTCGCGGTAACCGGGCTGACCATCAAGTATGGGGTTGCCGGTAACTGGTTTTGGTGGGCGTTTGCTTTCGGCGGAATGTTTACCGTATTCGTTTTTGCCCGATTGTGGCGCCGAGCCGAGGTCATGACCGACGTGGAGTTGGTTCGGTTGCGCTATTCGGGCAAGCCTGCGGAAGTGCTGCGCGTGATTCGGGCCCTATACGTCTCTTTGCTGGTGAATCCGATCATCATTGGTTGGGTAATCACGGCTATGTTACAAGTCCTCGATCAAACGGTTTTCTTCGATTTGGAAAATCCCTCAACTGCCAGCGGATCGGCGGCAGCATGGATCGTCATTCTCATCATGATGGCCGTAGTGGGGCTTTACTCGGCTCTCTCCGGGATGTGGGGAGTAGCGGTGGCCGATGTCATTCAATTTGTGCTGGCAATGGTTGGTTGCATTTGGTTGGCCGTCGCTGCGATTGAAAATGTGGGAGGCATGGATCAGCTTTCTGCGCGAGTCAATGAGAACTTTGGTTCGACCGACGCCTTTCGGTTTGTACCGCGATTTGACAGTGTGGATGCTTGGATGCCGCTGCACGTGTTTTTAATCATGCTCACCGTGCAGTGGTGGGCGACTTGGTATCCCGGCAGTGAGCCTGGCGGCGGCGGTTACGTTGTGCAACGAATGGCGTCGTGCCCGGATGAAAAAAGCAGTTTGAAAGCAACGTTGCTGTTTCAATTGGCACATTATTGTCTCCGTCCTTGGCCGTGGATCATTGTGGCGTTTGCCGCGTTGGCATTACATCCCGAACTGCGGCAGAACTATGTCGCGGACAAAGCCTTTGACCCAGGGATTGGATTTCCGATTTTGATGCGCGAGTTGTCGCGGCCTGGATTGTCGGGGTTAATGACCGTCGCGTTTTTCGCGGCGTTCATGTCCACCATCAGTACTCAGATGAATTGGGGGGCGTCGTACCTGGTTCGCGATGTAATTCAGCCTTGGTTTAGATACGCTGACGAAGACCGAAAGCTTTCCCGTTGGTCGCAGCTGGTGTCGGTTTTCGTCGTTGTCGAGGGATTGGCGGTTGGCTATTGGATGAATTCGCAAAACGTGTCGGTAGATCAGGCGTGGAAATTCTTGGCAGCGTTGGGAGCCGGGAGCGGACTCGTTTACATGCTCCGCTGGTTCTGGTGGAGGATCAATGCTTGGTCCGAAATCGTGGCCATGTTGGCGTCGTTGGTGTGGTTTATTGTCGTGAGCAATTTTGTGATTCGCGACTCGTCCCGGTCAAGCGAAATCATGCTGTTGGTTGCGGTGCTCACGATGGCCACCTGGCTTGCTGCGACCTTCCTGACGCCACCCGAACCGATGGAGAAACTCAGAGAGTTTTATCGCAAAGTCCATCCCGGTCGCCGCGGTTGGCAGCCGGTCGCGGCCCTCGAGCCTGCAACGACTCCCGACCGCGATCTTCCACTCCGAATTTTCGCCGCCGTCATCGGCTCGGCTTTGATCTTCACAATCCTGCCCACACTAGGTGCCTGGATTTTCGGCGACTATCGCGATGCCGCAATCCTGACGGCGGCTACGTTCGCCCTCGGAATTACGATGACTTGGCTGGTCAAGCGACTGACAATATGAACGAGGATATATGTATTTTTCCTTGATCGACGAAACGGGAAGAACGACTTGTTGAATGTTTTTTGCTACATCGTCTAAAGATGGTAGGATAGTTTGAAATGCTGCTTGAGGTTGCTGTTCAGTCAAGTTGAGCATTTTCGTTTTTTGACTTTGGAGAGAGGCAAAACGATGTTCAGAAGCCAGCCAAAAAATTTACCTAAGGGTCGAAACCGAAAAGGAAGCCGGCCATCTGTCGCTGAATTTGGTTTTGAATCTCTTGAACGACGGCAGATGTTGGCGCCGACCGTTTTCGCTGTCGACAGTGGCGATCGACTTTTCAAAGTCGATGCTTCATCCGGCAGCGTTCAAATCGTCGGGCAGATGGGTGTCACGATGTATGACATCGCTTTTGATCCAACAGGCAATTTGTACGGAGTTGGGAGCGGGTCGAAACTTTATCGAATCAATGAACATACCGCACAGGCGACTTTAATCGGCAGCATCGGTAGTGTTGTGAATTCATTGGTGTTTTCTCATAGCGGAGTCCTGTACGCGGCAGGCTCAAGTCTCGTTAGGATCAACGTTGCGACTGGGGCGGGAACGTCGATTGGAAATTTCAACGGTTTCGCCTCGGCGGGTGATCTTGCCTTTGACGCAACCGGAAATTTGTTCATGAGTTCGACTTCCAACCAATTGTTTAAATTAAATCCAACAGACGGTAGCGCGAGCCTGATCGGATCGCTGGGATATTCGCAAGTGTTTGGACTGGTTTTCGGTGCTGACAATGTGATGTACGGATTGTCCAATAGCACACAGCAAGTATTTTCAATCGATCTCAACTCGGGAGCCGGAACACTTAAATCGAATTTTGGAGGGCAAGGCGCGATAGGAGTCAACGGCGGGGCGAGCCGGACCGAAGCAATGCGCGATATTCGCATGCAAGTCATCGATGCGTTTACGGCCGACGGCAAAACCAACATAACGCTGGCTTATCAAATAACGGGCGGTCCGGTTCCCGCCTTTGAAATGGGTTTTTATCAGTCTTCCGATACCTTATTCGGAAACGACATTGCGTTAGACTCAGTCTTGATTTCAGACCCTGCCGATCTAACGGACGGCCCGCATGTTAAATCTTTTTCAATCGGGACCGGTCCGAATCAGATTTCGCTACCGGGGGCTGGGTCGCCGGAAATCAACCAGGAATATTTTCTTCTCGCAGTTGCCGATCCAAACAACAATTTGGTCGAGACTGATGCCACTCCACAAATCGAAGACAATACGGCGACCTTTGTCGGAGTTTATCACCTGCCGTCCAACGAGATTTTTGTCCACGGTGGATTAGGGAATGACTTGGTCGTTGTCGATCAATCGCTGGCGATTAATTTTAACGGTGTTTCTTTGAATGGATACAATCCTTCATCGGTCACCGGTCTAAGAATTCGCGGGCACGCTGGAAACGATACGATAAACGGCCAGACATCGAACAAGCCGATGTGGATCAGCGGTGATGCCGACAACGATGAACTGTTCGGCGGGTCGAATAACGACACTTTCATTTTCAATGCGGATCTGCCGAGTGGCGATGATGTTGTGCGAGACTCTTCCGGTTTCGACAAGATCGATTTTTCGATTGGACTTCAAAAAGTAACTTTGGACTTTGGTTTGAATACGACGCAACTCGTGAGTCCCAATCTCATTCTGACACTTGCACCTTCAACAATCATCGAGTCAGTCAATGGTACTCGCGGGAACGACATTTTCTACGGGAACGATGCGCCCAATCGAATGTCGGGAGGTGGCGGCAATGACATCCTGGAAGGCCGTGGCGGTGATGACGAGTTGCTGGGAGGCGCCGGTAGTGATCGATATTGGTTTGACGCAGACACGTCGTTGGGAAGCGACAAAATTCTAAACGAATCGGGCGGTTTTGATTTGCTCGATTTTCAAGCCACCTCGACCAAAGCGATTTCGATAAACTTGGGAATTGCCGCCACGCAAACCGTTGTTCCCGGCGTTTTGAATTTGAACCTTGGATCCGCGACTTGGATCGAGGGCGTGCGTGGTGGTTCCTTCAATGACGTGATCACCGGAAATGGACTTTCCAATCTCCTTCTGGGTATGGCCGGTAGCGACCAAATCAGCGGCTTGGGCGGGCGCGATTTGATCATCGGCGGCCTTGGTGCTGACCTTTTGTCGGGCGGCGAGTCCGACGATTTATTGATCGCGGGAACAACCTCATACGACGAAAATATTTCGTCCTTGCTATTGGTCCGCACCGAATGGGATTCGGCAAACATCTATACCCAGCGGGTCGCGAACATCCGCGGCCTTTCAGGTTTTTCCGTAATCACGGACGGGCATGTTGATCAATTGACCGGCAACGCCGGACGCGATTGGTTCTTCGGGTTGTTTAGCGAAGTGTCCGACAAGTCAGCAGATGAGCAGTTGAACTGATTCGGAAACGATGGACAAACACCTTGAAACCGGCGTAGGTTCGGCGGGCTTCGCGGTCGCTGCTGACGAACTTTACAATTCGAATCGCCGCGGAAGTTAGCTCAAGACAAGACAAAGCCCAGAAACTTACTTTCCTTTGTACATCTCTTGCATGGATTGGAGATACTCAGCGATGGGAGGGAGGCCGATGGCGTGGCGGCGTTGGTCGAGGTTCGTCGGGTCTACGACCTCGCGGGGCTGAAACTTGCCGTCGACCTCGTAGCATTGCGTGCCGTAGACTTGCGGTTTTTTTTCCGCGACGAGTACTCGGTCCGTCAAATAGGCCAAATCGATTTTAGAAACTTCGCCATCGGGGAGCTGCTCCATTTTGGCCAGGCATGATTTCTGGAATTCACGGTCGGCATCGGCATGTTGGACAAGGAGCCAGGCGTCGTGCGCGCCTTTCTCGCCAACGAGTTTTTTACTTGGCCAACCGTGTTTTTCGACGATTGTTTTTAGCCATGCCCGATTGTCGTCGTCAATCGACGCAAGATCGTGAATCAGAGCCGCCGATTTTGCCTTCGCCGCCGCGTCGTCTTTGTTTTCTTGCTTGTCGTTGTTCTTTGAGGCTCCAGTCGATTGCAGTTGCATGACCTCGATCAACTTGAACCGGGCCGCTTGGTCGCGCTTGACGCGTTCGGCCAGTTCTTTCGCCAACTCGGGTAATTCGATAGGTCGAGTGGTGTCCGACGCAGACTTAATTTTGGGAGGGGTTTCTTGAGCGAAGGAGGCCGGGCTTGGAAATGCCACCCAAAAAATCAAGATCGTCAGCGAGAACAAATTTGTGTGCATAGGAAACCTTCCGGAAACTAGAGGCTCAAAGGAACGCGGATAATGGGTTATCAACAACCACCTTGCAGTCGTTTTACCATACCCCGAAGTTTATCGTTCCAACCAGCTACAATTCACCAATCATTTTTTGTCATCATTCTTGTCATCATTGTCATGGCGCAAAGCGGCGGGCGAATCGAAGTAAAGATTTACTTTTGACACCACAGATATCTCCGGCTTCATCGGCAATTCCCGGGAAAGGGACTCGCCGGTCAACTCGGGCCCGCGATAATAGGTCGTCATCGGTCGTGCAGCGTTCAGACGGGGAATGTCCGGCCGCCAATTGTAGGAAGTCGTAAGCGATTGCTCGATCGTGTTTTGATAGGACGAATACATGTCCTTCGGAAAAATAACGCGGCCCTCCTCGGTGAAGTTGACCATCGGCAGCTTCTCCGGAAACAACTCGGAGTCAAAAATAATTTTCGCCTTGGCTCGAGCAGCGGCGATTGCTTTTTGGAACGCCTCGGTTTTCGCGGCCTCCAAATCAGGGCTCCAATAGTCGAAGGCGATAATGTCCGTGATGCCATTTTCAAATGCGACTCGAAGAGCCCGACTCGCTTGTGCGTTGTCGGTCAACTTCAAGTGGAGGTTGGATTGAAAGCGAAAACGGACGAGGGTTTCCTTCATGACCGTAAACTTTTTAAGTTCCATTTCTTCGAATTCGTAAATGGGCAAAATCGAAATGAAATCTTCGAAGATCGATTCCTGCGCGATACCAATTTTCTGCAAGTCAACGGAGAGTTTCTGAACCCTCTGCGACGAAGCGGTTTGGCACTCGTTGGCTGTCGTCCCTTCGGCCACCGTGGCCAACACAAGTCGAATCTCGGTCGGCTTAACGCGAATCTCTGCAGCGCCGCTCACTTCGATCAATTTGATGTTATTCAGGCCCGGAGCCGTGAAATCGTTGGTTGTTTTGTTGCCATCTGTTGGCGTATTGCCAAATGCTTGGGCATGCGCTGATCCGCTCACGGCCAACCAAAAAACGACAAACGTAGACGACACGATGAATATGATCTTTAGCATAGGAGTTCCTTTCAAAAATTTGGCCCCAAATGCATTGTAAGGGATCACGGGTGGTGGCCGTTCTTCGAGAGTCATCCTTGGCAATTTCTTGGCGAGATGCAAAGATTCTGAGATTAGTCGAAATTTGGGCACGAAATACCTTCTCGACAGTCGTTAATAAGGCCTACCAGCGGTGGAAGGCGGGGTGGCCTTCGCGGACGGCGACGAAGATGCCACGGCAGCGAGCGGTAACTTCAGAGCCCGAAGCCAGCGTGCCTTCGATCGTCGCACGCCGCTCGCTGGAGTCGACGACCCAGGCGCGAAGGTGAATCGGATTGGCAATCGGCGTGGGCTTTTCCATCTTGATGGTGTACTCCGCCGTGACGGTGCAAGGCGGCGTGGTGAGATGATTGCGTAACATCAAGTGGTAACACGCCATCCAGTTGCAATGGCAATCGAGGAGGGCTCCGATGATCCCACCGTTGAGCATGCCCTCGAATGCCTGATGTTTTTTCTGCGCGTGAAACTCGGCCACTAATTGATCGCCGTCGACAAAACTTTTCAGTTGCAGGCCTTCGGGGTTCGCTGGTCCGCATCCAAAACAGATCAGTCGCGGTGCATAAGTATCTTGCAGACTCAGCCGTTCGGTCATTCGAATTCCTTTTGTACTTTCCGTGAACGAAATCAATAATCAAAACGGTTTAGGCGTTGTCATCGTGACGGCTTTTGCATGACCACGACGGTCTGGTGCATGTGATGACGCGGCAAGACGTCGAGGATGTCGAAGAACTCAGCCCATACCCGTTTAACATAACTTGTTGAGTGGAAGACTTGGGCGCGGTAGGGACCCTGTTTTGCAAATTCATAGACGATACGTTCGGCCGGGAGTGGTCCGTCGACGAGCGTTGTGAATTGAGGATCCGCGGCTGCCATCGAGCAATATAGTCGGCTTTTCTGTTCCTTTTTCTGTTCCAAAAGCAGGCGAAGTTCCTCCCAAGTTGCTTCGTTGTGAATCGTCACATAGGCCAATCCGCCGGGACGCAAGATCCGCCGCAACTCGGCCAGCCAATCGGACTCGCATTCATCGATATGTGTAAAAACCGAAAAAGCGGTTATGAGATTGAAAAAGTTATCGTCGATCGGCAGTGGGGGAGAGGCACCGTTGATGATCGCTTTGGCCTGCGGAATGAATTCTTGCAACCAACGAACGTGGCGCGAGTTCAAGTCACTCCCCCAGACCTCGGACGCCGGACCTTGGACGGCAAAATGCCTGAGCACGCGGCCCGACGCGGCACCGAAATCGAACACGCGTTCGAGGACCACCCCATGTCGCTCGCACTCCGCTAGGACCTTCAAATAGTCGAGCAATCCCGCGCCCCAATAACGCCACTCGTTCGGCGCATAGCCCTCGCGATCCGCCGGCCCAGGAATCGGCAGCGTATCTCGTGCAACAAGTTCTCGAAGATTGCGTCCACCCAACAATTCGACCGGGATAATTTTGTCAATTCTTCTAAAAGCCTCTTCCCCGATTTGAGCAATTGGCACTGCATTCGCGAATCCAGCTAAATCGTTGGGGTTTTCGGTGATTGCGGCTTCATAATCAATCGGATCTGTCATCTTAAATTTGCTCAAGTTCGCCAAGACTCGAAATCGCGATCGCACCGTTTAGTCTAACCAGATTTCAATTCGTCATAAACGCTTGAAAACCTGTTGAAAATTCGGCTAAACGCTATGTGGAGCAGTTACATCGCGCGATTTTCGCCGACTTTTTTTCCAGCAGAAACCATTTGAGCTTCGACTTTACCTTCACGTAAGTTAATTCGCGGATACATCGCTGAAGTCTTTTCCATAAGTGCGCAAGAACACAAATTGGGCTTCCAGCAATCCTTTTTCAAATTGTCAATTGTTGCGATTCAATTTGGAAGTCAACGGGCGACAGGACGCCGATTGAACTTTTTTTGAAAGAAGCCGGAAACGGTGGCAAATGGCCGATTGGCTCCAATTGAATGAGTCCGAAATCGACTGCGTTGAATGCGGCAAAATTTAGCCGAAGTTGACTAGCCGGTCAAACCAACCGCGTTGTCCACGTGATGAACGCCGCGGCGGGTCGCGACCTCGTTCAGCCGGTCGCGCGACGTCGCAAAGTAACTCCCCAACAAACGCGGCTTGCCCAGCAGTTTCTTCATCCGCGATTCCCAGAACTCGACGCTGGTTCCCAACCGGTCCAGAATCCCGGCGACTTCGTGTGACACGCGAGCTTTGCCGTGGCGGTAAAGACGACTCGTCCAGTCGACCAGTAACAAATAACTTCCCAGCGAGAAATTCTCAAGCATCCCTTCGCGCT
>JBEBGH010000604.1:0-1936 GCA_040081565.1 Pirellulaceae bacterium
CGGGCATCGCGGCACGTCAGGAATTGACCAGCCAAGATGGCCGAACGGACTTGATCAAATTGGCGTTTACCAAAGTCGAACAAGTCCAATCGCCCGCTCTCGAGCGATTTTTAAATCAGCATCTGGCCTCGTTTCGCGAATCGTCCAACACCAAAGCCTAAGTATCCAAATTTCAGTTTACAGTGTCAAAACCATGAGTAATGCACCCGCAGTACAGATTCCCAGAAACCTATTGTTTCGTTATCGATTCCCGCTGATGGAAATCACGGCGGCTCCACGAGGCGTGATTGAACTGGGGGACGAATTTCGATTCCGCGGACTCGGTCGCTTTGAGGGACAGCAGTCATTTGCCGAATGGCGCGGCGGTTGGTCAGCCAATGGCTTGAATTTTTCCGTCGAAGTCCGCAACAAGAAACAATCGCTGTGGTGCCGCTCGAATATGTTGCTCGAAAGCGACTCGCTGCAAATCTGGGTTGATACACGCGATACGCAGACCGTGCATCGGGCAACTCGCTATTGCCATTGGTTCGCTGCATTGCCGTCAGGCGGCGGGCCTGGCAAGACGCCAGCCATCTCTTCCATGTTGAAGATCAATCGCTCGCGCGAGGACAGCCCGCTGATCAATCGCGCCAAGATTCCGGTCGAAAGCCAGATTCTTGCCGACGGATACAAAATGCTCATGCATATTCCGGCGGCGGTTTTGAACGGCTGGGATCCCGTTGAACATCGGTCAATTGGCTTTTTTATTGCGACGCTTGACCGGGAATTTGGTTGGCAGACATTGACCTTGGGCAGCGAATTGCCTTTTTCCGAAGACCCAAGCCTGTGGTGCACGATGGCACTAACCCCGGCGAGTGCCACCAAGGCGTTAAATGCCGAAACCAAGGCGTCAAATGCCGAAACGGCGAAGTCCAAATCGGCTCCAAAAAAGAAGCCGAAGGAGACCAAATAGGATTTCCCCCCGAGGCCAGTTTTACTCTGCTGGTAAATTGTTAAAATGAGAGGGTGGCGCAGGTCGGGAGAATTCGTTCGCCATCTTGGCGCACAACGACTTTCAGTTGCCGCAAGACCGTTCATTTACCTAAGGAGACCCAAAATGAACCGACTCGTAGTATCAGCGTTATTTGTTGGCTTGTTCTTTATCGCATCCATATCTGAGGCCTGCAATCGATGCGGACGCTCGGCCTGCTGTTCCGCAGCGACCTGCTGTTCTGCACCCGTTTGCTGCAATCCTGCACCGATGACTCAAACGGTTTGCCGAACGACTTGCAAGACCGTCGTCACTTGCCATCTGGAAACTCGTTATCGCAAGGTCACTTGCCGCGACGCCTGTGGTTGCTGCGTGACCAAGTGTGTTCCTTACACCGTGACCGTACGCCGTTGCCACAAAGTTCCTGTAACGACCTGTTGCGCGGTCCCAGTTTGTTGCCCGCCGGCACCAACCTGTTGTGCTCCCGCTTGCGATCCTTGCGCCTCGGGCGGTCTGTTCAGTCGATTTGGCTCGCGTCTTTGCTGCAAATAGACCACACCAATCGTAAAGACTTCCTCGAAACAAATCGGGCCGCGTTGGCCCGATTTTTTTGTGCTGTCATTTCGCCGCCGTGAGAAACTCCCGCAGTTCGTTTAAGCGGTCGGTGTTGATAAAGTCGACCTTCGCGTTCCGCAATTCTCGCCACAACTCTGGCGTCTCGGGTGTCGCCCAAAACCGAACTTTGCGCCCTTTTCGGTGTGCTTGATCAACTAAATCAATGAGTTTGTTGCGTTCCGCGGCCGGTATTTCGCCCTTCCCATCCCATTTGAAGTGATTTCGCCACGAATCGCTCAGCAAAGGCAGCACGTCCGTGGAGATGTCGCTTTCCAAATCTTTCATGCGCCCGTCAATGGCGGCCAACAGAGGCTCTGTATTAGCGATTTGGTCGTAATCTCGATTGCCGCT
>JBEBGH010000259.1:0-7676 GCA_040081565.1 Pirellulaceae bacterium
CGTTGACGAACCAGTCGGCAATGTTGTTGGCAAGTTCGGCAGGTGAGGGCACCTCAAATTGTTCTTTGGCCTGCGTCATGCGATCGCGAACACCGTCCAGAAATTCGCGAACTGAGTCAACAACCACCTGTTGGTTGACATTCTCCAATAGTCTTTTGAGCGGCGGACTTTCGAGAAGTTGCGAAACGGAAGGCAGGTTGCGAAACGGATTGACCACGACAGGATTCCAGCTAGAGAAGGTGAAACGTTTCGTTCATCCTAGCCACTTGTTTCGCCGCCGTCACCCTCAACGCGCGAATCAGACTTTTTTGGCGGTTGCGGCTGGCCGAAAAGACGTTCCCGTTCTTCGATTTCGCTCAGGCGGGCCTTGAGTTCCTTGCCCGGTTTAAAAGCCACGGTCAGTCGGCTTTCAATCTCGACGATTTCATTGGTTTGCAGATTTCGACCGCTGCGAGGGGCGCGGCGGACAACCTCAAAGACACCGAAGTTTCTTAATTCGACGCGTCGCTCAAGTGCGATGGCCTCCAGAATCGCGTCGAACATTTTCTGGACCACTTCCTTCGTTTGTTGCCGCGTCAATCCAAGGTCGTCGGCGATCGTGTGAATGATTTCTTTTTTTGTCATTCAGTCGCTCCTTCGGGAAAATGCGGACAGACCGAAACGGTCCTCCGGAAATTCTCTGCGCTCGTCATGCAAACCTCGGGACAATGGATAGGGTGGCAGTCGAAAGTTTATGTCTGCGGCGAATTGAAGTCAATCAATTTCGCATGCTGCGTGGGTGCGAGACAAACGATTGACTTGCGCACCGGGAAAGCGCGAGATACCGGACGTGCGCAAGCAACGAGATCAGCGGATAAAAATCCGCGAGGAGCACGAGTGACGACTTGCCGTCGACGATCAGGTTGCCGAATGGACCGACGGGGTTCCAGCACCTTGGCCGACCGCTCGATGCGCAGCGGCCTGGTTACCTTCCAGCAAAGGAATCTTGTTCGCAACAACTACCAGAGCATCGATGAGTTGTTGCATCTGATCCGTTGTGTGCAGGGCACTGGGTGTCATGCGCACAATCGAGGTGCCATAGGGAACCGCAGGATACATTACCGGGTTGACGATAATATTGTGTTCTTCTTCCAGCATTTTCACCGCATGTAGAGCCATTACGCCGCGAGTGAAGATCGAGGTCACAGCCCCTTCGGGGTTTCCAATGTTAAAGCCATTTGCTCGCAGGCCATTGCGCAGGACGTTAATGTTCTCCCACAATTTCAACCGGCGTTCCGGCATCTTTTGCATCAACTCCAAGGACTTGATGGTGGAGGCAACGATGGCGGCAGGCAAAGCCTTGGTCAGCATGAAGCCAGGAGAAACGTGACGAACGAATCGCAACACATGTTCTGGACCGCAAATGTAGCCACCGAACGTGCCAAATGATTTTGCGAATGTTCCGCCGTGCAAATCCACGTCGTCTTCGACCCCAAACAGCTCACAGGTGCCGCGGCCGTTTTCGCCGAGAACACCCGTTCCATGAGCATCATCGACGAACAATCGCGCATTGTATTTTTTCTTCAGCTCTACCAACTTGTCGAGCGGAGCAAGGTCGCCGGACATGCCGTACACGCCGTCAACCGCGATCATTTTTGGTACATCGTCAGGACAGGCCTTGAGCTGTTGCTCCAAGTCTTCCATGTCATTGTGGGCGAACCAACTGGCCTCACCTTTGCATAATCGAGCTCCGTCGTGTACGCAGCTATGAGCGTAAGCGTCGACGAAAATTCTTTCTTTGCGGCCCACCAAACAAGCGATCGTTCCGGACATCGCCGACAGTCCCAAGTTGTAAACCAGCGAGGACTCCGTCAAGCGATATTTGGCGAGTTGTTCTTCGAGTTGGAGATGCAGATCGGTATTTCCGGTAAGCGGCCGGGCACCGAGCGGCGTTCCAATTCCGTGTACTCGAGCAACTTCGAAGCCCGCCTGGATTACTTCTGGATGTACTGCCAAGCCAAGGTAGTCGTTGGTCGAAACCTGCAGGAATTCTTTTCCGTTCCGCATGTAGGTCGGCGTGCAGTTCGTAATCGGAAATCGCCGAAAGAAGGTGTCTCGCAGCGACACCATCGAGTCACCGGCAATTTTTTGCATGCGGGCCCAAAACTCGTCACATTTTTCAAAGACATCCGCCATAAAGTGATCAGCCTCTGTGCATGGGTTTTTTTCGGTCGAAAGCAGCGGATATCCGCCGTTAAAAAGGCAAATTTGGCCAAAGTGTAGCGGAATTAACCTTCATTCTGGAAGTCCGATAGTGTATTCGGAATTAGCTTCGTTGCAACTCTAGATAAAGGCCCCACTCGATAGGTTTTGAGGCTTTTTCCAGCGATTGGTAGTATGGGTAAAATCGACGCCGTCCAAAATATGGCAGGCATTTCCCAAGACCGGTTCAACTTCTCCCCGATTCCACCAGTTTTTTGCCTGACTCTTTCAGTTCGGCGAAATTGGGTGGTGGGATGTCGGTCTCTAAATCAAGGGGTTCGCTCTGCTTCAATTTTCGTCCGAAAAAGTAACCTAAAGGCCCTTTCAGCATCGCGGGCAGCAAAATCAGGTCTCCTAGCAAGCCGACACCCAGAAGCACTGCCATCAATACTGAGAACCGGACCGTTGGCATAAAGACGCTGAAAATGAACGGTGCCGTGCCAAGTCCACAAATCATTGTCGTGTCGATCATTGACTTGGCACAATGTTGATAGGCAAATGTAATTGAATCGTCTCGGTCCAAGCCATTTTTCAACCCCCGGCGATGCCAAGCCAGAAAGTGAATAGTGTCGTCAACCGCAATGCCCAGCGAAATGCTGGCGGTCATGACCGAACCGATTTCAATGGGCATCCCTCGCCATCCCATCCAACCAAAGACCACCAGCGGTGGAAAAATATTTGGCAGCATGGACACCAATCCGGCTACAAAATTTCTGAGCAAGGCAATCATCAGTAGCGTAATCAACAGGAACGCCGAAAGAAAACTATACATAAGGTCGCTTAGGACCTGGTGTTGGGCTTTGTACATCATTGGTACACCACCCGTCAGCACGGCGCCAATTTTCGATTCTGAATGGGTGGCATATTCTTTATTTGCCAATTCGAGGAAGGCGTCGACGACGGCGCCGATTTGCGCCAACACCTCGCTGTAGTCGGATTTGTCCATCGCCTTGATCCGCACGCTGATTCGCCACAGCTCCTCATGAGAATGATGATCGACGTAGGGAGCCAGGTCTGGGTCATTGAGATCCTCCGCCGTGGCCTCATCGAGGTTGGCCACCAACAAACGACTCTTGATCAGGCTTCCTTTCGCCTTATTCCAAGCAGTCTTTCGAGTCTGTTGTTCGAAGGTTCGATTGGTCGACGGAGGTTGAAAGCTGGCTGCCGAATACGACGCCTGAATAAATTTACTTTCGCGAATTCGCTGTTCGAGGATTGAAACCAATCGGGTCCGATCCCAATGATCGAATTGATGTTCCGCGCTGGAGCTTAAATCGTACGGGATTCGCAAAACGACTTCCATGGGAACCAGGGGGCCGAGGTTTTGTTCAAGCCAAGCATAATCACGAATGATTTTGGTCGAGTGATGAAAACGATTTTGGATATTCACGGTGGCTTGCAACCATGAAGTACCGAACGCCAAAAAAACCATCCCGACCAACAAGCCCACGGTGATCTTGCCGTGATGCCGCATGGTGAAGTTTGCAGCCGCCGTCGTCATGGGCGAGTGCAGGCTGTCGTCATCAATTTTCGTCGTATTACCGACAATTGACGGGAAAAACCGCACCAGCCACCCGAGGGTGTACGGAAGAAGTACGAGTAAAATCGGCAGGCTGATCAACACTCCAATAGCTGAGTAGATTCCAAACCACTTGATCGGGCCAATTTGACTGGTGGCCAAGGAACCCATCCCTACGGCGGTTGTCAGCGACGACATCAAGACTGGGAAGCCTCCATAACGCACGGCTTGTGCGTCAGCGCCCTGAGGTGTCTGGCAATAGGCCTTCACAAAATAGTTGGTCATGTGAATTGCGCCGGAAACCCCCAAGATAAACGTGAGAGTGGGCAGCATGATCATGGTGAGATTCATCGTCCCACCAGTCCAGCGGAGAATCGCCATGGCAATCGCCGCGCAATACAACGAGTAAATCAAAATGATCGCCGAAAGGACCAGGTTACGAGTTCGGAACCAAGCCAAAAACATGACAAACGCCACGCTCATCCAGAGGAATTGTTTCAGAGACGTTTTACTTTCCTGATCAATGGCCGCACCATCGATAGTCGGACCACCCATGTGGATGTCTTCGGCCGGCAAGCCGGTGACCTCCGTTGCCAGTTTAAGAAGTCGATCTACCGTATCCGAACGCTTCTGCGAAGCCAAAAGCGAAGGGTAGCAAATACAGCAAGTCGTCTTACCGTCCGGACTGATAAAGACCCCGGTCGCCCGCCGGACAGCCTCATTTTCTTCAATTCCAGGAGTCCGGCGGAGTTGGTCGAGGATTTCTATGCCTGAGGTTACCCGATCGAAATAAAGTTCTGCCCGGTCATTTCGCAATTCCCGAGCCCGCTGCGCAAACTCAGCCAGGTCGTCAGCCGCCTCGACACTTGCCGCCACGTTTTCAGGGCCCGCCAAACTTGGGTCAGTGCATCCAGGCCAACTGACAACCACCATTTCGTCTACCCCAAAGTTCTCCTTGAACCATTGGTAGTCTTTTGCTTCTTGAAAGCCCTTGGGCAGCCACTGGTAGATGTCGTTTTCAAAAACAAGAAATGCCAGCGCGCCCTGCCAAAATATGAATGGCGAAACCAACAGAAGGATCGCGATGAAGCCGCGAATGCTGTAGGCAGTCAGCGAAGATGGAGATTTGTTATTCACAACAACCGTTCAATGGTGGTTCTTTGAATTGCGCTGGTCTCGGTTCCGATCCTCGACCAGTTTTGAATACGCCATTGTCTGATTTTTATCGGGCTTTTGCAAATGGCGTTGCTCTGCGCCATGGAAAAATAAGGCCCGGATTCGCTTGCGAGAATGAGTTTGTACCGGCTGGGAAGAATGAACCGCCGGATTGAAACAAGCGAATGAACGAGGACTTTTTCCGGTTAAAAAATAAAAAAGGCCGCAGGGTTCGCCTGCAGCCTTGATGTTTTCCAGCAAGTTCTACTTTTTAGTAGTTCGATGCTCCGGTTCCGAAATCGACGTTTCCGACCATGTGGAAGTGGTTATGGTCAACATAAATCACTTCTTGAGCTTCTTCGTCAATCAAGGTGTGAGGGAATGGCCAGCCAACGATCTTGCGTTCGGTGTAATACACGGTGCACTTGTAGTGTGCATGGTGCAGTTGCACTGGGCCGATCAAGGGCACGACGCGAGGCGGATCGATGTAATCAGCGATCTTGTCCTTCACAATCGTGATGTTGTTGTGTTGGGTTTCATGCAAGAACGGAATCCCGCCTTGTGCAGGATTTGCACGTTCAAACGCCCACCAGACTTCATCATCGGTTGGTGGATCCAACGCGACGACCGGTCCGCCCGGCGTCAGAGGTCCCATGATGGGAACTCGGGCATATCGCTCGTGGATGTGAAATTTATCTTCGTAGTTCTTCTGCCAGTATGGTGATACTGGAATCGGAATACTGAAGATCCCCAGCGTTGGCCCGACCGAGCTGAAGCAGCCGGTGCTGGCGAGCGTCGTGACGGCCAAAATCAAGGCCAGAAAAAAATGAATATGTCGCTTGTGCATCGCAATTCCCTTTTTGGTCTGCATTACTAGGTGTAAGTATCGTGATAAACTTTGCCGGACTTGCGGATTTTTCGGATGATTCCAATGAAATCGGCAAAAAGTAGCTATTTTCGCCCGGCGAATTGCGGATTTCGCGAGGGAAATTCCATTGAATGCTATCAAACCGGCACCGGTATTCTGCTTGCGAACTGCGGTGAACGGTAATTGCAAGCGATCGCAAGAGCTTCAATTTCGGTGCCATCAATGATCATCAGGGAATGGATCGAATTGATGAAGCGTTGGACTCCGGGTATCGCTGAGATTCAGCGACGGAGCGCGGACGACCATGCAGAAAGCGGTGTTGAAAACAAAAAAACCCTCGCTTTTGACAGCGAGGGTTCGTTGCTTGCATCGTCGGAATCAAACGGATCGATTAACGATCTTTGAAATCGAGGTACCACCAACCGTCATCCCATTCCAATTGGACTTTACGCCAGCCCATTGGAACTTGGGGATAAGGATAAAAAGGACCGATGTAAGGCCATGCCGAAGCTGAATATTGTTTTGGATAGGTAACGGCAGCATAGTTTGGATGTGCCGCGTAGCCTGGCCATGCATAGCCCGGCATCGAAGGAGCACCGCCGCCCATGTTCGCGTCACCGGAGTAGCCCATAGGCATGGGCATTGGACCGCCGGCATTCACTGGCATTCCCTGTGCTTCAACGATGTTGCCGCCGAATTGAGCGACAGTCGCTGGCATTGGCTCTTGGTAAGAAACCATTTGAGCCTGTTGATTGACTTGTGCTGGCATTGGAGCCAACATCTGTTGAGCAGGTGCTGGCATCGTGTTGTTTACTTCGATGTCGTCCACAACTTGGACGGCGCCCAACGAACCAGCTTGTTGTGCCACTGCCAGGACGATGTCTTCCTGGGCTTGATTCGCGACATAGCCGCTGAACCAGATGGTGCCCTTGTCGACTCGCATGTCAATGTTGAAGCCCTTCAAATTGCCCGCTTGTTGTTCGCCTTGCAATTTGGACTTGATGAACTCGGCGATTTGGCGGTCGTCGGCATTTCCCACAACGGGAAAGGCAGCAGCGACAGCAACCGCTAAACCTAGAACTAAACGTCGCATTTGATTCCTCCTGAATAACAACGAATTTTGCAACTTCACTCGCTCGTTTTTGGGTGCCCGTATGGGCCCTGGGTCAAATCGATGAGTGAACCAAGCGACTGTTGTTGGGTGTTCAGACCCCGGCCGACTTGGTGATGATCGTGTCGAGCTTGTTTCCGCACGGCATTTGAAATCTTTCGTCAATGACTTGGATTCGCGATGCTGTGTAGTGAGCAAGTATCGAAACAGCTGAGCGGTGTTGGGGAGAGGAACTTAATGAAGGACGCAACCGTCGTTACACGGTCTCGTCGCTGTTTTGATTCCCCCCTTGGCCAACTGGTTACACCAGCTTTCCGTTTACTTTTTTTCGACAATTCGCTGTTGAGGATGTGTAGATTTTTCAGATTTTGACGATGTTCCTGAAAATTCTTGCTCGAATTGCGTGGCCCACGCTAGCGATTGGATTCGAGTTTTCCAATCAAGTAGAAGTTGCAGATCGGAGTCCGGCGGAAACAGTATTTGCCAATGACGATTAAACCACGCGATCGGATGCGGCGTTGCAATACGTAACATCAACCGGACCATATTGCGGATCGAATTGTATTCGAACTGTCAAATGAACCACCCATTTTCATCGCAATTGGCGTCTTTTTACAATGCTTGACGGTCCCCTTTTTTCTTTGTCTGATTTATGGGCCGCAGCATGCGAGCGAAACTGTATCTTGACCGCGAATGCCCAGATGGAGGCGTCGATGTTGGTTTTGAGCCGAAAATCAGGTGAGAAATTTTGGATTGGCGAAAATATTGCTATCCCCGTCGTT
>JBEBGH010000605.1:0-1934 GCA_040081565.1 Pirellulaceae bacterium
CATTTAAGCTGATGAATATTCCGACAGCAAAACCTCGCCTAAAGAAAGTGCTCCTCTGGCTCCTCGTTGGCCTGGGTGGCTCGCTCTTGCTCGGCGGATTCCTGCTGTTATTGATGGTGGCTACAGGGTCGGCTGAAGGTGAAGAATTTTCTCCCGACGATTTTACAAGGCGGCATTTTTCCTACATCAGGCCAGACTGGTTTCCTGTAACTCTTTCGGGTATCGAATACAACAACTTCACGGATCCCTTGGTAACGACCTTGGTAAGTCAGGGATTGATCGTGCCGACTGGGAATGCAAATCAAAAATGGGAGTTAGTCAGCGATAATCGAATGCACCGCGATTCGACCGCCTACGATGCCAGGATTCTGTGCCGTTATCTGGACTTACGGATGCTCAATGGGGACCTGGTATTGGATGACTGGACGACCAAAAACCCGGAGCATGCCAAGGTCTTGTGGCCGGCCGTCGCCCAGTTGGCTCGGGCTGGAGAATATCCTCGAATCTCCCAGCTGATGGAGTCCGTCGTTTCCGGTCAGCCGATTACTTTAAAAGATTTTCAGGCCCAGGTCACACAGATCTTGGCCGATGATTCGCCGTAAGGAATTTTGGTTGGGCTCCGTTCCCTCGCCGGAAAAATTCATTCAATGATTAGTCAGATCTACTTCGATCACAACGCGACTACCCCGATCGATCCGGAAGTTGCCGAACGGATTTATCAAGTCTTCCAGCAACAATTCGCAAATCCTGCCAGCCAACATCAAACGGGACAAGCCGCCAGGCGCGCGTTGGAAAATTATCGGACCGGGTGCCTTAAACTGCTCGGTGCGGACACGCGTTCTTTTCCAGCCGACCAGTTAATCTTCAGCAGCGGCGGAACCGAAGCAAATAATCTGGCAATTTTGGGTCACGCCCGGAAAAATCAACAGTTGATTGTTTCGGCAATCGAGCATCCCAGTATCCGGTTGGCTGCAGAGCACGCGGCGCAGGTCCTGGGCGCGCAGCTCCAAATAATTTCCGTGGACTCAACCGGCCAGTGCCGCCTGGAGCATTTGCAAGAGCTGCTCGACCAGGGGCCAACGTCTTTGGTCAGCTTGATGCTCGTGAACAACGAAACGGGAGTCGTCCAACCTGTTGCCGATGCCGCGAAACTCTGTCGTGCTCGGGGCGTACGAATCCATTGCGATGCAGTCCAAGCGATTGGCAAGCTGCCAGTGTCCTTTCGCGAGCTGGGTGTAGACCTACTGAGTTTCACGCCTCACAAATTCAATGGTCCTCGTGGGATAGGCGGCTTGGTTGTTCGGCCAGGAGCGGATCCGGCACCACTTCTGTTTGGAGGATTTCAGCAACGGGGTTTGCGACCTGGCACCGAGGATGTGGCCTTAGCGGCTGGTTGCCATCTGGCTATGGAGAAAGCCGTTTCTTCGCAACCGGAAAGCTTTAACCGACTAGTTGAGGTTCGCGAGCTTTTTCTTAACAACTTACGAACATTGATGCGGGGCACATTTGCGGAGAATGGGTCGGGTGCCACCCGCTCTCCTCACACACTCAATCTTTCTTTTCCCGGAGTTGAGCGGCAGACGTTGCTGATTGCGGCGGATGTAGCGGGACTGGCGATTTCTACCGGCTCGGCTTGCTCGAGCGGATCGAGCGAACCATCGCCTGTACTCCTTGCGATGGGCTTGGAAACCGGCTTGGTCGAAAGTTCGATTCGAGTCAGTTTTGGCCGAGACACGACGCCTGCTGAGGCCGTTCGTGGGGCTGCCTTGCTGGCACAAATTGTCAACGATTTAAGAGCCTAATTAGGGACTCTGTCGGCTCGCAAATCGGCTCAAAATTTGGTAGAATTTTGCTTCCCAAAGGCCTGTGGATTTGCTCGGTTTTTTTCGCGTTTTTCCATGGTATTTGGTTCTCGTTGGCGACCGTAGGCAATC
>JBEBGH010000260.1:0-7665 GCA_040081565.1 Pirellulaceae bacterium
ACACCGCAATTCCTGCAACGCCTCTTTGATGAGTTGAAACCCGGCGGCAACCTGGTGACTTACTGCGTCAAACGCCAGGTGCGTGAGGCAATGGAAGCGGCAGGTTTTTCCGTTGCCAAGACAGCTGGTCCGGTGGGCGGAAAACGAGAGGTATTGCTCGCCACGAGAAGGACAGAGGACTAGGCCGCTTTTGACCGTTGAGTACGGAGCTGATCGGGCATTTTATCCCGATTGAGGTCTTTGGGAGATGGACTTGCGAGCGGACCGACCATCCCTTTGCTTTTTTGCGACCACGAATGCTCATTGATTTGCTCAACGATTTGGGCGGCAATATCGACGTTGCGCGCCGCCTGCTCAATGGTGACTAATGGATCGCGAAAATCGCGAATCGCTTCCAGCCAGTCTGTCTGTTCCGCTTCAATTGCGTTGAGGGGAGCAACTTCCACTTCCGACTTTTTCAAAATATCCGTGAAGAGATGTTCTCGAACGAAAGATTTTTGCTCGTCACTGGCCGCTAGAAAGTCGAATTCCCGATTGGCAACCCAGTGAGGCACCTGCACACTCGTCACCACGTGTTTTGCCAAATCAACCGACGCAAATCCTTTGGTGCCAAATACTTTAAACGTTCGTTCCGGGGTGAAGCTGCAACGTGAGGCTGTCAGGTTAGCGACTCCGCCACAGGAAAATTCCAGGCGAACTTGGGCCATGTCTTCCAAGTTTCCAATAATCGCCATCCCAATGCTGTGAGCGCTCACGAGGTGCCCCGAGAACATCTGGCAGACTAAATCGATATCGTGAATCATCAGATCATGAACCACGCCGATATCTGTGGAACGGTAGGTGAATCCAGACTGGCGTGAAGCTTCAATGTATTTGGGGGTGCCGACAGTCTCTTGAGCCTTTTGAATCGCCGGATTGAATCGTTCAACATGGCCGACTTGAACGCAAATACATTTTTCACGGGCCAATTTCGCGAGTTCCCGGGCGTCTTTAGCTTCAACGGTCACCGGTTTTTCAATCAACAGGTGTTTTCCCCGGGCGATCAAATCGCGGGCAATTTCCGCGTGCTGAAAGGAAGGGGTGGCGATAACGGCAACGTCGATTTCGTCCACAATCTTTCGATAATCGCTGACGGCGCGAATATTGAATTCATTGATCGCTGCCTGTTGGGCGAGCGGCTGAGGATCGCAGATGGCCACGAGTCGAGCCAGAGGATTCGATTTGAGCAGACGGGCATGGATTCGCCCCAAATGCCCGCCGCCGATAACTGCGGCGCGAAACTTTTTCATGCTGCGGCCCTTGGAGGCGTTATGTGTCGCGTACGACCGTGGCGACCGTCGCGGGCCCCATTCAGAAAGTTCAACAAATGTTCGACTTCCGGGGTGAGCTGATTCATGTTTTTCAGAACATCGCGGGCCTGCTCGGCACCAACGCGACCGCGATACAGCAAGCGATAGGATTCGTTGAGCGAAAGGATTGCTTCCCGGGAAAAGTTGTTTCGTTTCAAGGCCACAATGTTTGTGCATTTGCAACGTGCGGGATTTCCATCGGCCAACATGTAGGGCGGGATGTCTTGCATGACCTTGCTCACGCCGCCGACGAAGGCATAGCTGCCAACCGACGCGAAATGATGGACAGCCACGCCGCCGGACAACCCGGCAAACGAATGAATGTGCGAGTGTCCGCCCAGCATTGAGCCTTGGCCGATAATCACCCGATCACCGACATAGCAATCGTGGCCGATGTGAGAACAAGCCATCAGGTAACAATCGTTGCCGAGTTGAGTTAATCCCTCTTCTTTTTCGGAACCTCGATTAATCGTAACGTTTTCGCGAATGATATTTCGATCTCCGACGACAACCTGGGTTGCGGTCCCGCGATAGCTGATATCTTGCGGTTCACCGCCGAGACAGGCTCCGGGCCAAATTACATTATTTTCACCAATGGTCACAACGCCCGAAATCGTAACGTTGTTTATCAAGCGAGTTCCCGCACCAATAACGGCGTTTGGCCCCACTACGCAAAACGGACCGATATCGACACCGGGGCCAATCTGAGCACGCGGATCGACATCGGCAAGTTTGGAAATTTTGGTTGGCATGGGATTGGCCGATGAGGACGCGTTTTGTTGGATAGGAATAATGTCCACAGAAATACCCCGCAAATAAGTTAAGCCGACTTGCGTCGACTTTGATCCAAAACAAATTGGTTGGTCAGTTGACGAATGAGTTCGGCATTGAGCTTGTGTCCACTTCGAAAGGCTGTAAATTTGCCGACCAAATCACAACCTGCCAAAGCAAAATCACCAATCATGTCCAGCAGCTTGTGGCGTGCGCATTCATCGGGATAGCGCAACGTATTGTTGATCGGTCCCGCTGCTTCAAAGACAAGAATATCGTTGTAGTTGACACGCCGCCCCAACCCTTGTTGCCGCAGCGAATCAGCCTCGATTCGAGTTACGAATGTACGAGCTGGTGCGATCTCGGACAGGAAACCACGTCCACCGAGAGTCGCCGAATATTTTTGATCACCAATCGCCGGTTCTTCCGGATACGACAACTCGTAATGCAAATCGCAAGTACCAAGCGGATTCGGTTCAGCCTTGATCCAGCAAGAGTCATCACCAACCTGGTACACTTGATCGACCAACAGTCGTGAGCGCCATTGTGTCTGACGTACGATTCCGACCTGGGTTAAAGCCTCAGCAAACGGCAGACTTGAGCCATCAAACCCCGGCATCTCCGAACGATCAACCCAAACCTGACAATTGTCGATTTGCAGACCGGCCAAGGCTGCCAGAATGTGCTCCACCATATCTACAGCGGTTCCATTGCGTGACAACGTCGTGCGGCGAGGGCCATCAGCGCGATGATCGATATTGGCCGGAATCACAGGCAAGCCGGGCAGGTCCCGGCGAATAAACGCAATTCCGTGCCCGACGGGTGCAGGACGAAACTCGACCGTGATGTCCAAGCCACTCCAGAAACCAAAGCCAGTGACAATGGTACGGCGGGAAATTGTCTGTTGGTAACGTTGCGAGTGCAAGTCTCTAGTCCTTGTCTATTGAAAGTTTATCGAAAAGCCTCGCAAAACTATTGGCCGTTCACGCCGCTCTTGGTAGCGGCCATGAATTGAACAATTGCGTTCGTGATATCTTTTTCTGGACGGTAGAACACCACGGCACCGTTAATCTGCTGCATGATCGAATCCGGGTCGTTCGGCTTCATATCTCCGCCCGTGTACCGCATTACCAATCGAATCTCATTTTTTGTGCTGTATTCTTCAATGTACTTGCTCACTTCGTTGTACGTGTTGTAGTGAATGTTTGCTTCACGAACCGTCAACTCGCGAACTTTTTCGCGGGCATCGAGATCCAACTGAGCGGCTTGAAGCGCCAGGTCTTTTTCACGCTGCTTGAACTCTGGCGAATTGGAGTTGTAGAGACCGCTGGTCTCTTCCATTTTCGCCTGAAGTTCTTGACGCTTTTGCATTACGTCTTTTTGCAGGCCTTCAGCTTCCTGACGCAGCAACTTGAGCTGGTTCTGAAATTCGGCGTGCTTCTCGAAGACGACTCCCAAGTCGACAATGGCGACGTTGGTTTGAGCCATAGCTGATTGTGGAAGAAGGACGCCGCAGGCGGCGACAAGCATAAGATTCGCAATCCATTGCGTTTTTTTCACGTCAGCACTCCTTGCTGTTTTGTATGATTTCATTCTGACCGGCAACGAAAATCCTTTTTTCGCCAACGGTCCCTTTCATCCGACTTGCACCAGTCATTGGATTTAGTCAGACTTTTTCAGATTGTGCCGATCTTTTGCAAACTCGTAAAGATCGATTTTCAAAAAAAGTGATTCCTCAAAAACTTACAAACAAACTGATCTTTTGCTCACTAAGCTCCGCAAATAGCGGCGTTACGTTGAACTCGTAAACGTCTCCCGCAGCTCATCTGCCAGATCCTGATACCTAGTGTAAAAACTGCGTGCCAAAAACGCCAAGTAAAAATTCAGGGCAATCGAAAAGAGCAACATGAACCAGAGAAACGCCATTTGACGCTTCAAGTTCTCCAAGGTTGAATCTGAGTCAAATTTTGCCAGCGGCGATTTGCCTGGAATTTCGCCGGTAAGCCCTGTGGCAAACGAAGGAACTTGAGCTTCCGCCTTTGCGCGAGCGGCAGCAAATCCTTGGCGATAAGCCTCGTCTAACTGGCTGTCAATCTCCCGCGGAGTAATCGCGTGTTGATAATCCAAGGGCTGGCTGTTTGGAAATTGCATCGAAGAAGAAGCCCCTGTGGTTCGTTGCGGGGGAACTTGTGCGTAAGTGTTCGTTCCAATGCCAGTTGTTCGAAGACCGTCCGTGCTTTCTTGCGGTTGAGTCTTCGAACGACTATTCCACTCGGTTGGCTGTAATGGATTACCGACAGAGGGCAGGAGCCCCGAGCCGCGCGCTTCAAACCCGGCATTATTCAATGTATTCTCACGACCAAAACTAAACGGGCGGGTCGTATCGGGATTTGCAGACGCGCCCTTTGAACCAGGAAACGCACTCGAATCGTCTCGACCTGCTGGCGATCTTTGGTCTCCGCCCGTGCCGCCCTCGAATCCCCGCGAAGGGGGCGCGCCAAACGTCTCGGATCGCGGTTGAGCTGTTACTGGATTTGGCGTTAGCTGCTTGGCCGCTCCACTTTGTTTCTCCCGATTCAATCGCGTCAATTCTGCAACAAATTGATCGACTAACTGAGCAACACGTGGGTCGTCGGTGTTGAAAGAAAACTGAATTTTTTCCGTAACGGTCACTGGTTCAAAGAGGTCAAAATCGATCCCTAGACGATTTTCTGATCCATCAGCTTTCGAGAGCAACAATACCAAGTCTTCTGCAGTAAAGGGGGTAATTTGGAGCCGCTTCACCTCTTTGGCTTGTCTTTGGCCGAAGCCGTTGGAGGAAATGGCTAAGGTAGCGATCAGAACCAGCGCTATTTTCGTGTACATGTTGTTTCTACCAAGAATTCCCTGATATCATCCGGACGGGCTGAAAAACGCTTTGGAATCTTTCGCTATCTTACTAAAATTTCGCGAAACAGGTAAATACCGAAGTCGATGATAGCACGTCGACGCTGGCCGTCCGGGATCAACCAAAGTCCGTCAAGGCTGGAACCGAAACGCCCAAATGCACGACCGTGACCCTGCCGACTGGAAGGCGGTCGATCAAATCCCGAAAAGCAAGTTTGGGAACGGCGATCGCAAGCGTTTCATCTGCGGAAAAGCAATCGCCAATCACTTCGCCGGTATCCGCGTTCAAACCGCTGGGAATATCGATCGCAACCCGATAGGCGGGTTGGCGATTGGCCCACCGAATCGCCTCGGCGTAAATGCCTTCTGGCGCGCCTCGACTCCCAGTCCCCAAAATTGCATCGACGATGATCGTGGTGTTTGCGGCTTTCAATTCCTCGAAGATCGTAGATTTTTCGACAACCGCAATCTCCAACCCTAATCGACTTGCGACGTCAAAATTGGTCGATGCATCGGGACTGAGACGCTCGACACTTCCCAACAAAATTATCCGACAGGGAATCTCAGCAATCTGAAGATGGCGGGCAATCACCAGACCATCGCCCCCGTTATTCCCTGTACCACACAGGACCCACGCGCAATCAGGCTGACGTCTCGCAATTATTTCTGCGCAGCCTCTACCGGCATTCTCCATCAGTACCAGGCTGTTCAGCCCCAAATGCTCAATCGCCAGCCGGTCCAATTGTCGAGATCGTTCACAACTGTAGTACTCCATCAGCGCAGATTCCGAATGAAGTCAATAAATTCGCGGTCCAACTCGGCCAGATCTTTGGCCAAAAACTTGCGGAAGTCTGCCAGTCGGGTTTCCGGAGAATCTTCCACCAACGGCGGCTTCTCGCTCAAAAATTTCAAGTAGTCAACGTATTCCTTCGAATATTTCGTCAGCAAAAAGTAATTGAAGCCCCATGCCTCGGCATAGCGATCCAACAACTGTTCCTGATCGCGAAACACTGCGTCGTCCGTTAACATCAACTCCAGCTGACCAGAGGCCCGAGGCCGCGCCGCCAGCGCCTGGCGGAAGGTGGTTAACCGCAACTGGTTGATCTGACCGATCGCTCGCCAACCCGAATTCGCCGACAAATCGGGCGGTTCGAAGTACATCGCCAAGCCTTCGTTAACCCAAATTGGCGTTGCGGCCAACCGCTGCTGCATACCCAAATTGAACATCAACTGGTGAGTGCCCTCGTGGATGATCGTCGTGATCATCGCGATCGCGTTGGGGTTGGCGAGGATTTCCATAATTTGCCGATCGTCTTCCAGCTTTTGTCCAGGCTTCACCAACTGCGAGGTCAAATCGTACATCACAACGCGATTGGTCATCAGGTTGTAGTACGCCACCATGGTTGCAGGCGGATCGATGCCAATATCGTTTTTGACGAATGCCGCATATTCCTCGTAATTTCGGAATACAATCGCCACGAGCGGTTCTGCGGGCTCTTTCAATTTCCACTTGCGTTTGCTTTTCCAGTGGTTGGTGAACCCGCGCAACAGGCGTTCGTAGAGGCCCCCAATGTATTTCGCGTAAGCACGTTCCGTGTTGTAAGCGACCACAAAATGATCGGTCGACTCTGTTCGAAAATCGGCGGGAAGACTGGCGAGTACGTTGGCTGCCACTTCCTTTTGTGTCAGCGGTGGCACAGCCTCTTGGACGTCGGTTTTTGACTTTATTTCATCGGACTTGATTAGCCAGAGTCGCGAGTCAACATCCCGAAACAAACAGCTTTCGTCCTCAGCCGTCACAAGAATTTCACCGCGCAATCGGTGTTCTTTTTCATTCTGAACGAAAACGATTTCATCGCTCCAAACCATCCCGGAACAGGCCAAGATCGAAACGATCAAAAGGATGACCGATGGGGAAAGGGCCCTGCAAGGACTCGACAAGCCCAACAAAGAGTAACAATTAGAATTCAATTTTCCTCGGTCCTTCCTGGTTGCTGCAGTCCCTTGCCTTGATTCTTATTGTAGACGATTTCATCATTGTGTCGAAATCATTTTTGACGACGCCGGCCGCCGGACCACAAAATCAGAAACGCAATTGCCGTCAAACTCCCGCCGAAAACCATGGTCAAGAAAGTCACGGCCGCTGTTTTTTCATCGACCCCCGAATGCAACAGCCCTAAAGTCAAACGTGGCAATGTGTCGACCCCGGCAACTTGCACCATCTGCGAAGCGGACAATTCACCGAGGATCAAAACGAACGCAATACCCCAGATGCCAACGAAAATCCCTTTTGATTTTGACCAGACAATCGAAACCAACTGTCGATACCAACTGGCCCCGTCGAGTTGAGCTTGAGCAAACAAATTCCGATCGGTTCCCTTGAAAACTTGCCAGACCATAAGGGCCACGACCGGCCAAACAAACAACGATGACGCCAATGTCGGAGCGGCAATAGTCCGATCAAAAAAAGCAATCCAAGATGGCGCACTTGAAATCATCGTCAACTGAAAGACCAACGATCCAATCAAAGGTCCCGGTAGAGCCAATGTTGTAACCAGTAATAAGAGAAATATGCCGCGAAAGACTCGACTACGTCCAGCAAAAAAGGCAAGCCAAGAGGCCGTGATGATGACGATTACCGAGCCCGCCGCCGCAATCC
>JBEBGH010000261.1:0-7636 GCA_040081565.1 Pirellulaceae bacterium
ACGCGATGTCGATCGGCGTGTGACATGCCGGCATGATAAAACTCGGGCGACTGTTTGAATTCTTGCTGCAACAGTTCCACCAAGTGTTCGCAGGACTTTCTGGTCGAAGCGTAGATGATCCCGTTACCCGGTTTCGTCTTGAGAAACTCAATGACCCGATTGTCTTTTTCCGAGTTCGATTTGGGCGTCTCGACCCTCAAGCTCAGGTTTTCGCGGGCGAAGCCGGAAACAAAAACCGCAGGCTCGTTCAAATTAAGAACCGCTTGAATGTCGGCCCGCACAGTGGCAGTTGCTGTGGCCGTTAAAGCTACGGTTTGCGGATTCCCCAGCCTTTCGCGAAACTTCCCCAGCCGTGCGTAATCAGGGCGAAAGTCGTGACCCCACTGACTGATGCAATGCGCTTCATCGATCGCCAACAGCTTCACGTTGACTCGAGACAAGGCGCGTAGAAAACCAACGTGTCGCAAACGCTCGGGGGCAATGTAGACCAGCTTGTATTCCCCCTCCATCATTCGGCCGATCCGGTCGTGCTGCTCACCGGCATTCATCGAACTGTTGATGCAAGTTGCCGGAATGCCCCGGCCATTGAGAGTGTCGACCTGATCCTTCATCAACGCGATCAAGGGGGACACAACCAGTGTCACTCCCTCGCGTGCCAGAGCTGGCAACTGATAACAAAGACTCTTCCCGCCGCCGGTCGGCATGATACAGAGAGTGTCACGATCGGACAAAATCGCTTCGATGACTTCGCGCTGACCTTGGCGAAAGGACGTCAGCCCGAACAGCTTTAACCATTTCTCCAACGGCTCCACTCAACACCTGACGTTAAACAACGGTTATTTTTTCTTGTCGTCGGCGGCTGGGGCAGCTTTGTCTTTGGCTTTGTCGCCCGCGGCTTTCGCATCCACTGGTTTTGGATTGAGACTTGGGTCGCGGAACATCCCCTTCCAAATAGGGACGAGCTCGCCTCGTTCAGCGCTGGCCGCGCGAATTCCAGTTTGATTGAACTGAAATGTAAAGCCGGCGATCACACCGGTATTGCCTTCGAGGACGTAACAGATATTCTCGGCAAACCGCAGCGGTGCCGTTCGACCACCTTCATTTGAACTGATGAAGCCGGTGACCATGCTCAGATCAAGGTCGCCTTGTTTGGCACCGGGAAACAAGGCCTTCAGGCTGGTGACATAGGTGCCGACCGGTTGGGTACGGTTTTTGTAATCCATCACGAAGCAAACGAGATTTTGGGCTACGTGGTCCAGGATGTAAACGCACTCGACGTCTTCATTCATCCTCGCCGTGGCAACAGACACAGATTTGCTGGCCGAGGCTGTATCCGCCTGAAGTACCAAGGGCAGCAATTTCGAAATTTCGTCCGGTGACTTTCTGAAATCGCCGACCAAAAAGCCGCCCACGAATACACTTGCCAAGATCAAACTGCCAACACCCATGTAGGTCACGGTCTTAAGCGAAAACGATTTACTCTGATTCATGGCTGGCACTCGTAAATACTCGTTAATAGATGGGAACACAACCGATCTGAAGGACAAGCGTTCCATGGATTTTACACTCCATGGTTCCCTTTTGACAACATTGACGGCTGACCAGGTTCAAACCGCATCTGCAAATGGGTTACAATTATGGTCCGGCAATGTCATTAGATTTCAACTATTCAGGTGATCCCATGCGGCGTCGAAACGTCATTTCTTCCGCGTTGTTCGTTATTCTGGCAACTTCGCTCGCTTTTTCTTCGGCTACGGCCAGTGGTTGGCAAAATTCTGCGAAAGCGGCTGATGATGGCGGAAAAAAAATTAGAGTCTTGATCGTGGACGGACAGAACAACCACGGAATCTGGCCAAAGACGACTGAGATGATGCGTGGTTATCTGCTGGAAACCGGATTGTTCACGGTTGATCTGGCTCGCACGGCCCCCAAAGGCATTGATGAAAACTTTGCGCCAGACTTTTCCAAGTTCGATGTCGTCGTTTCGAATTACAACGGCGAGCCTTGGAAGAAATCGACCGAAGAG
Organism: Pirellulaceae bacterium; assembly: GCA_040081565.1. Lineage (GTDB taxonomy): Bacteria > Planctomycetota > Planctomycetia > Pirellulales > Pirellulaceae > BJ22. The sequence goes on from JBEBGH010000261.1 coordinate 2,027, forward strand.
GCTTTTGAGAAATTTGTGGCCGACGGTAGAGGCTTTGTCGTTGTGCATGCGGCCGACAATGCGTTCCCGGAGTGGGTCGAGTACAACAAGATGATCGGGCTCGGCGGCTGGGGCAATCGAACCGCAAAGAATGGACCTTACATCTACTACGACGACAATTCGAAGCTGACGCGAGACACCGCTGAAGGCAACGGGGGCAGCCACGGCTCACAACACGAATTCGTTGTGCAATCCCGCAAACCTGATCATCCCGTGATGCAAGGCCTGCCGGAAAAATGGCTTCACACCAAAGATGAACTTTATGATCGGCTCCGCGGACCAGGCGAAAACCTGGAAGTCCTCGCGTCTTCTTTTGCCGCCAAGGACCAAGGGGGAACAGGACGACACGAACCAGTGGTCATGGCGATTACCTATGGCCAAGGCCGTGTGCTCCACACGACTTTGGGACATGCCGACTATTCGCAAGCCAGCGTCGGGTTCATTACGTTGTTGCAACGGGGTGCCGAATGGGTAGCGACCGGCAAAGTCACTCAAGCCGTACCCGCGGACTTTCCTAAGGAAGACAAGACCTCCAGCCGTCAACCAAAAACCGCCGCGCTGATCAAGAAAATCGAGCTTGGAAAAACGGTTAACCCCACGGAACTTGACAACATTGTGTTTGCAGGCGCGATCGATCCTGCCGACACAGAAGTCTTTCGCAAAAAGGGAATCAAGACCATCGTATCGCTTCGCAAAAAAGGCGAAGCCAAATGGGACGAAGCTGCATGGGCTGAAAAGGAAGGTTTCCGAATAGTTTCCCTTCCCTGTTCCGGACCAAGCGAATTGTCAAAAGAACAATTGGCTGAACTCTACAAAACTCTGGACGGGGCAGGGGACAATGAAAAAGTTCTCTTTCACTGCGGAGCCGGGGGACGAGTTGGAGCTTGCTGGGCAATTTACCGCGCGACGCAAAAGGGAGTCGCTCTCGAAGACGCGATCAACGAAGCGATTTCGATCGGACTTAAAGGCGAGAAAATGACAAAAGAAGTTACCGATCTCATTTCCGCTTCGAAAAAGTAATCGTGAGTTCCAACAGCCTAACTGCTCGCCGATCAATGAAGCAAACCTCTTGGATCGCACACGTTTTCCTTGCGGTTGGCGTGTTATTATTGTCGACAACCAGTCCTCTCGTTGCTGACGAGCAGTTGATGGCCGGTTGCTCGGTTGTCGACATCAGCCCGCGCGTCCTGCCGGCGATTCGAAATGGCGGTTTCCTCGAACAAGTGTCGAATCGCATCGATGATCCGCTTCGCTCACGATGCGTTGCCTTGTCCGACGGCAAACAAACGCTGGCCATCGCTGTCGTCGATTCCTGCATGATTCCGACAGATGTGTGCGACGCCATCAAAAACCGAGTAGCTGAGTCCGCAAAGATTCAACCCGAACAGATCTTGATCGCGGCGACTCATACCCATTCTGCACCGAGCGTGATGGATTTTTGCTTGGGCACGCGGAAGGATGAAGCGTATACCGCGCAGCTCATCGACCAAGTCAGTCAAGGGATTGTGGCGGCCGTTTCGGATCTTCGCCCCGCGCGGATCGGTTGGTCGGTCGTTGAAGCACCGGACCATACGCATTGCCGGCGATGGCTGAAACATCCGGCCGCCTTCGGTACCGATCCGTTTGGTCAAGTCACCGTGCGTGCGATGATGCATCCCGGTTACCAAAACCCCGAATACACGGGGCCTGCGGGACCGGTCGACACCCAACTTAGTTTGGTGAGCATCCAGACGGCCGATCGCCAGCCGCTGTGTCTCCTCGCAAACTACTCGATGCATTATTTTGGAGCAGGCGAGGGATTTTCTGCCGATTACTTTGGCGAATTCGCCGGTCTGGTGGAAGCAAAACTGCAGCCGAACGTTGCCACGCAGTCTTCGCGTCCGTTCTTGGCGATCATGTCCCAAGGAACCAGCGGCGACTTGCACTGGATGGACTATAGTCAGCCGCCACGTGCGGACTTTTCCAGTAAGCAGTATGCCGAGGGATTGGCTTCGATCGCCCTTAAATCAATGGAGTCAATCGAGTTTCGAAATTCGGTGAAGCTGGAGACGGCGCAGACTCGGCTCAAACTTTCGCGTCGGCTCCCATCTGAAGAACGTTTGAAATGGGCCCGCGAACTCAATCTGGCCCGCGGCGAGCGACGACCGAAAGACTTGCCCGAAGTCTACGCCGAACAAGCAGTCTGGCTACATGAGAACCCGACGGCGGAGGTACCGCTTCAAGCGATTCGGATTGGCGACCTAGCAATCGCCGCTCTTCCCAACGAAGTCTTCGGGATCACCGGGCTGAAGCTCAAGGCCCAGTCACCGCTGCAACCACTGGTCGTGATGGAATTGGCCAATGGCGCGGAGGGTTATATTCCGCCACCCGAACAACACGCTTTGGGCGGCTACACGACTTGGCCCGCGCGAACGGCGGGACTGGAAATCGATGCCGAGCCAAAAATCGTGGCGGCCATGTTGGAATTGCTCGAACAAATCGCTGATGGTGCGAAACGCCGACCGTTGTCGACCGACTTTTACAACGAACAACAACGCCAAGCCATCGAGGCCGCCTCCGCCGCGAACAACAATCGCGAGAACCGCGGCAGATAAAACTTACCTCCCACCTCTACGCGTTTCCAGGATAGTAGAACGGGGATGTTCTGCTTATGCTGATGGTTAAGAAAGGCAGACCAGGCGTGCCAGAGCAAATTCTATTTCGGCAAACGAATCGTACGGCCGTCGGTGTTTGCGCGGTTGCCGCTTTTGTCATTGCTCTTTCGTTTTCGATTCTTGACTCCACGCAAACGATTGTCGCGCAAAATGTGGCAGCTGCCTCGGCCGGGCGCGAAGATCGTATTGATTTTGCACGCGATGTTTGGCCAATTTTGTCCGGAAAATGTTTGCGGTGCCACGGACCGGATGAGCAAGAAAGTGGATTTCGCCTGGATCAACGTGATCACGCATTGAGCGGCGGCGACGAACACTCGCCGAACATCGTTCCCGGAAAAAGCGGCGAGAGCAATCTGATTAAATTCGTGAGTGGCATGGTCGCTGGCATGCAAATGCCCCCGGAGGGCAAACCACTGACTGCCGACCAGATTGATGTGCTACGCCGCTGGATCGATCAAGGAGCAGAGTGGACGGATGTGAGCGCGGCGGCCAAGGCGACAGCGCTGGATTGGTGGTCGTTGAAGCCGTTGTTGTCACGGCCAATTCCAGTATTGCAAACCGGTTGTCGCAACGAACTGGATGCCTTTGTTCGCGCCAAATTGTCGGCGCTCGGCCTGGAGCCCTCGCCGGAAGCCGACCGTCGTACCCTGATTCGCCGCGTGTATTTCGACCTCATCGGTCTACCGCCAACTCCCGAAGAAATCGAAGAATTCGTTACCAATCAAGCTACCGATGCCTACGAGCAACTGGTCGATGAACTGCTCGCCTCACCGCGCTACGGTGAACGCTGGGCGCGGCATTGGATGGACGCGGCGCATTTCGCGGAAACGCATGGTCATGATCAAGATCGGATTCGCGAGAACGCTTGGCCGTATCGAGACTATTTGATCAACGCGCTCAATTCGGACAAACCCTTCGAGCGCTTCGTCCAGGAACAAATCGCGGGCGATGTTTTGTTTCCCGATGACCCTTCCGCGACCGTTGCGTTGGGCTTTCTCGTGGCGGGCCCGTGGGACGAAAGTTCCTTGCGAGACATCCGCGAGGACACACTCGACCGGCAGATCGGTCACTACTTGGACCGTGACGACATGATCTCCAATGTCATGAACAATTTTGTCAGCTCGACGGTGCAATGTGCGCGCTGCCACGACCACAAGTTCGACCCGATCTCTCAAGCCGATTACTATGCTCTCCAAGCGGTGTTTTCTGGAATTGAACGCGCGAATCGGGCGTTCGATACAGACCCCGTTGTTAGTCGGCAGCGGCGTTCTCTGCGTGAACGAAAACGAGAACTGGAGGGCATGAGCCCGGCACGCAGCGAAGAACTGTTGTCGCCAGTAGTCCAACAAGAAGTTGCGACCTGGGAACTGGAATTAACAAAAGCACGAGCAGCTTGGAAATCGCTTGCTCCCGAAACCGCACTTTCGGCTGGCGGGGCTACATTGACGCCGCTGGAAGAGCACTCTGTTCTGGCCAGCGGAACCAATCCTGAACAAGACACTTACACGATTTCGTTTGCTCCGCCTGCCGGAGAATTTCCGGCTTTGCGGCTGGAGACACTAGTCGATGACAGCCTGCCTCACAAAGGTCCAGGTCGGCAAGACAACGGCAACCTGCACTTGTCCGAGCTGGAGATTTTTTCGGGTGGCGTCGACGGAAGCCGCCAGGAAATCGCGCGTGCCACCGCGGACTTCGAACAAGCCGACTGGGGGATTGCCCGTGCGATCGATGGTAACCCGCAAACCGCTTGGGGAATTTATCCAAAGGTCGGACAATCCCACTCGGCCGTTTTCGAATTCAAAGAAAAGCAATCGTGGTCCGCAGGTCAAAAACTCACCGTCGTCGTCAAGCAACTACATGGGGGTCGGCATCTGATCGGTCGGATCCGGATCGCGATTTCCGACTCGCCAACTTCCGTCTACATCGCGACGATGCCGGCAAATATCGAAGCGATTCTGGCGGAAGCTTCCGAGAAGCGAACGAAGGATCAGAAAATTGAACTGGCTCGGTACCAGCAGGTGGCAAAAATTGAAGCTGCATTGGCGCGGCTGCCTGCACCTTCCTATGTCTACGCCGCGACCGATGAATTTGAACCCGACGGCGGACATAAACCTCCGCCAGGACCAAGACCGATTCACATCTTGAAGCGAGGTGATATTCGGCAACCACTTGCCGAAGCTGCGCCAGGATCGCTCGCTTGTATTAGCGAACTTCCTGCTCGGTTTTTGCTCAACGATTTGGCCGACGAAGGAGAACGACGCGCGGCACTTGCGCGTTGGCTGACGGACCCCAAGAACACACTGACATGGCGTTCGATCGTCAATCGCGTCTGGCAATTGCATTTTGGCCGCGGCATCGTGGCGACTCCGAATGATTTTGGACGCATGGGAGCAGTTCCCTCGCACCCCGAATTGCTCGATTGGCTGGCCGTCTGGTTTCGCGACAACGGCCAATCGCTCAAACAACTTCATCGTCTGATCGTAACCAGTGCGACCTATCGCCAAGCATCAGCGGGCCGGCCAAACGATTCGGCATCGATGACGCTGGATGCCGACAACCAGTTTCTGTGGCGAATGAACCGCACCCGACTGGACGCCGAAAGCGTTCGCGACGCCGTGCTGACTGTAGCAGGTAAACTTGACCTGCGAATGGGCGGCCCTAGTGATCGACAGTTCGATTTGAAACCCGGCTCTCATGTGACGCCGATCATCGACTACAGCAAATTTGACCTCGGTAGCCCCTTGGGGAATCGCCGCAGCATTTACCGGTTTTTGTTTCGGACACTCCCCGATCCGTTTATGGAGTCGCTTGATTGTCCGGCGGGCGACACGATAACGCCCGGACGCGAAAATTCCGTGACCGTGCAGCAAGCTCTGGCGATGTGGAATGATGCGTTCATCGCACGGCAATGCGAACA